>CAZNZA010000129.1:0-12337 GCA_964577325.1 uncultured Polyangiaceae bacterium
AGCGGCCGAGATCGGCGGGCGTCCTCACCAGTTCGAGATGAGACCAATGCTCAGCACGCCAGGGATCCCACAGATCATGCCGTTGCGGCGCCCGCACATGAGCCGCTCAGAGTCAGCTGAACGTCTGGTATTGCGTTTCATCCGTCCGCTTCTCTGGTTCCTCATGACATTCTCTGTGTTTGACGCTTTCCTTCGACGCCGAGCCCCGCTCCGCGCCCCCTTACTCACCCCTTTGCTAACCATCGCTTGCACGCTCGCCGTTGGCGGCTGTCAGGAGGGGACGGAGAGCCCATACCGGAATGCACCCGAGTGGACGGTAGATGAGTGGGAGCCACCGGATCCTGGTGCAGCCCCCGCCGGCACACCGGTCTCCCGCCACGGTCACCTCAGTGTCGATGGTCTGGACTTGGTCGACGAAGACGGTAACGCACTGCAACTGCGGGGCGTGAGCAGCATGTGGCTGAACTGGGATTCCGCTGGCTACGGCACCAACAAACAAGGGATGGCCTTCATGCGGGATAGCTGGGGTGTTACCCTGTTTCGGGCAGCCATGGGCGTCGAAGCGAGTGGCGGATACCTCACGGATCCTTGGACCATGAAGCGCAAGACACGCGCGATCATTCAGAATGCCATCGACCTCGGCGTGTACGTACTGGTCGATTGGCACGCTCACAAAGCTCATCTCAATCCCGACGAAGCAGAAGCCTTCTTCAAGGAAATAGCCGCTGAGTTCGGAGCTTACCCGAACGTGTTGTACGAAACCTTCAACGAGCCGGAGCATCCGACGCAAGTGAGTTGGAGCGACGACCTGAAGCCGTACCACGAGCGCATGATCTCGGCGATCCGAGCGGAGGATCCCCAAAGCGTCATCATTTTAGGAACGGTTCAGTGGTCACAACTGGTAAACGAGCCCGCTATGGATCCGGTCGACGCGGAGGATGTCATGTATACCCTCCACTTCTACTCGTGTACGCACACGCAGTGGCTGCGCGACATCGCCGATGAAGCGTTGGCTTTAGGCGCCCCATTGTTCGTGACAGAATGGGGCGCGACCGCGGCCGATGGCGGCGTGGAAGACAAAACGGTGTGTGACGAAGAAGGGATGCTTTGGCATCAGTGGATGGACGACAACAACATCAGTTGGGCCGCGTGGAAGCTGGATGCTTGCACTGACGCCAGCTGCTTCTTTCGAAGCGGCACGAGTACTTCCGGAGACTGGGATGAAAGTGCCCTGCAAGGTCACGGCACGTTTGTCGTCGAACGCCTGTTGGATGGCCAACAGTGATTTCCTCCGCTCGTTTCCCACAGTGATTCTTCTGCGGTGATTGCGCGCAAGCGGCGCGTAGCGATCCTAACGAGTCAGTTGCCTCGACGTGCTGCTCGTTGTCGGAGCTGCTTGCTGAGCGGGGGAGGTTGGCTCGTCGTAGGCAGGGGGAGGCATTGCTGATCGACGAGTCGCTGCACCGTCGGACCGATATCGATCGTTTGCGGCTCGGCGAAATGGTCCGCTCGTAGGCTGTCGACGGCCTCGATGAAACGAGGCCACTGGCGCTGACACGCGGCAAACAGGGCTTCAAACTCTGCGCTGCCTTCTTGATAGAGTTGAAAGCCTATCAGCGTTGCATTGTTGGGTCGGGTTTCGAAAGGCAGACGCTTGATGAGTTCATCGATGACACGCGCCTTTTCCGCCAACTTTTGCTCGTCCGACCACGTGCTCAGATACAACTGGTTGAGCTGCTCGAACGTCGATACGAGCACCTTTACCATCTGCTTGCTGGTCTCACGGGCCTGTAGGTACAAGCTGAGCTCATGGGGCCGGTCCGGATAGGCTTGGCTGAGGTAATCAGGCGTCATCGTGTCAGCCACGAAAGAGGCCAGGCTTTCGTTGAAGAACTGTTGGTTCGGGATGAGTACCGTGGCGTGTAAAGACTCGTGCAAGATCGTGTTCGCCAAAAACCCAATTTGAGCGGGATGTTCGTAGAACATCGTGGAGAGCACCGGGTCATCGAACCATCCGCCGGTGGAAAACGCGCTCACGCCACGAACGTGGACATCCCAGCCCTGAGCCCCGAGCTGTTCGGCGAAGCTCTTGGCTCGCTCCTCGTCGAACCAACTCAAACCTGGAAAACCGCCCACGATCGGGAAGCCAAAGGTGAGGGGCAGGAACGCAAGCGGGTGGCTGGCGTTGACGAACCACACCACATACGGCCGTTCCAGTTCCACGTATGTTTCATAGTTGGCGTGCATGTCTAGGCCATGCAGGTCGCCGTATGCCTTCACGCTCAAAACCTGCGCTAGCCGTTGCCGTGTTCGTTCGTCCGTCGTGGGCTTGGCTAACAACTCGGCGATGGGTTCGGCCCGTTTGTTCAGTCGCCACTGACCGGCTGCAGCCTGACTCAGAAAGCGAACGGTGGTGCATGAGGGCAGTAGCGCCAATAAGCAGATGAGACTGGCTACCCGCAGCGCCGCGCGGGCGTGACGCCTGGATGGCCTTGGTTTCATGAAAGGGAGCAACATCGTTACGTGCGAGGGATAGGTAGCCCCGCCTGATGAACGCGCCCGGGCAGGGGACGCCCCAGCAGCTTTTGGGCGACATGGCTGGCTTCGATGAGAGCGGGCAAGTGAACGCCTGTGTCGACACCCATGCCGTGTAAGGTATACACCAGATCTTCGGTTGCCAAATTGCCCGCGGCCCCGGGGGCGTAGGGGCAGCCTCCGATACCACCGAGCGAGCAATCGAAGTCGCGGATACCCAGTTCGAGGCCAACCAAGGCGTTGCTCAACGCCGTACCCCGGGTATCGTGCAGGTGCAGCGCGAGTTGCTCGGGTCGGAACTCGGCGAGGAACAGGCGACACAAGTCGCGGGTTTGTTTGGGGGTGCCCACGCCAATCGTGTCGCCCAAGCTCACCTGGTAGCAGCCGTAGCTAACCAGCTTGCGTGCCAAATGTAGGGCTTGTTCTGGCTGCACGAGGCCTTCGTAGGGACACCCCCAGACAGTGGAGATGTACGCCCTGACGCGTAAACCTGCCTGAAGTGCCAAGGCGGCGACTTCTTCGAAAACCACGAGGGAGCGCTCGATCGAGCGGTTGGTGTTGCGCCGGTTGTGCGTCTCACTAGCCGAGAGGAAAACAGCGACTTCCTCCATCCCGGCCTGAATGGCTCGCTCCAGGCCGTGAGTGTTCGGACACAGCGCGCTGAAACGAACGTGGTCCGGACGGCTCAAGTCCGCGGTGAGCTGGTCGGCATCCGCCAGTTGCGGCACCCAGCGTGCAGACACGTAACTCGTAGCCTCGATGCGCCGCAGCCCCGCTCCAACCAAGCTCTGGATCAGGAGCAGCTTGTGTTCGGTCGGAACGATGTGCTTCTCGTTCTGCAGACCGTCCCTCGGGGAGACTTCGTAGATAGAAACCCGGTCGGGAAGGCTTTCGAACATTCACACATCCAGCAGGCGCATCTGGCGCGATTTCGGCGATGCCCGAAATTCTACGGGATAGTCTCCCGTGAAGCACGCGTCACAGAACGATTGCTGGTCGACAGCGTTTGAAAGCACCGTTAGCCGCTTGACCGTAGGCGCCGCTGTAGGCACGGGATTGAGGGCATTCTCCGACTCGGACGCCGCCCGTCGCGCTCCGACCAACGCCTCGACCATCCTCTCGTAGGAGAGGTAAGCGAGCGTGTCGCTGGTGATGTACTGGTTGATTTCGCTCGTCGTGTGGGAGGATGCGATGAGCTCGCTGCGGGTGGGCGTGTCGATGCCGTAGTAGCAAGGCCAGCGCGTGGGAGGACTCGAGATGCGCAGGTGAACCTCCTTGGCACCGGCATCGCGGATCATCTTCACGATCTTCCGGCTCGTGGTTCCCCGCACGATACTGTCATCCACCACGATCACGCGCTTGCCGCGGATCACTTCGGGCACGGGACTCAGTTTTAGACGCACGCCGAAGTGCCGAATGCTTTGCTGGGGCTCAATGAAGGTGCGCCCGATGTAGTGGCTGCGAACCAGTCCCATTTCGAAGGGGATCCCCGCCTGTTCGGCGTAACCCACGGTCGCTGGCACGCCTGAATCGGGTACCGGCACCACCACGTCCGCATCAACGGGATCTGCCAGAGCTAAGGCTCGACCGAACGCCTTGCGCGCCTCGTACACGTTGATGCCGTCAAGGGTCGAGTCGGGGCGCGCAAAGTACACGTACTCGAAGATGCAACGTTTGCTCTTCTGGGCTTGAAAAGGGAAGCGGGAGCTGATGCCATCGGCGCTCAACACCACCATCTCTCCGGGCAGGATATCACGCACGAATTCTGCTTCGATGAGACCGAAGCTGGTGGGTTCACTGGCTATGACGTACGCGCCGTCGCCGCCTTTCATGCGCCCGAGCGACAACGGCCGAAAGCCGAGCGGGTCGCGTACGGCGACCACCTTCGTCTCGGTAAGGCACATCAGAGAAAAGGCGCCCTCCACCCGGCTCAACGCGTCCGCCAAGCGGTCTTCCGTGGTGCGTTGGGGACTGGCCGCCATCAGGTGCACGATGACTTCAGTGTCACCAGCGCTCTGGAAGATGGAGCCGGTTTCTTCGAGCTGTTCTCTCAGGATACCGGCGTTGGTCAGGTTGCCGTTGTGAGCAATGGCGATTTGGCCGTGCCGATAATCGACGGCCAGCGGCTGAGCGTTCTTCAGAAACGAGCCTCCGGCCGTCGAATAACGCACGTGACCAATGGCGTGCGTGCCGACGAGCTTCTTGAGCTGGCGAGGCTGAAAAACATCGATGACCTGCCCCATGCCACGATGCAGCGAAAGCTGTTGCCCGTCGCTCGTAGCGATACCGGCGCTTTCCTGTCCTCGGTGCTGCAGCGCGTGCAGCCCTAGGTACGTGAGATTGGCGGCCTCAGCGTGTCCGTAGATTCCGAATACTCCGCACATTTATTTTCCTATCGAGCGCGACGCGGGGGCGTCATGCCTTGCTGACGTCGTTCGTGCAAGCTCAACGTCGTTTGCTTCGGTCAACGCCACAGCCCTACATCGCACCGGATCGCGCGCTCGGCCTACCGTCCGCCCTTGGTTTCGATCATGCTGCGGAGCTCGTCTTGATCTGTAGAACGCCCCATTGCTTCGTCAAGCGTGATGAGGCGCCGCGCATATAGGGAGAACAACGACTGGTTCATTGTCTGCATGCCGTTTTTGCCTTGGCCGACCTGCATCTGGGAGTAGATCTGGTGGACCTTGTCTTCGCGGATCAGATTGCGAATTGCCGCGTTGGGCACCATCACTTCCATGGCCAAGACGCGGCCCGGTGCTCCTGCGCGCGGGATTAAGAGCTGGTTCAGAACTCCCTCCAACACGAACGACAGCTGAGCTCGGACCTGAGAGCGTTGATGGGGCGGAAAGACGTCGATGATGCGGTTGATGCTCTGAGCCGCCGAATTGGTATGCAGCGTGGCAAAGACGAGATGACCCGTTTCGGCAATCGTCAGCGCTGCTTCCATCGTTTCCAGGTCGCGCATCTCGCCGATCAGAACCACGTCGGGATCTTGGCGCAAAACGTACTTGAGCGCGTCCTTGAAGGAGTGAGCGTCCGAGCCGAGCTCACGCTGGTTGACGATACTCCGCTTGTGGGAGTGCAAGTACTCGATCGGATCCTCGATCGTCATGATGTGATTGCGGCGCTCGGTGTTGATGCGATCGATGATTGACGCCAACGTCGTGCTCTTGCCCGACCCGGTCGGTCCCGTCACCAGCACCAGACCTCGCGGTTTAATCGCCAAGTCCGGCACCACGGGCGGCAGGCCCAACTCCTCGAAGGTGAGGATCTTGAACGGAATGGCGCGGAATGCCCCCGAGACGGCACCGCGTTGCATGAAGACGTTGGCCCGGTAGCGCGATAGGTTCTTTACGCCGAAAGACAGATCCAGTTCCTTGCGCTTCTCGAAGTCGATTTTTTGCTCTTCGGTCAGCACCGAATAGCACAGCTGCTTGGTGTCGACCGGCGACAACGCGTCGAGCTTGAGGGGGATGATCTGTCCGTCGATGCGCAACAGGGGAGGGGCACCGGTGGTGAGATGCATGTCGCTCGCCCCCTTTTCGATCATGGCTCGAAGGAGTTGGTGGAGATTAACTTTTAATGCGGTCATGATCGATGTCTTTTTTGCCCAGCCGTCCTAGTGTTTCCATAGCCGCTAGTCGGCCATCGTGACGCGCATCACTTCTTCAATCGTGGTGACGCCCTGGAGCACCTTCTGAATGCCCTCCATGCGCAGCGACCGCATGCCGCCGCGGATTGCTGCCATCTTCAGCTCCGCCGTCGAGGCCCCCTGAAGCACCATCTCCCGCAGGTCTTCGCCGAAGCGCATGACTTCGTAGAGCGCCGTACGGCCCTTGTACCCGGTTCCACTACATGTCTGGCAGCCCTTGCCTTGAAAGACCTCACCCTTGTCGATCTGTTCGGCAGAAAACCCCGCTTCTTCCAGCAGTGCGCGGTCGACGCGGATCACTTCTTTGCAATCCGAGCACACTTTGCGGGCCAGGCGTTGGGCGAGAACCAAGTTGACGCTGGCCGTGATCAAGAACGGTTCCACACCCATGTTGAGGAGACGACTGATGGTTGCTGGCGCGTCGTTGGTGTGCAACGTCGACAGCACCAAGTGTCCGGTCAGCGCCGCTTTTACCGCGATCTCGGCCGTTTCGAAGTCGCGGATCTCGCCCACCATGATGATGTCCGGGTCTTGACGAAGGAAGGCGCGCAAGGCAGCTGCGAAGTTGAAACCTATGTCGTCGTGCATCTGCACTTGGTTGATGCCGTGCAGGTTGTACTCGACCGGGTCCTCGGCAGTGCTGATGTTCACCCCGGGTTGGTTGAGCTCGCTCAGCCCTGAGTAGAGCGTGGTCGTCTTCCCGCTACCCGTCGGTCCCGTTACCAATACCATGCCCCACGGCTGATGGATGGCCCACTGGAAGTCCGCCAAAGGCTTGGGCTCGAACCCGAGCTTGGACATGTCGAGCTGCAGGTTCGACTTGTCCAACAAACGCAGCACGATCTTTTCGCCCCACATCGTGGGCAACACGCTCACGCGAAAGTCCATTTCGCGGTTTTTGCCGAGCTTGAGCTTGATTCTACCGTCCTGAGGCAAGCGTCGTTCCGCGATGTCGAGCTGGCTCATGATTTTGAGGCGGCTCGACAGGGCGTTCTTCAGCTTCAGGGGTGGCGTCATTTCCTCGAGCAGCACCCCGTCGACGCGGTACCGCACGCGCAACCGCTTCTCGTACGGCTCAATGTGAATGTCGCTCGCTCCCTTGCGGATGGCATTGAGCAAGATGACGTTCACGAGACGCACCACGGGGGCATCCTCGCTGGCTCGCTCGAGCTCGAGGATGTTTTCATCCTCGTTTTCGGAGGTGAAGTCGATGTCTTCGTCCTCGAGGTCGAAGTCAGCCATCACCTCCTCGTACGAAGGGCCCTGACCGTAGTAGCGCTCGACCGCTTCCGCGATGGCTGTCTCACTGGCGATCACGGGCTCGACGTTGAATCCCGTCAGGAACTTGATGTCGTCGATGGCGTGCAGATTGGTGGGATCGGCCATCGCCACCACCAGGCTCGAGCCCGCTTTCGAGATGGGCAGCAGTTTGTGCTTGTCGCACACCTCTCTAGCGACCAGGCGCAGGATGTCCTGTTCGACCTCGTACTCATCCAAGTGTATGGCAGGCAGCCGGTACTGATTACTCAGGAAGTCGGTGATCTCTGCGTCAGAAATGTATCCCAGCTTAGCCAGTGTGGAGCTGAGGTTCCCACCGCTCTTTTGTTGATCCTGCTGGGCTTTACGTAGTTGCTGTAGGCTAATCAGCTTCTCGCGAACCAGAAGTTCGCCCAGGCGGTTGTTGCTCGTCGACATAGGCTGGGTGAGGGACGTCCGTGGAAAGAAGGGTTCGAGCACCCTAACAGGCGCTCTATGCTTGCCCCAATTCCTTGGCGACCACGCACGCGGATTGGGACACAGGGGGAGATCGGGCCGTGCTTGTGCAAACGGTTCAGTCGCCGCAGTCGATTAGTGCCGCGAGGAACGGGAACCGCGAGCGGGCGAACCTGCCGGCCCGGCGTGTCGGGCACGAGCGACAAGACCTTACGCAGAAAAGGCTTCGGTGCCCGTGTGCCGCTTGACGGCCCGCAAAGTGCTGCCCATAATGCTTGTTCCCTTTCCCTATCGGAAAAGTAAAGTATAACCCGCTGACACCGGACCCGCAGGGAACCGACATTCACCTCTTTCGTTTCAGCCCCCGCGACGGTGCAGTCGCTTTATCGTGAGCGACTGCAAGTAGTCCGTGGGGCACCCCGGAGCATCATGGCAAAGACCTACACCGATCTATTCTCGGAAGTTCGCCAAGCCGTCAACACCGTTTCCCTTGACGAGCTCAAACAGCGCTTGGAACAGGGCGACAAGTTCACCCTACTGGACGTGCGCGAGAAGGATGAGGTCCGACAGGGCTTCATTCCCGGTGCCATTCATGTCCCACGCGGCTTTCTGGAGATGCAGGTCGAGGGCAAGGTGCCGGATCGCAACGCCGAGGTAGTGGTGTATTGCGCGGGAGGCACACGCAGCGCGTTTGCCGCGAAAACCCTCTCGGAGCTGGGATATACGAACGTATTGAGCGCCAACCCGGGGTTCGTGCGCTGGAAGGATCTCGGTTATCCGGTTGAGCTGCCGCCCGACTTGAGCGACGCCCAACGTGAACGGTACTCCAGACACCTGCTGCTGCCCGAAGTCGGCGAAAAGGGTCAAGTCAAGCTGTTGCAAAGCAAGGTATTGCTGCTGGGCGCGGGGGGACTCGGTTGTCCCGCTGCCATGTATCTAGCGGCCGCGGGTGTGGGTACCATTGGCTTCGTCGATGCCGATGTCGTGGACGTGTCCAATCTTCAACGGCAAGTCATGCACTCCACGTCACGCGTGGGATTGCCCAAGGTCGACAGTGCCGAGACGTTCATTTCCGACCTGAACCCCGACGTCAAGGTCGTGAAGTACAACGAGCGACTGGATAGCTCCAACGTCGACCGCATCTTCGAAGGTTGGGACGTCATCATCGACGGGTGTGACAACTTCCCGACTCGTTATCTCGTCAATGATGCTTCGCTCAAGCACAAGGTCCCCGTCGTGCATGGGTCCATCTTCCGCTTCGACGGTCAGGTCACGACGTTCGTGCCTTGGCAAGGGCCTTGCTACCGATGCTTGTACCCAGAACCCCCTCCGGCTCACCTAGCGCCCTCCTGCTCCGAGGCAGGCGTGCTCGGAGTGCTGCCAGGCGTCGTAGGCATGCTGCAAGCCACCGAAGCGCTCAAGTTCCTGCTGGGCAAAGGAGACGTGCTCAACGGAAGACTGCTGCAGTACGATTCCTTGAACATGGCGTTCCGAGTGTTCAAGCTGCGCCGCAACAAGGAATGCCCCGCTTGTGGTGAGCACCCGACGATAACCGAGTACATTGACTACGAAGGCTTCTGCGCCGGCGTCTCGTGACGCCGGTGAGCAGTGGCCTGAGCGCATTTCCTCGAGCCCGCCCGCCGCGTTTGACGGGCGGGCAAGCTGTCACGCGTTGCTAGCGACGGGTTAGTGGGACGACGGCGCAAGGGGAGGGGGCAGGGTCTGCCCCCTTCGGTCAAAGTGCGATCTCATTTCTAGCGCATGTCACTCAAAGCGCGGCGATGACTTCGTCGTAGTTCGGTTCTTGGACGATCTCAGGGACCAGCTGACGGTGCTTTACCGTGTTCGTCTCATCCAGAACGAGGACGGCACGCGCGGTGAGTCCCTGCAACGGCCCATCCACCATCGTCAGCCCGTAGTCTTCGCCGAAACTGGAGCGAAAGCAGGATAACGCTTCGACGTTTGAAAGCGACTCTGCCTCGCAAAACCTCTTTTGGGCGAAGGGGAGGTCGCCGCTTACCGCCAGTACCACGACGTCATCCCGCGCGCTCATGCGCTGGTTGAACTCGCGTGCAGTCTTTTGGCAGACACCAGTGTCGTAGCTGGGATTGACCGTCAGGATCTTCTTCTTGCCTGCATAACTTTCCAGGGTCTTCTCACTGAGGTCGGCGCCGACCAAGCGAAAGTCGGGCGCTTTGCTACCGACCGCCGGCAACTCCCCAGCAGTCACTACGGGTGAGCCTTTGAACGTGATCTTCGACATCTTAATTTCCTTCTTTTGCATGTGGTGAGGTTGGGTTTAGCGAGCACGGCGAGCGAAGGCAATGAGGCGCCGACGAGCGGGCGGTCAAATCCGCTGCTCGCGGGCCACGATGGTCGTTGGTCTATCGCTTGGCTTCCATTTCCCGCTCGAGTCGGGCCATAGCCTCTTGGTCGAGATCGGCTTCGCTCTCGTGCAACGAGCCTGCTTCGGCGGCGTTGCTGGGAACTCGAACGCGGGCTGCCGGTTGCGCGCGACTTGCGGCGCCAACTGGCGCTTCCAACTGGGCATCCAAGAGGTATTCGACCTCGGCTTCGGCGAGCAGTGCCATGGCAGAATCTGTATCTACTCCAAAGGCGCGTTTGAAGTCGTCGATGGTGCAGTCGCCTCCACGCAGCGTGTAAACATGCTGCGCCATCTCACTCCACGCCTGGCTTACCGTTTGTTGAGCCTTGGTGACGGACGCGTCGGCTTTGCGCTTCGACCACCATCCGAGCAGTATCGGTAGCAAGGTGAAGAGGGCGACGAGACTCCAACCGAACAGTCCAAAGCCGACGACGTAACCCAGGCCCAAGCCGGGTATCAAGATGCCAAGGGCCGCTGCCCAGGACAAGTACACCGCGGCTTTCCACGCGCCGCGCAGGAGGTGTTGTTTACGGGCGTCCTTGAGTAAGCCTAGTACGTGCGGCGGAGTGCTCGCGACGTTGGCTGCCACAGGGACTCGTGGCTGGCCGCAGGCGCGACAGCGGTATCTATACACGGGGTGTTCAGCAACCGCTGCGTCGGAGCCGCAGTGCGGACACGCCTCGAGTCGAAAGCTCATCGCAGCCATTGCGCGAGCTTAGCCAAAGAACGCAGCATTTCGTAGGTCATCCCCCAAAGAACCTGGTCGTGGATCTGGGTGGCCGGCATTCGAAAGCGGGTGGAACCACGGGTGACTTCGACGAAGGTGTCGTGTTGGCCGGACAGCAGTGCCGGCAAGGGCACCCAGAAGGCCCGCGCTACCTCACGTTCATCGAGCTGAAAAGTGGGCTGATAGGGGGCTTCGAACACGAAAGGCTCAATCACGAGCCCAGGCTGCCCCGCACCCCTGGCAGTAACTGCCCCCAAACGCCCCAGCAGCTGATGCGACGGGTCGAGGGGTACACCCACTTCCTCGCGTGTTTCGCGCACGGCGGTCGCCAACCCATCTCTGTCGTTGACATCGCGCCGACCGCCTGGGAAGGCAAGATGGCCCGACCACGGATCTCCGGGATGGATGGCGCGCTGAATGAGCAGCACATGGGTGAGAGGACCCGGCGTCGACGTAGGGGACGCCGGTGGGTACACGCTTTCGATAGCGTTGCACTCACACAACACAATGGCCACTGAGGCGTACCTCGTGCCTTCTGCTTGGGCCGGTCCGTAGTCACGAAGCGCGGCACGTACGCTGCTGATTGAGATCGGGGGCATGCGCGAGAGCTGTGGTGCCATGCACGAGTGGCGAGCGCAACTCGGGCTGCTCTTTTGGAGTGACGCCGCGAAAAATCTGATACCGTCGCGCGCGATGAACATGCCCTTACAGCAGGCCCAGATTTCCACCCGCGATGCTGCTCGCCCTTCCCCGTGCGGTCGTCTTGGTGGTGGCAGCGCTTCGAGGAGCGGCGCTTCAGCCGCGTGCCGATGGGCAGTGTTCCTGTCGGCTTGGGCGGTCGCGCTCGTCGTCCTTTTCGCGCCTGCACCCTCCCATGCCTTGCCCGGGTTTTTCGCCACCAAGGGCGGCTCGGCCACGAGCGGCACCACGCATGTAGTGCTGATGATGAACGATGATGAAGCGGTCGTCAGCGTGGCTACCGACTACAAGGGACCTACAGAAACGTTCGCACTGGTGATGCCCGTACCCTCGGACGTGAAGTTGGAAGACGTGGTTACTCTGAAGCGACATTCGATTGAACGCTTGGATGAGTTGACCGCGCCCCGCTTTCACGAGTTCTGGGAGATGGACCCCTGTGAACAGGGCAAGGTCGAGCAAATCTGGGAGCGCAGCCTGGTCGCCAGTGAGGCCAGCGACTTTCTCGGCTCGAGCGAGATGCTCAAGGGAACGACCAAGGCCCCTAAGGAGATGAGGACGAAGGTTGAAGCTGACTACCGAGATGAGGGCAGCGAGTACAAGTTCAGCATGACCAGCTCCAACGTCG
>CAZNZA010000129.1:12437-14554 GCA_964577325.1 uncultured Polyangiaceae bacterium
GACTACCGAGATGAGGGCAGCGAGTACAAGTTCAGCATGACCAGCTCCAACGTCGCCGGGTGGTTGAAGAGCAAGGGATACAGCGTGCCGTCTGGAGTCGACCTGGCGAAGTACGATGGCATGAACTTCTTGATCGCCGAGACGGATCCTCAGAAGGCGGAGTTGGGCGGTAAGGGGGAGGCCCTCTTGTCAGCCATCCGCTACAGCACCAAGCAGGACGTGAAGCTCCCGCTGACGATTGGCCTCGCCAACGTCGAAAAGATGCACGAGCTCATCATCTATACGCTGCATCCGAGTAAGCGCTTCGAAACCGCCAACTACAAAACCGTTTTCCCCCCCACGAATCTGCAGGTGGACTTCCAAGTCAAGGAGCGCATCGGAGAATTTTACGCCGGTCTGCACGACATGTTGCTTGCTAAGGATCCCCAAGCCTTCGTGGCGGAGTACGCGTGGCCTATCTCTGGGTGTGGCGAGCCTTGCGTGAACGCTTCGCTGAGGCTCGACGAAATCTTGACCTTGGGCGCAGACGTTTTCGAGCGCAGCGTGCCAGAGCAGCAACGCAATCCAGAACCTCCGGCCCGAACCGAGGAGGAGGAGGCTGCGTACAAGGAGGCTAAGAAGGACGAACGCAAGCGCTTGGACGAGCTCGCTCTGGAAGTCGCTCGACGAAAGGCGCTGATGGAGCGACACCAGGACTACGTCCTGTCTCGGTTGCATCATCGCTACGACGCCAAAGGGTTGCCTCGTGATGTCGAGGTCAAGGCCGCGCCTCCGGCCGAAGGCGGGGTTCAGACGCCACAGGGGGCAAATGGCGAGTTGCCCACCGATGTAAAAACGGGCGCCGCGGAGAACAAGCTACAGACGCGGTTTGTTCACCTGCATCCCAACAAGGTGGCGATCAAGTGCGACGCGCCCGAACGCTACCGCTGGGGTAAGCCGCCGCGCACTTACCGTGGAGCGCGCAAGATTTGGACGGCCCAGCAACTAGCCACGCGCGATCGCACTCGCTTCAAGCCCCAGGAGTTGGTGTTGAGCGCATATCCAGCTCTGGGTCTGGAGGGCCAGAAGAGCGCAGAGGAGCAGGCGAAGGCGCAAGCGGCAGGTTCGGAAGAGACAGACGCCAAGGCCGACTCGGACTGCGGGTGCGCCACCGTGGGCCGCCCATCTCAGCGCGGCTCATGGCTTTACGCCGGAGTCATTTTGGTGTTAGCCATGGCCGCTCGCCGCAAGCGTTGAGGGGTGTTTTTTGGAGATCCCTGCGGGATCTTGCGACCGTGCGTGCTCACCTAGCGCTGCTAGGCTGCGCGCGCGCGGCCGCAACCTCCCTTGGTCTGTCCAAAAAACATCGGTCAAGGGGGGGACCGCGGTGGTTGGTCTGTCCAAAAAACATGGGTCATGGGGGGATCGCGGTGGGGTGTTGCGACAGTGTGTTTACCTGTCGCTGCTAGGCTGCTCGGGCGGCCGCAACCTCCCTTGGTCTGTCCAAAAAACACGGGGCCGTGGGGAGGGGCGTCGGTTAGTGGGGGGTGGGGGGGGCGGCGGCGAAGGGATGGGTGACGCCACGTTGGTCGGCGAAGTAGGCCCGCAGCAAGTCGCGCGCTACTTCATTGGCCTTGCGCCGCCATAAAGGCGCGTTCTGCAGGAGCACGGTTACCGCGACGCGGGGCTTACGACTCGGGGCGAAGCCGGTAAACCAGGTGGTCGTCGGTGCGTCGCTACCCCGTTTGAGGGTGCCTGTTTTACCCGCTACACGCACAGAACCCAAGTAGCTCTGTGCGTACGCGCTTGGGCGTGAGAAAGCTTCCAGAGACGTTCCGCTATGCACGGTCACCTCCATCATGCGTGTGAGGCGCCAAGCCGTGTTTGCCGACATCCCACGCTCGAGAAGGGTCGCTTCTGCCGGAGCTACGTAGGACCCTGCGCGTTCGATCAGGCGCATGCGGGGGGCCCGGCCTCGGTTCGCCACGGTCAACGCCAAGTGAGCCGCTCCGAAAGGCGTGATGTCGCTGCCCGAAAAACCTGCGGCCGCTCGTGCAAACTCCAGGTCGTTGTACGGCAGGTCCAAACGGCCAACGCTGGTTTCGACGTCGGCGGGGAGGGGGCGATTGAATCCGAGC
>CAZNZA010000130.1:0-1815 GCA_964577325.1 uncultured Polyangiaceae bacterium
TTGCTTTCGGCAGGGTTGCTGTCAGCCGCCGCCGAGTCGTGAACCGATGCATCGTCGGGACCGGCGCTAGCGGCCTCGATGGCATCGGCGGAAAGCTCATTGGTGCTAACGGGCGCGGTCGCCTCGTCGCGGCTCGGCTGAAGCTCGGCACCGCCAACGTCAGAGGACGCGTCGTTGGCGCGTTCTGAGTCTTCTGCCCGTGAGGCAGGGCTTGGCGTGTCCGTCGTCCGTCCCATCTTCGTCCGATGTCGCCGCGCACCGTCGCTGTCGCGGCTTTCTCAATCGCTGTCGCGGCTTTCTCAATCCCCGTCAGTCCTGGAACACTTGCCTTAATCCGCTACGACGAATTGGTGCGCAGCGGCCGACGAGGAACATCAACATGACAGCGCTCGGCCAGTCCCGGCAACACAATTTGTGTGAGGTCGAGTGCAGGGCCGACAGCACACGGCGTGCTCGAGCGGCGTGTTTCATTCGGACACGAACGATATGGGGTTAAAGTGCTGTGGCGCGGGCGGTAAAACACTGGCTCGCAGTTGCACCAGACCAGGATGAATGGCCATGCCGGCCAACCGCTTGTGAACACTCCGGCCACGCGTACTTGCCGACAGCCGAGCTCGTTCCCGCTACAACCCAAGCATGAAGACGACGACTGCCGATTCGGGCCTGCAACCTTGGCTGGAGCGATTCGTTGAGCAAGAAGGGGCCATTGCTGGCACGGTGCATCTCCGCCGCCGTCAAGCCGAGGGCGACGATGCGCTAGAACTGACGGCTGCCGTTCGCATTCCTCCACCGGTCATCGAGGCCACGCGCACCATACCCAAGGGCAAGGGCATGGCTGGACTAGCGTGGGAGCGGGACCGTCCTGTTCAGACCTGCAACCTGCAAACGGACGCCACCGGGGACGTGAGACCTGGCGCTCGCGCCGTAGACGCTCGAGCAGCGGTTGCCATTCCCGTACGTGACGCCCATGGGCAGTTGCGCGCCGTGGTAGGCATAGCATTCCTTGGTGAGCGCGAACTCACGCCGAGTGAGCTAGCTCGCCTCGAGATGACGGCGGCAGCGCTCCCCGAATGAAGATCCACTCATGGCTGCCCCGCTACCCGTGACCCGATTAGGCGCTCTCGACGGCGACGAATTCGCTGTGCTTCTGACACGGCCTCCCGTTCCGCTGGTGTTCGCAGGCGGCAAACTCCTCGAACGCATGACGGAGTACTTTTCTCCAGAGGCTGTCGTGCGCGCCACGACGCCAAGCAAGTTCGCTTTCAAGCGTTCGCGGGACAATGCGCATCCAGACTTCCGGCAGCAGGATATCAAACGCATGTTCACCCGTGAGTGGATGACCTTCGGCGAATTCTTTGATCATGTGTTGTCGGGACCGCTGGACCAACGAGCGCGGCTCATCTTCACGGGGGACGAGCACTATCTGGCGCGAATGCGGGACGGTCAGCTGACCGTAAACCCGCAATTGGCACAGCTATGGGACCAAGTGGAGGCTCCGCCATGGCTCCCTGTGCAGCGCCTGTATTCGGCGTGGGCTTGGTTCAGTGGCAGCGGCGTGCGGACTTGGTTGCACTACGACAACAACGGGTGTCACAACCTGAACCTCCAAATTCATGGCAGGAAGCGCTGTACCTTGTTCCCTCCCGAGGAGCTCGAACAACTGTCGTTTTTTCCCATTGGTGGCGCTAACCCGGCACTCAACTGCAGCCAGCTAGACATCGATGCCGAAGACGTGCAGCTTCACGTCGAGACGCTTTGCCGGTACGAAGTGGAACTTTGCGCCGGTGACGTCCTCTTCATTCCCGCCCATTGGAT
>CAZNZA010000130.1:1915-4977 GCA_964577325.1 uncultured Polyangiaceae bacterium
CGAGCTGGGCGCGCGCCAGATAGCGTGCGTTTGATAGCGGTCTCGAAGCGACAGCCGGTGGAAGCGATACGCCGGGCGTACGATCACGGCATCCGCGACTTCGGTGAAAACTACGTGCAGGAGTTGATGAGCAAGGCGCAGGAGCTTCGCGAGCTCGACGACGTGCGCTGGCACTTGATTGGTCATCTACAGCGCAACAAGGCAAAACAGGTGGCCAAGCAGGCCCACGTGATACACACCGTCGACGCGCCTGCCGTTGCTCAAGAACTCGCGCGTCGGCTCGCCGCTGAAAACCGCGCGGTTCAAGCGTACATCGAGGTGAACGTGGCCCAGGAGGAACAGAAGAGCGGGTGCCTGGAGCACGACTTGCCGCAGTTGCTGCGGCAAGTGCGAGAGCTTCAGCGGATCGAGCTGGTGGGCTTGATGACGGTGGGACCGCTCGTAGCCACTCCAGAGCAAGCCGCTCCCACTTTCGTGAAGCTGCGTGAGTTGCGCGACCGCTGGGCGCCTGACCTGCAGCGGCTGAGCATGGGAATGAGCACAGACTTCGAGCTCGCCATCGAACACGGGGCGACCGACGTGCGCGTCGGCACAGCCATCTTCGGCGAGAGGGGGTGAGGCGTGGCTCGCCGCACCGCTGGATCCTCGGGTAGCGACCGTACGTTGCTGGAGTACGCTGCGGAGAGCGGTCGTTTGGACACCGCTCCGGCGCCATTGGCCGAACGCATGCGCCCCCGCACGCTGGATGAGGTCGTTGGGCAAACTCACCTCCTCGGTCCGCGCGGAGCGTTGCGCCGCGCCATCGAAAGCGACCGGGTACCGTCGATGATCCTATGGGGAGAGCCCGGGTGCGGGAAGACGACGCTCGCTAGCGTCGTCAGCCTAGCGACGCGTTCGGCATTCGAGCCGTTCAGTGCCGTCCTCGGTGGCGTCGCGGACCTCCGAGAGATCGTAGCTAGAGCTAGCGATCGCCGACGCACCCAAGGTTTGTCGACCATCTTGTTCGTCGACGAAATTCACCGCTTCAACCGGGCTCAGCAGGACGCCTTTCTTCCGCACTTGGAGCGCGGCACGGTTACGCTGATCGGTGCGACCACAGAGAACCCGTCTTTCGCGGTCAATGCGGCCGTGCTGTCGCGGACCAAAGTATTCCGTCTCGAGCCCCTGAGCGCCTCTGACATCGAGCAACTGCTGCGCCGAGCAGCAACTGAAAAGCGCGGCTTGAATGGCGCCATCCAGGTAACCGATGAGGCCTTGGCCGCAGTGGCACGGGCGGCACGGGGAGATGCCCGGCGCGGCTTGAACCAGCTGGAGTCCCTAGCGCAGTTATTGGTTTCCGGCGAATCCTCTCCCGCACGCGACGGGCTGCCAACGTTGACCTTGGAGCTGCTCGCCGAATACGAGCAAGCTCCGGCGCTGCTGTACGACAAGAGTGGCGAGGAGCACTACAACGTCGTCAGTGCCCTCATCAAGAGCATGCGGGGCAGCGATCCAGACGCGGCCGTCTATTGGCTGATGCGAATGCTCGAGGCGGGTGACGACCCTTTGTTCGTGTTGCGCAGGCTGATCATCTTCGCGAGTGAAGATGTGGGAAACGCTGATCCGCGCGCCCTGCAGGTGGCCGTGAACGCGGACCAAGCATTTCGGCGCTTGGGCATGCCAGAAGGTACCTACGCCCTCGCGCACGCGACCTTGTACTTGGCCAGCTGTCCCAAGTCGAACCGTGTGGGACAGGCGTTCAAGGCGGCCCAGGCTGCGATAAAGGAGCATGGCGCGTTACCAGTCCCGCACCGATTGCGAAATGCGGTAACTTCGCTCATGCGTGCAGAGGGATATGGCAAAGGCTACCAGTACGCCCACGACCAGCCTGAGCACTTCGTCCCAGGGGAAACGTACTTGCCAGACAAGTTGGCCGGCTCGCGCTTTTACGAGCCGAGCACTCAGGGGCTCGAGGACAACATTGGGCAGCGGCTGACACGGTTGAGGCAAACGAAGAAAGGGTAGCGTTTGCACGTCGGAATGCGTCTCAGCCGAGGCGGATTCTGCCGTGACCTTCTGTTCGGCGGTGAGCTTACCCCTTTGGCCCGCCCAGGTGCTTCAGAGCCTCGCGTATAGTTAGGGCACTCAGCCGTGCATGGTTGGCAGCCACGTACCTGCGCACGGCGGTGGGGTTGGTCTTAGCCAAGTCTCGCAGTGCCCAGCCTATCCCTTTGCGGAGGAAGAACTCTGGCCTATCCACAGATGGTTCGATGCAGGCAAAGAGCAAGGACACATCAGTATCTTGCCGACACCCGCGCTGACAAATGATTGCCGCTCGCCGTAGCCATATGTCGTCGTGGTGCGCCCACTGAAGAAGTGCGGCCTTCATCTTCAGTGGCGAACGCTTCAGCAGCAGTCCGACGCGCTGGCTCAGTTCGTCGACGATGTCCCACCACGCGCTATGCACGATGAGCTTCCGGTATAGTGGTAAGGCGCTTAACGTCTGGAAGTCAGCATGGCCGGGAAATGTGCACAGGCCAACCGCCGCGTAGCGCTGTTCCTGATACTTGGCTGAGAAGAAAAGCGCTTCTACGGTTCTGCGGTACTGGGCCGAAGTGCCACACGGGTGGCTCTTGCAGGCGGCATGTGTGAGACGTCGAACCACGGGTACGGGCACCCCGAGAAAGGGCAAAGCGGCCTTCATGTACGCTTGCTGCCCCAGGGCCCGGCGGGGATCGGCGTGAGCCTGCAAGCTCGCACCGATGGCGTCAATCAAACTTTGGTTGAGCGGCGTAGGGGGCACGTGACGGACCTCGAGACGTGAGACAAAAAGCAGCGAAGTACCCGGCGCCGCGAGCCTCAGCGGCACCCGGCGGAGGGGAGGAAGGCCCGACTAGAGGCACGAGTTAGGATATCGGACAACCAGCATCATCGGCACTGACAGACGCGACTGCCTTTCGTATAGTCGCCCGCGATGCCGAACCGAAGCGTGCGACGAGTGGGCTCAGGGAGAGGGACGGGTAAGACGTCGCGCTTTTTGCCAATGCTGCGGTCTAGACCAGCGCCGCACTCCATACCAGCGC
>CAZNZA010000130.1:5077-14487 GCA_964577325.1 uncultured Polyangiaceae bacterium
ACCAGCGCCGCACTCCATACCAGCGCTGTGCTGGCTGAGCGTCTTGGCGGCAGGCCTGGTGAGCGCCCCCGCGCGTGGCGCAGCACCCGTCGCGCCCGCCCAGACGGCTGCGCCCGCCCAGACCGCTGCGCCCGCCCAGACCGCTGCGCCCGCCCAGACCGTTGCACCGCCGCACGCTCAAAAACCGCCAGGGTCCACCAAAAGCTCGGCTTCTGCACCCGGTGTACCCGGGGTAACACGAGCAGGCGGCCCGCCCGTGCATCCCCCGCACCAGTCCGAGGCGCCCGCTGAGGCTGCCACCCTGCAGCGGGAAGCGCAGGAAGCCGCCGCCGAACCGGACCAAACGGCGGAGCAAGCGCATGCCGATCCTGCTCGAGGGCACGCGGGCGCGGGCCCTCGTTTTGTCAAGGTCTTGCCCGCGCGGCACAACGTGGACGAAATCGAAGCCACCGTCGGCCGCGAACTGCGGTTGGCCTTCGTCATCGAGCACCCACAGGGATTGCCCGTGCACGTCCAGGCGCTTGGCCTCCCGCATCGCGCCACCTTCGACTCAAACCTGCGCTCCATCGTGTGGCGTCCCACCGAGGCCGAGCTTGGAGTTTACCAGGTGCGTGTAGTGGCGAGCGACGGAGTGAAGCAGGCTTCCCACACGCTGTTGATTGCCGTGGTGCCCAACCGCCCACCGGTACTCGGCTCACTATGGTTCGAAGCCGTCGTGGGTCAGCCCGCTGGGTTTTTGATTCAAGCTCAGGACCCGGAACAGAGTGCGGTCGAACTGCAAGTCGAGGGACTACCCGCTGGAGCGCGCTTCGACTCTCACTCGAAACGCATCCACTGGATCCCAACGGCTGGTCAAGTGGGGGTCCACCCGTTCAGCGTGCGCGCTAGCGACGGGCAGGCGGTTGCCGTCGGGAGTGGTCAGCTTAGCGTTCACTCCGGGCGAGCTGTCGCTGGCGCATCGCGAGAATGGACGTCTTTCTTGCTGCCGGGCCTCGGATATTCGGTATATGCTCCCCGAGATTCGGAGGCGGCCGATCTGTTTCACGGGGTGAACCTAAAGTTCCTGTTGGCCACTTGGATTCATCGGAATGACAACCGCGGCCCCAGCCACGGGCAATTCTACGTCAACGTGGAGCTCCTGGATTCAACCGCCGAGGACCTTTCTCTGATGTTTACCTATGCCGGCGGTCTCTCGTTGTCGTTCGAACGCAATCCGACGCGTTCATGGCTGATCCCGTACTACGGCCTGGAGCTGGGTGGCATGATCCAACGCGAGCTTGGGGCGCACTTTCAGGCGACGCCGTTTCTGGGTATGCACGCCTATGCAAATTCCCACGTTTTCGTCGGCTTGCGTGGTGGGTATCGGCTCGTTCCTCGCCGCATCGATGAGCTGGCGGGTTTCCACGCTGGGCTGGCGGTGGACTTCAGTGTTTGGTGAAGCAAGCGCCTTGGCCAAGGCATACGTGCCGTGACTATGGCGCAGGGGCGGTCGAGCGTAAGCGCTTCTTGATGGACTCGAGGGCAGCACTCAGCTGCTCCGCTTCCGCCGGACACTTAGCAGGACAGGCTTTGTTCTTCCGTGGCCCGCAACCAGACTTCGTGGAGGCGGATAACGCGTGCAACAGACGAACGGATCGGTCGTCTCCGAACTGGACCGCTCGCGGAAGCAATGGAAGTCGGCGTGCACAGGACGACGCGAAGCGGATTTCGTAAGCAATGGCCAGGGCGGGCGAGAAGCGCTCCCGAACACTTGGCCGCGCCAGATAGGCCAGGGCCTGAGGCCGCGTAGATTCCGACAGCGAGAGCCGATACAGCATGTCTGGCCCGATATGCCCCATGTCCTTCGCCATCAACTCGAACGCGCTACGTTTGGCGTTGCTCTGCCCGCGAGCGATGGACAGAATTATTTGTTGTACGTCTTCGTCAGCCGTCGCTTGGGGCGACGCTTCAAACAGGGCTCGAAACGTTGCGACCGCATGGGGCAGGCCGCTCGAGGTGCTGGCGTGGTCGAAGGCGACGGCTCGCAACACAGCCGGATCGTTGGGATGCTGTTCGCGTAGTGCTTGCAGGCCAGCGCTACCTTGGCTCAACGCGGCGCTCAAAGCGCTGGCGCTTGCCATGCGGAGGCGCACATCCGCCTCCACTCCCGCATCGCTGAGAGGCACGGAAGGGGAGGGCGCCGTCACTGCCGGTCCGGCGTCACCCCTATCCAGGACCGGCACTGGCACTGAAGCTGGTGCTCCGGTATCGGCATTAGACACTTCCGAGCCTTTGGAAGCCTCGCTCCCAACAGCGGTGGTCATGACTGACCGCTCCACGGGCTGGAAGTGGGCGGCGCCCGCAACGGCCAGGGCACTCATTGCGCTGGCGGTGCCGACGAGAAGGGGTCCGGCCGCGAAGCGCCGGAGCCCCTGGTGACCATCCGACCCGGCCGCGTCCACCCAACCACCCGGAGCCCGCAGGTAGAGGCGTGAAGCGATGGCCGCCGCCGCACATCCGGCCGCCACCCAACACACGAGCGTAACGCCGGCAAGGCTGCTCAGTGCCCCCGTCGACCACGCCGTTTGCCGGTCAAACAGTTGCCAAAACAGATTGGTAGCCAATAAAGACAACGCCAGCGCCCCGTAAGTGGCAAGTCCACCCAAGGTAACCTGACGCGTCGCCTGCAGTGCATCCGCCACGTGCGCCGTGTTGGTCCAGACACTGCGGCGCACACGCTTGACGACGCCCGCCACGGGAGCGATTAAGCCCACCACCAGCACGAGGCTCAGCCAGAGCGTCGCGTTGCGAGACAGCGGCCAATGGCCGACGAACAGCAGCACTGCAGCCCAAACGGCGGCTACGGTTGCTCCCAGGCCAGCACAAAACGCAAGCAACCAGTAAAACGAGAGTTGTGCGCGCAACGAGGGCGCCTCGCCCTTCTTTAGCAGCAGGCTATCTACTTTTGGGCGGCGTGGCGGTAGCTTATCGACGAGCAAAGCATCCAGCTCGTCACGAAGTTCTTGCATCGTGCCATAGCGACGGTTCGGATCGCGCGCCATAGCCTTCTGGATGATAAGTTCGAGCTCCGGTGAGACGTTCGGGTTGAGTTTCGACGGCCGGGGTGCTTCTTCGTTCATCACCGCTAAAACGGTGGCTTGGGGGCTGCTGCTCTTGTACGGGGGGCGCCCAGTGACGCTGGCGAACATCACGGCTCCCAAGCCGTACACGTCCACACGGTGATCGGCGCGTTCACCGCGAGCCTGCTCAGGCGACATGTACGAGGGCGTGCCCATCACCATACCAGAGCGTGTGAGCTCGCTGTCGGCGTCATCGACGAAGCGTGAAAGACCGAAGTCGAGCACCTTGGCAACGGGACGCGGCGGCACGGAACCCTCCTTGTCGGTGAGCAAGAAGATGTTCTGCGGTTTGAGATCGCGGTGCACGACACCACGACGGTGCGCCTCGATGAGCGCGTCGCACATCTGCAACGTGATGTGCTTGACGAATCCGACGTCCAGCGGCGCCTGCTGCTTGATCCAGTGCGACAGATCAACCCCCTCGAGATACTCGGAAACGAGGTACGGACGCTCGTGGCCAATGGGCACGATATCCACATCGTAAACGCCGACGGCGTTGGGGTGAGAGATGCACGCCGCCGTTTCCGCCTCACGCTGGAAGCGCTTGAGGATCCCGATGTTGCGAGCGTACTCCTCGTGGAGCACCTTGATCGCGTAGCGCTTGTTGGAGATACGAGTGTGCCATGCTTCGTACACACGTCCCATGCCGCCTTCGCCGATCACCCGGGCGATGCGGTACGTGTCGTGGAGCACGACGTTGATGAGCGGGTCGTCGTCCGGGTGTAAGGTGGGCTGCTCGAAACCCGCCTCCTCCTCGCCGCTCGAAAGCGGAGCTTGGGGCGGTGCTGGGATGGCTTCGCGTGCGGGGGGCGGCGGGATACGAGGGGGCGCGACGGCGACGGACGTGGGCTCCTCACCTGGTATCGGGTCCGACGCCTCGGTCTCCGGGTTGCGCTCGCGCTCGGCACTCAATTGCGCGGACGCCTCGATAACTTCGGGCGGTGCGCTCGCGGCGGACGGAGATTTGGAGTCAGACATCGTTGCGAAGGGAGCGCTCGGGGACGAGCTCGATGGGTGAGAGGACGTTGCCCGCTCCGAGTCACCAGCAGGACCGGCTGAACTTATCGCAGTTCCGGGCACGTCCGCGGATACTTTTGAAAGCTCGGCTCGGACCTCTACTGACACTGGTTCAGGGATTCGAGGCAAACCAGCCATAGAAGAGGCCCGCCAACGCCAACACGCCCAGCGACCAGGCGCTCCGAGCTGAAGCCTTCGGGCCCGGGGGTTGCGTGCCCGCCAATGCCAGCGCTGCGCCGGAGAACAGCAGGGCAAGCACCGCCAGAAAGCCAGCCACGATCAGCCCATCGGTGTCCCACGAACGGGCGCGGTTCACGCCGAAAAAGTGGTCGATCCGGTGGGTCACGGGCCTCGACACCCAATAGGCCCAGGCCGCCGCCGCCAGAGACGCCCAACCCAACCAGGTGGTGCGCACCACCCACTTTCCATGCACCGTCATGCGCGGCGCTTGCTGCGAGGCGTAAGGCGGTGGGGGTGCCGAACTGATGGGAAAAACGGAGCGCGACACGGTAAACCAGGAAAGGGTTGCAAGAGGACTGACGGCAGCGGTGAAGCCCAGCTTTACCTTTTCTGTCATTCGAAAGCGGGATAAGAACCCGGCTCGAAAGGCAGGAGATGGCGCAGCTGAGCGTGAACGTGAACAAAGTGGCGACATTGCGTAACTCGCGCGGCAATGACGTGCCGCGCTTGGTCGCTGCGGTGGAGACGATCATACGGGCGGGTGCTCCGGGAATTACCGTGCATCCGCGCGCTGACGAGCGGCACATTCGGCTGAGTGACGTGCGCGACCTGGCTCACCTCTTGGCGCCACTGCGCCAGAAGGTCGAGTTCAACATCGAGGGCGATCCGCGCCCGGAGCTGATGGAGCTCGTGTGCGAGGTTCGACCCCATCAATGCACCCTCGTCCCGGTCCGGCCGGGGGAGGTCACGAGCGAGGCTGGTTGGGACCCGAGCGCAGGCGCAGCTCTAAAACCCGTGGTAGCTCGTCTACAGCAGAACGGGATCCGGGTCAGCTTGTTCGTGGATGCTGATGATTCTGCCGTGCGCTGGGCGGCGTCTGTGGGCGCCGATCGGGTAGAGCTCTACACGGAGCCGTTTGCCCGTGCCTTCAGCGCCGGGCAGGGCGAGCAGGCATTCCAAGCGTTCAGGCAAGCCAGCGAACTGGCTCACAGTTTAGGGCTGAAAGTGAACGCTGGACACGACCTGGATCTGGACAATCTAAAGCTCTTCAAGCGCTTGCCGCACCTGGCCGAGGTATCGATTGGACATGCGCTCGTATCGCGCGCGCTGTATGTCGGTCTGGAACGCGCTGTCCACGACTACGTGGCAGCGCTTCAGTAGGCCCGCGCCAGGGTTCGCCCCCCCCCCCGAGAAGCGGTGCGGTGCGGGCCCACCCAAGCACGGTCAGCGCGTCGTGCTGGTGCGCCTCTCGCAGCCAAACTCCACGTCGAGCTTTCCAGCACCCTGTTGGTCCGCTTTCACGCGCTCGCACACGTCGGGACACAACTCGATTTGAGTGGGTGCATCCGCGTTGTCGTAGCGCCACGCATACTCGCCCGCGCAGGTTTGGTCGTAGACGAAGGGCGTTTCGCCATTGGCATTGCCGTAGGCGACGTTCACCCGTTCCTTGTCAAAGGCCTGTCCCTCGGGCGCAGCCGGAATCGGCATGGCGCAAGAGAAGGTGCTTTCCTTGATTTGCTCAATCACACTGGTGAAATCCGCAATCGTCGTGGCCACATCACCCGTGCCGATGATGAAGGCTTCGTTGGTGCCGCCACCTTCGGCGATCAGATTCAAGTTGCCGATACTGTCTTCACCGGCGCCGAAAGAGCTGCCCTCCGGACTATCGACACCGATCACGTATACCGGAACGCCGTCCGCGAAGCCCTGTGCAGCCAGTGCCGCGACGTTGGCCACGTTATCATCGGTGGGGTTACACAATGCCGGCAAGCCGTCGGTAACGAGCACGACGGCGTAGTTGGCCGGATTCGTTTGGCTCAAAGCGGCTGCCTGGTCGAGCGTGCCCTGAAGGACCGCCATCGTCGGCGTGCCGAGCCGATCGGGGGCCACGTTGTCGATCGCCGTCACGAAAGCTTCGGAGGGTAAAGCGGTGAGAGCGACATCGGGCTCTGCATAGCTATCCCCATCGCATGGATTGCCCGCCGTTGGGTCAGGGGGCGCGGCCCCGGGCGTACCAAATCCCCCTTGCTGCACGGAGGTGGAGGGGAAAAACGTCAAGGTCGCCGAGATGTCACGAGAGGCCGGATCCGTGAAGAAGCCTTTGGTAGCAGCTACGATAGGCTCCCACTTGTACATGAGATCCGTTTCGTTCGAGCCCATGCTCAGCGACACGTCAAAGCCAAACACCAGCGTCACGCCGACCAATTCAGTGTTTTGGGTTTCCGCTGCACATTCCTGCCCCTCCGCCAATTCGTTGGGATCCATTTCTGGCGCTAGGGGCAGAGCGATGACGGGACCCTCGTCTTCCGGAGGCAGCGGGGGCGGCACCGCAACCCCATCGCCATCACCTTCGTCGCCGACGGGCATGCTGGTGGTCGCCGGGTTGCCCGTAGAGGGACGTTGGATGACTGTGCCGGAGTCCTCGGGCGCGCTGCACCCGAACGTACCGGCCATGAGGCAAACGCCTAACGCGGTGAATGGGGTCCAAGGGGTGAGCGGGCGACGCAGGGATTTCATGGGAGCTCCTACCGCCATGCGGGCGGGGATATTGATGAGGGCGCTATTCAAACGAGCCGTGGGGATTCGCCGACCGACTTCGGCATCCGCCGGGAGATCGGTTTCATCACACTGGTACCCGTTATTGTTGCTACCAGACGCCCTTCTTCAAGCGAAGCCTTGCACTCGCGCTTTTGCGTGAAAGCACACGCCCATTATCCACACGTGCTGTATCCGAATGACGGTCGTAGCTGAGCGCCCGTTCACGAATGGGGCGCTCCCACTGCCGCGCAAAAGCAGGTCGCCTTACCCTCTATCCGCACCGCTTCGCCGGTCGGTTCGAGATAGGCGCTTTCGCCGGCGCCAAGGGTCAACTCGGCCGTGCCTGCCGACACACGCACCGGTCCTCCTTCGACGACCAGCAGAATGCGGGGTCCGAGGGCTTCCGCCACGCGCAACGAACCTTTGACGCGCAGGCGCGTGAGCTCAAATTCTGCGGCCGGAGTCAGATAGCGCTGTACGGCTGCGTCGTTGGGCGACGGGGAGATGACGGCGATCGGGCCAGCACGAAATGATAGTACCTTAACCAGCTCCGCGACGTCGACGTGTTTGGGTGTGCACCCGCCGCGCAACACGTTGTCCGAGTTGGCCATCAGTTCGACACCCACCCCTCGCAAGTAGGCGTGCAGGTTACCTGCCGGTAGATACAGCGCCTGACCGGGCTGCAGGGTGACCTGGTTGAGCAGCAAAGAGATGACGGCGCCAATATCGTCCGGATACAAAGTGCCGAGCCTGCGCGCCCACTCGTACGAACTCAGGAAGGGTGAGGCGGACGAAGGGAGCGCCTTTAGCGTCGCGCGAGTGAGATCTCTTTGCGCGTCCCGGGGCAGGCCCATCAATTTGGTGAAGGTTTCTCGAACGGCCTGTTCGTCGTTCAGCGTGGCGTTCCACAGCGGGGAAACCGTGCTCGATACTTGAGGCAGCGACAGTTCATGGAAGAGAGCTGCCGAGGCGTCGCGGGCTCGGAACCCACACAGGGTTTCGAAGCGCGTCAGGGCGCAGATGAGCTCTGGCTTGTGATTGCGGTCTCGGTAATTGCGGTGTGGGGCGTCAATCGGAATGCCCAACGACTGCTCCCGATCGAAACCCCTCTGCGCTTGCTCGATGCTGGGATGGGCCTGTAGCGACAGCGGCGTTTCCGCTGCGAGTACTTTGAAGAGAAACGGTAACCCGGTGCCCCAATGCTCATGCACTTCCGGCCCCATCCATTTGTCCGGATTCGCCGCAATCAATTCCGGCAGGGGCTGCCATTCCCCCCCGTTCTCAACCAAAGACGGCGCTTTGGGATGCGCTCCCATCCACAGTTCGGCCTCGGGAGACGCGGCCGGCGTACGACCTTGCATCGCGGCGATCGCTTCGCGGGAGCCCCACGCATAGCTCATCACTTCGTTGCGCAACCGATGCATGAGCCGTCATTAGCTACGAATGCGAGGGAAGTCACGCGACGACGACCTGCGGCGCATTGGAGGCTGACACCGAGGGCTGTTGTGTCTCTCTTTGTAAAGCCGTTCACATGCTGTCGAAACAACGGAGGCGAAGGGATTCGAACCCCTGGTAGGTTGCCCTACGGCGGTTTTCAAAACCGCTGCCTTCGACCGCTCGGCCACGCCTCCACGCGCCGCACTAGCAAATTGTGTTTGAGGATGGGAAGCGTTTTTGCTGCCGCTCGTGCTCCTGGATCAAGCCGGTGCAGGTCGGTGAGTGTCGGACCGGCCAGGAGGAACAGCTTTGCCGCTTTTTGCCCAAAGCTGACGCAGGGCGGGTCTGCCACCTCGACGAAAAAAATGGTCAGCGTGTTCAAAAACCGAGATCGCACGGCCGTTTCTACGTAGGCTGCCGAGGAGTCTCAATCCAGGCTCGGAACCGTTAAGGAGACATGAGTACTATGAAACGATCAGATCTTGCAGCAGTGTTGGCCGCAGCCATGTTCGGAGCATTCGCATGTGGCGGAGGCCAGGCGGAGCCGGAAACCCCCGATGCTGAGGAGTCAGCCGCAGAGTCGGCGGCCGAGAGCACCGAGGAGTGGGGCGATGAAGCCGCTGAAGACACCGAGGAAGCAGCCGAAGATGCCGCAGAGGCAACTGAGGACGCAGCGGAAGACGCTGAAGACGCCGTCGAGTGAGTCTCGACAGGGGCACCTGTGAAGCCAGGTGCCCTGTTTCAACTTTTGGCTGCGACGCCGAGTTGGATACGACTGCCCCTCGTCCAGGCCGGACGCGATTCCCCAATGTAGCGGCTGGTCACCGACCGAAGCGTTGAAAGGGCGTGCCTTGGACCGGCAGCTGTACGCAGAACAAGCGGCCGCTCTGAGGCAACGTCTGGAGTTCGGCATCGTCCATACCCAGCCGCGCAGTGGTGATGAAGAGCACGCTTTGGTCAGGCCCGCCGAAGGCGCATGAGGTGACGTTCTTTGCTGGCACCGAGACCTCTCCGGTGACGCTTGCCGTAACCGGGTCGATGCGCATGACTCGACTGCCACCAAACATGGCGACCCACAGCTGTCCCTCGCTGTCGATGGTCATGCCGTCTGGGGAACCG
>CAZNZA010000131.1:0-14390 GCA_964577325.1 uncultured Polyangiaceae bacterium
CCGGCGACGGAAGTCTGCTCTTCTCTGACGACACCAATGGCGTGATCTACCGTGTAAGTGTCGAAGAGTAGCACACGCAAGCGTGGCCGCTAAACGAGAGGTAAGCTCAGAACTGAGCGGTAACCTTGAACGATGTTGAACGACCCGGACGCTGAATGCCGAAGAAGTCGTAGTTATCCGCATCCGTGAAGTTATCGACGTCCAGAGCAAATGTCAGAGCTACGGCATCGCCGGTGATGCCGTAGCTCAACGATGCGGTATGGGCCAGCTGCGCGGGCACTTCCGGCTTGTATGAATGCAGGCCGACGCTTTCCCAACCGCGGAAAAAGGCGGCAACATAGCGGGTGTACCATCCGAGACTCAAGCGGTCGCTGGGCGCGGCGATTGCGAAAGTCTGCCAGCGCGCGGTGGCGTTTGCGAAAAAGTGGGGGCGGTTTGGGATACGGTCGCCTCGAAACTCCGCGAAAGCGCCATCCGTGGACGCGTTGCGGAGGTCGAGATACGTCGAATTGGCATCGAAAGAGAACATCTCTTTCGGAGACGACCATCCGCCACTGATCTCTGCACCAACGGCGGTGGCCGCATACACGTTGTGATAGCTGTACACGCGATCGGTACCTAGCAGCAGAATGAGGTCTTCAGCAGTTCTGGAAAAGCCGACGACTTCAAAGCGCAGCTTTCCCAACCGAGTTGCTCCCGCACTGGTCAAACTCAGGTTGAAGTTGTGGCTTCGTTCTGGCCGCAGATCGAGATTGTCGACAATCAGAGCTCCGTTACCGAATAGCTCGCTCGGATTGGGGAGCCGCGTCGCCCATTCATACGAGGCTTTGCCGTAGGCAAAATTCGTGAAATGATAACGTAGAGAGTTTCCAATGCCGAAGCGCCCCGTTTGATGGTCGCTTCTGCGAAAGATGTTACCTGGCAAGGGCTCTTCCGACTGTATGAACTGGGAGTAGTGCTTGGCGAACAGCAGGTTTTCCAACCTCTCCTCGAACAATGTGGACGCGTACTCCACGCCGCCGACGAACGATGTGAGACGACGTTCAGCCGACAAGGGATCGCGCGCTCCAACCAGCGTCCGTCGTCGGTCCTCTCCGTGGCGTACGGTGTTCGTCCAAGCCATTGCTGCCCGCAAGATATGCGAAGGGTGGGGATTCCAGTTAACGTTCAGGCGTGCAAAGCTCATGTGGGTGCGGAACTGATGGTCGCGAGGCCTGCCGTCCATTTCTCCTCCTTGACGGAGGGCCCACACGCATGTTCGGAACCAGTCATAGGTGCACTCACCCAAGTCCTGAAAGAGCATTCGATGGTAGCTGTAGCCGCTGTGGAGTGAGACATGGACCGTGTCACTCAGGGGATGGCGATAGGCTAAAGTGGCGCCCGGAACGAGCTCTTTCCAGAACACGTCGCCGTAAGGTTCGCTCATTGTCGTATTGTGTTGGAGCTCTTTTCTGTATTCGGTGACGAACGTCCTCAGCGACAGCCGTTGTGCCCACGGCAGGTTCACGAACCCCATCTCGACGCCTCCGCCACCCGCTTCATAGGCGTCGTTGAAACGATGAGCACGGGCAGGCCGGGAGCGACCGCGAGGGGTGGCTACGGTGACATCGATAGGATAGTCATTGTCCGCGTAGTCGTAAAATGCGCTCACTCGGGTGAAGAAACCGCTCGGCTCGTGCACTGTGGATAACCCGAGTGTCAGTCGCTGCAAGCCAAAGGAACCTGCCTGGTAAGAGACGAACCCATGCGTGCCCGTTATATCAGCGTTGGTGACGAGATTGACGGCACCGCCCAAGGCATCCGCTCCAAAGCGTATAGGAACGACACCACGATAAACCTCGACTTGAGAAACCAAGTTTACCGGTACGTGAGTTATCCCGAAGGGAAACCCGACGTTGGGCAGCGGGATGCCGTCGAGGAATAGCCTCACCTGGTCGCCGGAAAAGCCATGCAAAGAGAAGCGCGTGTCGGAACCAATGCCTCCGGAACGCCTCACGCTGATGCCTTGTTCACGGGCCAGCACCTCGCCCAGATCCGACGATTCACGCCGGGCCTCCTCCGTCTCGATCACATGCACAGCCTCAGCCGATTGCCGTTTTCGTTCTGCTGCCGACTGTCCCCGCACGACAACGGCGACCTCGCCCCCTGGGGTTTCCGGAGCGTGCCGCTCTCTGAGCACAGGGGACGTTCGCAGCGCTCGAGCGGGACGGGGTCGTGGCGGATGCGGACTCACGGTGAGACGCGCAGCGACGGCTGGCACTTTCGCCAGCCGGAACTCGTACGCATAGGTGATGCGTGACACCACTGCCATGCCGTTTCTCCGGGCCGGCTTAAACCGAAACTTCGAAGCCGCCTCCGTGGCGGCTTCGTCCATCCCGTAGCCCGCTGATGAGACGACTTCGGCGTCCGCTACCATACCCTCGGCATCAATAGTCAGCAGGAGGGTAACTGCTCCATGCATACCGTGGGTAACTGCCTGTTCGGGGTAGCGCGCCTCAACGAAGTGCACGAGCTCGGGTGGCTGGACGGCGGCATGATTGGCTGCTGCCTTTTCCGCGATGGGTTCCGGAATGACGCGTTCGTTCGCCAACGCAGGAGGTGTAAAGACCCCAATCGCGAGCGACAACAAGAGACCTGAGGGATGGCGAAGGAGCGTTCGCAGGTCGATGACACTGAGCATTGGTTACCTACCCGCCGGTCCGATAGTAGGCGTCCTTGGCGTACTCCGGCTCTTCGAACACGTTGTAATCGATCAGAAGTTCCTCGTTGCATTCGATGTATCGCGAGGCGACAAATCCGTCCAAGTCGTCGTCCCAGGTTGCGTTGGGGTCAGCGGAATGGTTCATGTACCAACCAATGTACATGCGGTTGAACTGTTGCGGTGCTGCGTAGATGTCGCGCCCCTTGGCGGTGCAGTAGGTTCTCAATGCTGCGGGAAGTTCGTTGCTTCGGAACTTGCGAGACCGGTAGCCACGAGGGAACACCTCCAGCCAAGTGTCCTTGGCAATGGCATGGAGCGCGAAGACTCCGACGCCAGAGACTTGGGAGGGCCGCAGTATGAAGCTGAATTCGTCGGTGCAGCTGCTCGACTGCGATAGGATGGAGCGCGCACCTCTTGCCTGGGTCTCTTGCTTCATCTTTACAACTCGGAGCTGGGCGTGCGATGCAATGCGTGTAGGTGGTGGGGTAATGAATCCAGTGCGCGGCCGCGTGGACTCGGTTCGGTTGCAACCGAAGGCCGCGACGTGACGTGGTGAAGCTGGGCACAGTCCTTCGTGAGCACGTCCCTCACCTCATGTCCGAACCATTCGAGGGATGCCTCGCAGTCTGCATCGGCCGCGAGCGCTGACAAAAAGCGCCTATAGTCGAACGCACCCTCGAACAACGATACCATCCCATCACGGTTGCCGGCTGGAGCGTAAACGTTCCCTGGGGCAAACACGTGGAGTTGAGACCGCGATGCGATGTTTTTTAGATGATAGTGGTCCACACATGGCTTCAGCGCTTCGAGAGCAGCGAGGGGATCGTCACCTGCCTCCCAGACGTGCAAGACGTCGAAGTTCACGCGCAGCGCGGGGTGATTGACTTCGGCCAGGAGACGAAGGGTCGACGCCGTCGAGTCTGCCAAAGTTCCAGGGTGGGTCTCGATCAGGAGATGCGAGCCGTGCTGCTGAGCAAGCGTGCAGGCGAGCCGTAGTTTCCTGACCAGACGTTGGCGATCCCTCTCCGTGGTGGCGCAGCTGCTACTTTGACCTGCGAACGTGCGCACTTTGCGCGTACCCCAGTGTGCCGCAAGCGAACACAACGCATGGGTGTGCTCCATGAGCTCGCGGTCGGAGCGCTCGAGGGGAAGGTAGTCGCTCAACATCGAAACGTACAGGCCGCGCGACGCGAGCCACGGTGAGTCGTACTTGGGCTGACTCTTCAAATGTTTGGCGTGGATGCCCCATAGCTCGATACCCTGAAACCCAAGTTCGAGCGCCCAATCCGCCACTTGATCGAGGGAAATGAGATGATGACGGAACGAGATGGTGCACATGGATAGCCTCATGAGGCGCCTCCGACAGTCGGTTCCAGAGCGGAGACTGTGAGCTCTTGCGTCCAAGCCGCGAACAGGCCCGCCAAGTCATTCTTCACGCGCAACTCCAGGTTCCATTGAGCCTCGAGGAGTTGGAACACGGAATCGGCACTCTCGCCGGTGACGGAAAGCTTTACGAGCTGATAGTGTAGAACCTTGTAGTTCTTCACCAGAGTGTCGATCATCTCGCAAGACTGCTCGAACATCGCAACAGGCAGACCGAGGGCACGGAGAAAGTAGGCGAAGGCGTGTTCATACGCGTACTTTCTCACCGATAGGACCGGCAGCTCGCGCAACGCCTGGTTGAGGTCGGCGATGCGCTCTTGCTCCAGGTGGGCAGCAATGATAGATCGAAGCGCCTCGTTGAACGGCTGCGTGCGTGGCAGGAAGCTGCTGTCGAAGTATCGTTTCACCTGCTGGGGGCAGGGTGGCTTCAACCCTGCCGAACGCACCAGGTAGCCGCCAGCAACGCTCGGTCGCTGAATGGCTTCGAGAATGCGTGCCTTGCTCAAGCGGCCTTCCCACGCGAAGTCCGGATCACGCATGAGCCAAACATCCGGATCTTCCGTCCTTGCCAGCATCACGTAGTGAGGAAACGGGTCCTGGTTGTACTTATTCTCCCGCTCTGGCAAGGCGTGAAGGTCGAGCATGACGAGCACGTCCGTGCGCGGCTGAGGTCTCTCCAGCAGCTGACACAGGCGCCGAACGTTGCACTCTTTGGAACGCCCCTCGTCATACCAGCCGACAATGTCCATGCCGTACAGTCGCGCCCCATCGAGCAGTACGGAGGGAGCGATGTTGGGAGCATGGTACGACAGCACTCCGTCTTCGCTCACGGCGAAAGGGGCATCCCATACGCCAAAAAAAAGCGGGCGCTCGTCCACTTCGGGGGCGTTGCGATGTAAGACGTCGCACAGACAGCTGACGAGGCAGTGAACGCGGATGATCATGCAGCGCCTCCTTCAAGACGGCCGGCGCCTTCACGCGGCAACGTCAAGAGAAGGTCAGCAAGGCTTCCGACAGTGGCGAAGTGATGGGCTTCGAGCGCTCGATCGGGTATTGCAAATCCGAAGTCCAGTTCCAAGTGCACGAGCAACTCGAGCAGCAGAATGGAATCGAGGTATAGATCTTGGTTCAGGCGCGCCGAGTCGGAGAACCTGTTCAGGTGCGGCCATAGCAGGCGTTGGTGTAGCACCACGCGAATGCGTCGCACGACGTCATCCCGGGTCATGCTCCCTCCTGTGTTGAAACAGAGGTAGGGTCTGCAGTGCCGACGGCACTCAACCGTCGTCGACTGATTTTTCCGTTCTCTGTTCGAGGTATCTCCACCACTTGCTGCAACTCGAGCGGCATCTGAAACGGGCTTAACCGTTGGGCGCACCACTGGCGTAGCTTCTCTGGGTCTACGTCCTGCTTGGCCACGAAGGCGACTTGGACGCGCTCGCCTGCCCAGGTGTCGACGCGCTTGAAGGCAACGGCTTCATCGACGCCTTCGAAAGCGGCGACCACGCTTTCTACCTCGCGGGGGTAAACGTTGACTCCGGCGACATTGATGGTGTCGTCCAAGCGCTCCAGGAAAAACAGGCGTCCATCCTTGAAGTACCCCAGGTCACCAGTCCGCACACTCAGCGAGTCACTGGCCACACAGATCTCGCCCGGACTTTGGAGAGAACGCCCAGCGCCTACACTTAGATGCGGCAAAGGTAGTCCCAACTCGTTGGGCTGTGACGTGTTTAAACTTACGGATATGCATCCCGCCTCCGAGCAGCCATACTGTTGCAGCAGGGACTCACAACACGACCGCAAGCGCGTGAAACACTCATCCGACAGCGGAGCGCCAGACGTCATCACGGCATGCAACGTTTCACTCGGGCGAAGCATCGGGACCACCATACGCAACAGCGTTGGACCCGCGAGCAACAGTGTGCGTGTGCTGCCAGTCGCCATACGGATGACGTACTTTGGGTGAGAGTTGGTGAGTACGGTGGGTGTGGTACCGCGCCTCAATGAGGCCAAGAATCCGCTGATGAGCCCATAGGCATGAGTCGTCGAGCAGGCGATGACGGTCGCCTGCGGCTCGTGAGGTCGGAGCACGTCCAAGTAGTTGCCAAGCTCGACGTCAATCGAAGCCCAGGTCCGCTCGACAATCTTTGCCTTGCCGCTCGTGCCCGAGCTAAACAGGATTAAGCCAGCTTCGGCACAGCGCGTTGGGCTGCTAACAGGTTCGTAGGCGCGAGCGTGACCAAAGAGCAAACCATCGCAACCCGCTTCTTGCGCCACTCGACGTGCCGCTGCCAAAGGAGTAGCAGGATGCAGGGGGGCGACCGACGCGCCGCTATCGCGCAAGTATAGTAGGAGAGACAACCATTCACCGGCATCTTCGAGGCACACGGCATAGCGCCGATCCCGACACTGGGTGAGATGAGCGTGGCGCGCGAAGTCGGCAAAACGCCTGCCCAGTGTAACATCGTCATATGAGGTTTCGTCGACGGCAAAGGATGTCATTGAGCACCTACTTTAGCTAAGGCATTAGAGGTCCAGTGGTGAATGCCGGCCTTGGGAGCCGTGTGTAGACAGCGAGCGAACACGGACTCGGCTCGAATCGTAGGGGTAGCGTAACGAAGCCGCGCCACGCGCTCTGGAGCAGAGACCCCAGAGTGTGAGTATTCGTCGAGTAGCGTACGAATCAAGCACCAGAACCGTGTCTCGCTGAATCCGTAGTGATGCTCTAGTAGGAACGACAAGTCCGCGAGGTGATAGGTAAACATACAGTCGGTGGCGAGCTCCAAGAGGGCATCGACGCGACTCATGCGATGTGTCGTGTCCGCTGGGGCGCCCAAGTAACGGGGGTGCAACGATGAGAAGTCCGGGATGAGCTGCGGCTGAGCGACGAAGTCTGGAACGTACTCAACACTTTCACTGAAGTCGCGCAGAACGATCCCTGCCGGCCGACCCTCGTGGTGTACGAGTACGCAGTTCTGAGCGTGAGCTTCGAGCGCGACCCCATGATGAACGAGGAGATGCCACACCGGCAGCACGTACACGCGGGCCAGACTGCTCAACCAGGTCTCGATGCCGTAGCGCCGGATCCAAGGAGCGATGAAGAGCTCTCCGTCATGCTCGACTAGAGTGAGAGCGTTCATCGGTACGGCCTGCTCGCCCTCTTCCAAAGTCGTGCGCACGCTTTCACGAAATAGAACCCCCAGCTGATCGGCGCTGACCCGGCTATTGCCGCAAAACGAGGTCGTGGCGTACTCGCGCACCATCCTCGCTTTCGCTGCGAGCAAGTACTCATCACTGGTGAACAGGTGAGCAAGCCAATCCGAAATGGCTACGGCGCTGTGAAGATACTCGGGCGCAAGCGTTCGTTCAGAGGAGGTGATGCGCACCGAAAGCGGCAGTTTGATGTGCGCTCGGCATGGCTCGTCGGGACATAACAAGGTCCGCAAAGATTGCGTCGCCTGATAGCGCGGTCCGGCAGTTCCCAGGTCGATGATATCCTGACTGCTTTCCGAGAGGGCAGCTTGCAGGTGGCGCCATTGCCATGGATGAACGGGAAGTAGGCTGCGTTGGTCCCAACTTGACCCGGCCGCTTGGACGCGCAGGCACAAGTCGCTCCACGTCGCCGTCCCCAGCTCGGTCTCCCAAAACCGCGCTTCTTCGAGGGGCAAAAAGCGCGCAAGCAGGTGACGGCGCGGAGCGCACCAATGCAGCTGAAATCGACCTTTGGCTTCCGGTCCATACTCGAGGTGGTCGGACGTCGTGAACCCGGTGCGCGACTTGAAGCATGGGTGGTAGGGATGCCCTTCGCCGATCGCCTGCTCCAGCTCTTCGTACTCCATCGCACGTCGTTCAGCTGGCTGCAAATGCAAGGCGTTCCACGTCGTGAAGCGGACGGTGTTATCGAGGTCTTCCATCAAACGACGTCGCCGTTCCGGCCACAATGGCAAGTCTTCGATGATGTCACGCCAAGTTGATGGCCATGTTTGGTTCCTCCGGTCCCGAATCAGCGTCTGCGCCGAGATTCGCACCCGGCCGAAGGCTGAAACGCGTGCTGAGCAGCGGTAGACGTGTGCACCCACCGCGAAAGTCATTTCCGAGCTGGTTTCGCCCTTCGGCCGTCGGTGCGCCACGAGGTTTTCGAAGCACAGCGCCTCCACGACTTGGCTCGTTACTCTCGCTTCAGGCGACCGCATATGTTCCCTCCCTGGCTATCTGCGCCTGCAGGCTGCGAACGATGGGGTTGTCTACCTGGGTGTATACCGCCTGCTCGAGTGCCGTCGTCAGTTCGTCGACATCGAAGAGGCGCGTAAGCAAGTTGGCCTTGTAGGAAAGCGTAGATGCCTCGAGCAGTGACGTCACCAGAGCCGCAGCTGGACCGTTGAACTGCCGGCGCAGAACGAACAGCCGCTGGGCGAGGAGGCATAAGGCTTCTTCTTCGTGGAGCAGTCCATCGCAACCGAGCCGCCAGACTACAGAAAATAGCTGATTACTGACCAAGTAGTAGGAGAACCGCGCCTGGATGACTGCGTTGTCGTAAAAGAGATTGGAGCATTCCGCGAGGCGAGGCTCGACGAGCAGCAGTCGCTGCTGGTGAGTTCTACACAAGTAGTAGCCCTGGTTGTCGCGGAAGTATGCGCGCGTAGGGTAACCGCAAGATACATTGAGCAACATGTTCTGCTGGTGCGCCTCGAGAGCGATGCCGAACTGGTCGTACAGGCGAAGGATTGGCTCGATGCACATCTTGAGGTAGCGCATGAACCAGTCTCGGCTGATCTGCAGAGCGCTGCGGCCCTCCATCAACACCAAGCCTTCAATCAACGCCTTTAGGCGGGAGGGACGGTGCGGAAGTGGCTCCTGGACCAGTGACGCGATCGAGTGCACGCCCTTGCAGGAGTCGCTCTGAAACGGATTGTGCCGAAGCACCACTTCGAAACCACTTCGGGCAACGTCAGCGAAGCGGACGTTCAAGTACGCCGGGTCGGGCACGAGCAGCAAGCTCGGAAAGCGACGCTCGAGGCTGAGCTTCCTGCAAACGCTGGACATGAGCACACCCGCGCGCAGCTCATGCGGCTGGTTTACGCGCACTGAGTTCGTGATCTTGAGAGGCACCGAGAACTTCAGCATCCAGTCGCAGTCGCGCCGATACACGGTGCGTACTGACGACGTAGGTGCAAAAGCATCACCAAGCGCCCCCAAATAGCGCAATCCATCATCGCTCAACGCGCGCTGAACGTAGGGTTGCGCCAACAGCCATTGAGCCTGCAGCGGATGTGCGGGCAACAGCCACTCCCCCTTCTCACGGGCGGTACGAACGATCTCAGAGTATCCCATGCGGCACAGGAGAGCGGCTACGATGGCGGCCGCAGATTGTGAGCAATCGGAATCCTGGTCCAGGTGCTCTTCACGCACGGCAAAGTAGTGAAGCGGAAATTGCGCTTTTAGTTCCGGAGCGTAGCTCTCCTGCTGCCAGTCCGCGGCGCCTTGTCGGCTCTTCGGCGTCGGATGCAGCCAATGGCCGAAAAGCAAAGACTGCTCGGAGTGAATGAAATCGTCGCCGGAGAAGGCCATGTCGCATCGCCGCTTCTCGACGTACAGGCGCATGAGTTGATGACTTTGCGTCAGGCGCGCGAGAAACTCCGTTTCGCGTTGGCGAGCAGTCTCGTTGCTGCCGTCGAGCTCCGACGTAGGGCGAAGCTCCCGACATAAAAGTAGAAGGACCCAGAAGCGGTCGGCGCTCGTCCATCCCGTCCCGAAGTTCACACTCATGTGGTCGCAGCGATGTCTGCCGGCGCGGGAGTGGTACACAATGCCGACCGCGAGGCGCACGCTTTGCTTCGTCAGCTGGAGCTCGACAACCCAATCTCCCTCGCTCCGCCAATGAGCACCGCTCCGGCAATGACCATCGCTCCGGCATTGCCACTCTTGGCGTGAGTACCACCGTCCCTCGTCGACTTCACGCAGGTAGCAGTTGAAGAAGGCGTCGAAAGATGCCCTTTCGCTCAGGTCACCACTTGTTGGGGTCACCATGTCTCCACCTGGCGCGGCGATATGCCTGTCAAGGAACTGGGTTTAGCGGTCCGCTGAGAGTGAGCCTGTCGCAAGCGGTGGACGCGTCCACTCCTCCGATGCAGGAAGATCGCCAATCCGAACGTCGCCCACTCCGCCATCGCAAGGGCTGCGACCGGCGACTGACCAGGTAGCGCAAGCCTCAAGGCCACGAGTGCGAGCAACGGTCCGATTAAAGTTCGTGATAGCGCAATGGTAGATGCCAGCAGTGGCTGCTGCACAGCCGTGTGGTAGATCGTCAGCAGGATGTTGAACCCGCTCACCAAGAAGAGGGGGGCGACGAGGAGAGTGAAGTACCTAGCTGTGCGTATCGTGGCGGTATCTTCCTGGCGTAAGAGCAGGTTGATCCAAGCGTCGCCGAACAATACGAGGAGCAACGTAAACGAGATGGCAAAACCAGCTACCGTCCAAACTGCTGCTCGCATGAAACTTGCGATGCGCGTCCATCGTAGCGCGCCTAAGTTGATGCTAACGAGAGTGTGCAAGGCATCGCAAAGGCCGAAGTACAACATGGTGCCCGCGAAGATGAGGATGTGCACGGCGGCGAAGGCAGCCACCTCGACCACTCCGCCGTCTCTGACCAGCAAGCGATTCATAACCAGGATGATGATCCCTACGGATACTTCATTGATGAAGTCTGGCGCTCCGTTCCCAGCCGCCCGTAATAGCTCGCCATAGCCCTTCGTGGGGATTGAGAAGTACAGAACTCGCGTAGGCTTCTTGAAGTGGCAGAGGAGTAGGCCGAGCTGAACTGCTTGAGCTATCGCCGTGGCGTGCGCGGCGCCGGGTAACCCCAAGCCCAGCCCGACGATGAAGGTGGCGTCGAGAGCGATGTTGACGACCGCTCCCGTGACCAACGCTGCCGTCGCCAATATCGGGCTACCGTCGAGGCGCACGAAGTAATAGATCACCATCGTGACGAGTTGCAGCACCAACGAAAGTGAGACGGCGGGCAGGTATAGGTCTACGAGCGGGTACAGGGCCGGCGGTATGCCGAGGAGTCCGTAAAGCTCACGCGACCAAATCAGACCCCACACCGTGACACCGACCGCAAACAGCAGCGCACCAAGGACCGACTTACCGAACATAGCGGAGGCCGCCGCCTGATTACCTTGACCTAGGTACTTTCCCGCCCGCACCGAGCCACCAACGGCCAGGGCCAAGCACGCGCTGAATAGAAAGGTGAAGTACGGAAGGAGAAAGTTGATGGCGGCCAGGGCGTCCGCGCCCAACACGCTTCCGACGAATATCGTGTCGATGACGGTGGCGCTCGAGATAGCTAGAAGTCCCAGCAACGATGACCCGGCGAAACGAAAGAACGTCCGCAGCACCGGCCCATCGAGCACCTCGTTAGGGCTGCGGGCTCTTTCAGTCATGGACTACCTGCCGGCTATGATGTGAGCCGTTCATCGGCGCAGCACCAGCGCATTGCCGGGAAATCCCGGCAGCGTAAGACCCGCCTCAAAGTGATCGGCGTCGGAAACATCGTAGTAGGTTCCTTCCCCAAAGGCCCCATCGACGGCGATGACGTAAGGCGTGGGCTTACCTGGCTCGAGCTCTAGAGTGAATGCAAGGCCATAGCCGGCGGTCGCGCTCATGTTTTCGACCTTCCGAAAGGTGTCACGCTCACTGCCGAGAGTAATCGCATAGTACTCCCAACGTGATTCGCGTTGTGCTGCCGCGTAGTTGTCCAACGTCAGCTCCGGGCCTGCATACACGAGGACGAACGCTTCATCACCAGGCCCCTGCACGATGCCTCCAGCGTGCCCTTCGGCGAGCTCGCTCAGGTCGACGTAGTAATTCGGATCGAAGTCGGTATCACCGGCCAGGATACGAATGATGCAACTCGGGGCGGGGGGATTGCCCGCTGCGCCAACGGCTAAGGCTGCTGCCTGATACGTGTGAGATGCGAAGTACATGTTGCCAGCGCTGTCTTCGGCGCTGAACGAGACGTTGCCGCAACGTTCATCGGTGGCGTAGGTGACCTCGCGGGTGCTAGCATCTATGATTGCGACCTTCGTCAGCAACGCCGCGGTATCGTCACCGCGCCAATAGCGGCCCGTCAGCAACAGCCGATCGGCATCACGATGAACGTAGTTCGCTCCTAGCCATAGGTCTGGCTCGTCCAAGTCCTGGATAGAAAGTGCCTCCTCCGTCTCCATCGTCTGAGGGTTCCAGACGATGACCTGAAGCGTTTCGTCGTCGAAGAAGTACGCTTCGTCATCGTCGATGAAGTGCAGAGGGTTCTTCAGGCCAAGCGCACTCGTTACGCCGAAAGCTCCGAGATTGACTTCATCATCTAGCTCCAGGGATTTCTCATCGGTAAGGACCCACTTCTGTATGATCGGAGAGCCGCCAAGGCCGACGTAAACCTCGCCGCCACCGGGAGACGCAAAAGACATGTCGTCCGGAAACTCGATGGCCTTAGCGAGATTCACCTCGCCATCAGCCGACACATCACTGACGACAGCTAGATAGCCCACCCATTCGTCCGCCGTGGTCAGGTAGCCCGCAACGAGGAACAGAGGCGGCGTGGAGGCGTCGAGTTCTGTCACTTGCGCCGGATCAGCACCATCGCCCTGTAAGCGACGCATGTCTTGCTCCGCCAGATCCTTGCCCCCTGCAGTACATGCAGCTGGGGCGACGAACATGGACGTGATGAGGCAAGCGATGGTGAGACGTATGAAGTCATCTTGAATTGGTCTAGGGGAATCGGCTGGCACGGGGTTGTCCTTTGGAATGCTTTGGGTGCCGCACCTAGAGGGGGAGCGGTAAACCACCCAATAGCAAAACGTTATTGAAAATAACAATCAATTTCAATACGAGCCGACGAATGGGTGAAGTTGCCCGCATAGCGCCAATGAATTCAATTAGTTACGGATCGGTTCATGGGGCTAAATCAGTAATTGATGAATGTGAAAAGCAAGTTCACTGGACTCGTGACCATTCCGTCGACACACTCCGGGCCATGGACGGAACCCCTTCGACGCGCCTCTCATCCGTGAAACGAGTCTCCGAGTTGCCATCGGTGGTAGCTGGATGGCCGCGGATGAGCGCTCGGACGCCCGAGTACGGCGCGCGACAGCAGCGCGTCAATCACAGCTTCGCCCTACGACGGATAGCACTCGCCTTGCACCGTTACGTTGGCTTGAGCATTACCGTCTTCCTCGTCATCGCTGGTGTTACTGGGGCGCTACTAGCTTTTCATCACGAGCTCGACGTCGCGATAAATCCTCGCCTCTGGCAAGCACCACCACCGGCATCCGACACGCAACCCATGGACCCGCTGGCCCTCCGGCAGAAGCTTTTGGAGACGCTTCCTGGCGCGACGATCGACCACGTGGACCTCAGGCATACGCCCAGCGAGGCGGTGTCGCTGTTTGTGGAGTCCCGCCCGGTGCCGGACTCGCAAAGTGAGCAGGACGACGAATACTTCATCGATCCGTACACCGGTCACGTTCTAGGTTCCCGCCATTGGGGAGACATCAGTCAGGGTTTCCAGAACTTGATGCCGTTCGTGTACAGATTGCATGTGTCCTTGGCGCTGGAGGAGGTCGGCGAATACCTATTCGGGGTAGTGGCTCTGCTATGGACCATCGACTGCTTCGTCGGAGCATACTTGACGTTCCCGGTATCGAATCGTAGGACCAAGGGCGCGCGCGCGTCGCTCGCTGCTTTACCTGCTCGACAATGGGCGTGGCTTCTGCGCTGGACTCGGTCGTGGGCGGTCCGTGCTGGAAAGGGCATCGTGTGGGTATTCACGTGGCATCGCGCTTCCGGGCTGTGGCTGTGGGGCGTGTTGCTGATCTTCGCCTGGTCTTCAGTGGGGTTGAGCTTGCATGAGGTGTACTCGCCCGTCATGAAGGCGTTGTTCGCGACGGAGGACGTTTACGAGGATCTGCCTGTGTTGGAACAACCCCAGGTTGAACCGACGATAGGTTGGTTCGAGGCACGAGAGATTGGGCGACGACTCATACACGCGCAAGCCGAGCGCGACGGCTTGACTGTTTTCGAAGAGCGACGGTTGGGGTACTTTCCGAAGCGCGGCCTCTACCGCTACTCGGTGAGAAGCAACCTCGACATCTCCACCAAGTATCCCAATACTACCGTTTGGTTCGATGGTACCACGGGCGAGCCCATCGCCTTCGAGGCGCCGACCGGAACTGACACCGGTACCACGCTGACGACCTGGTTGTATCATCTGCATTGGGGAACGATAGCCGCGGGTGGTACGTGGTATCGT
>CAZNZA010000132.1:0-4170 GCA_964577325.1 uncultured Polyangiaceae bacterium
TTTTGGAACCTGCACAGCGCCTGGACACTGGACATCATGCAAACGGTTGCCGTTCCCCCGGAGGCGGTGGCGGCTGCGGCCACCCATCACTTGTTGGAAAATGTGAACCCCGATTCAATCGTTGCTGCCGATGGGACGTTTACGCGACGTTTTGGCAGCAATAGTGCGTTCGATAGACCCGAGAAGCTCGTCATCGTTCTCGACAAGTACGACGCTGTGCGTCGCCGCGGGCGTCGCGACCACGCCTCTGCCATAAGTTGGCTCAAAGCGCTCGTGCTCGACAACGAACGCTTCCGCGCAGATGCTCAGTTCAACGCCATGATTGATGCGGTAGACGCGGCGTTGAGCGACAAGCACACGATATTCTACTGAACTGTCCCGGACGGCTCGTGCTAGCACATGCCGATGGCGTCGGATGAAAAGCCCCAAGGTGGAGAGCGCGCTGAGACGGACCGCAGTCTGACCGACGAGCGGCGCAAGACGGACGAGGAGCTTACCAAGCGCCGCTTGCGGGATGAGGCCGAAGCCGATGCGGTGGTGGCTACGGCCAGGCGTAACGCTGACGACGTACTGGAGCTGACGCGTGTCGAAGCCGACCGCAAGCTGCAGGAAATGCACGTCAATGAAGAGCAAGGTGAGGTTCTCGAAACGGAGCGCCAGGGCGAAGACGCGGCCTTGCAATATGAGCGAGCGTCCGCGGACGAAGTTTTGGCGCGCGAGCGTCAAGCGCGCCGCCGAGCGCTGGCCGCGCTGCTTGCTCTCGAACGCGATCGAACGGACGAAACCCTGCGCTCCGAGCGGGAGCGGGCTGACCGGTCCATCAACTCGAGAGACGAGTTCTTGGCCATCGTCAGCCATGACTTGCGCAATCTGCTTGGTGGCATGGCGATGAGCGCTGCATCACTGCTTAGCGTTCAGGGTACTGAAGCCACCCGCAATCAGGTCGTGCGCGAAGCGCAACGCATCCAGCGCTACACCGGCCGCATGAATCGACTGGTCGAAGACCTGCTCGACGTCGTGAGCATGGACGCAGGACAGCTTTCGCTGGTTCGGGGCAGAGAGGAAACCGCGGAGCTCTTGCGTGAGACGCTGGAGGTCTTTCAGCCCTTAGCCACGGCCAAAGGGGTGTCGTTACATTCGGAACTAAAAGCCGGCTCACTCTTGGCCCGCTGCGATCACGAGCGCATCTTGCAGGTGCTAGCCAATCTGGTGGGTAACGCCGTCAAGTTTACACCCGCTGGTGGATCCATCGACATCCGGATCGAGCCGGTCGAGCGCGAGGTACAGTTCTCCATCATCGATACGGGCAAGGGCATCGAACCTGAGCAGCTCGAGATCGTCTTCGAACGCTTTTGGCAAGTCCTCAAGCCGGCCCGCGCTGGCGTCGGCCTTGGCCTGTACATCTCCAAGTGCATCGTCGAGGCTCACGGCGGGAAGCTGTGGGCGACGAGCGAACACGGCAAAGGGAGCACCTTCGTCTTTACTCTGCCAGCCGCCTCGGACAACGACTCCGTGACTGATTGCGAACCACCCATCGGGTGAACTACGTCTCCAGCGGTGCGACAGCCCCGCTGGAGACGCAATTAGCCAAGGCCCGCTATGCCCGCGCGGAGCGACGACGGCGCCTGGAAACGAGTGCTGCCAATCCCACAAGGAAACCCGACAAAGCCACTCCGGAGGCGCGATTGACCCCGAGGCTACATGCGCTGGTCCCGCCCGTATGGAGCATGCGGGCCTCGGTCTCGGTAGATGTCGTCTCGACGAGCTTCCGCGCAGAGCTACCATCGGTGTTGACGACCCAAACCGAAGAGGAGACGGGGCGCTCCGCGTCATCTACGGTTTCGAAGACGGTGTTGGTGAAGATCACCTGTTTACCGCCCGCTGCGAAGTGAGCGCCAGTATTGGTGACCCCTTCGCCCGCGGCGAGCAACTTGGGTTCTGAGCTTGCGTCTGAAGCGATGACGAACAATTGCGTTTCTGGAGGGTCAGCCTCTTCCACCTGGGAATAGTACAGAACGTTCAACCCGTCGGCGGACACCTCGAGGTCCCACCCGTTGCCGTCGACGAGCATCAAGTTCGTCATGGCTTCGCTGTCGCAGCTGAACGCGCTCGTGGCCGTTGGCGTCAAGCGCCAGATGCTGCGGGACGCCGTGGAGTCGTTGATCACGAGCGACGCAACGTACAGGCTGCCCTCCCGAAGCACGACTTGAGTGATGGTCGGGATCGGATTCGCGGCCGTCGAACAATCCAGCAAAACGTCCGTTACCGCGTCGTTGGTAAACGCATCCTCCTCATCGGCCGTGCGATAAACCACCGAATAGGACGCGTCCCCGCCGGATACCGATTCGACCCAGATCAGTTCACCCTCTTGTGTCCAACTCATGGCAATCGCGGTCGTGCCGGAAGCTTCCGTGCGAATGGTCCGGAGATCTTCCCCGTCGCTTCCGATCGTGTGCAGTGTCTGGGCTGAAGCCTCGCCAGGCACCGAGAAGGCGACGCGAGATCCATCCGGAGAGAACACTGGCAGGAAACCTCCGATCGTCGACACCGGTTGGTCATCGGCGCAGTCGGTCTGGGCGCTGGCGATTTGCATCACCAGTTCGTCATCGTCATTCTCGTACGCGAACGCCAATCGACTCGTTTCTGTCGGATCAGTAGGCAAGTACCCCCGTAGTTGGTACTGGCCGCTTCCGCGGAAGTCCGTCACCCATGCCTGCTCCGATGTCTCTGTGCGACCGACCTCGCAGGTTACGGCCCGCACGTTCGTCCCGTCAGAACGAACCATGGCCCCATACCGGGTCGAGGTTACCGCGTCTCCAGACACGGCGAGGTAGCCGACGTCGTACGCGGTCGCCGTCAATGTGGCTTCGGTAGACTCGCTGGCGTCGCCCGCCGTGACGGTGAGGCGTACCGTGTACTCGCCTGCGACATCAGGAAGGAATGTCGTTGCCGCCGCTGCGGCGTCGGCAAGGTCCGAGGAGGTGACAGTGCTCGTTGGCGGCACTGCAATGATCTCCCAGGCGTACTCCAACTCGGTACCGTCACTGGCTTCGGAGCCCGTGCCATCGAGCACCGCGGGGTAGCCGACGAGATCCCCCTGCGCCTCGGCTACGATTGCACTGACACCAGGCAGCGGGGAGGCGTCGCCCCCGTCACCGCCAACGGTTCCCCCGTCGTCGCCTGGTCCCGTCGTAGTCTCGTCTCCGCCATCCGCCCTGCCCGTGGTGGAGTCGGAGTCCGTTCCGGCGTCCGCCATACCTAGGCTGGTGTCGTCGTCGGTCGTCTGCCCCGTGTCCGTCGTTTCCCCTTGCGTCGAGGTGCCGGACGAGTCGTCGTCTGACGTCTCACCAGAAGTGTCATCCGATGCATCCGGTCTTTGTGTGCCGCCATCGGTGACCGAGCTGCCTTTTTTATCGTCGGAGCCGCAGGCCGCGACGAGTAGTGTGAGGCAACTGACTGCTAATCTTTTGCGCGTAGTATGCTTGGAATGTTTCACAAGCAGCACGCTAGTGGTGAACGTGCTTCACTGCAAGGCAGTCGCAGGCCTACGATGATTTGAGGGCGTGACTGTGGGCACCACCCCTACAAGCTGGTCGGGACGCGTCAGACGTCGAAGTACCACGTCCGGTAGCGTCGGCAGCCGAGCTCGAGCTGCAACAACAAGCGCGCGCCCTTCAGCGGTGTCGTGCCGCGATGAAAATAATAGGGATCTCCCGCGAAACCCAGCCCCGCTGCTCCGCAAACCGTAACGAGCTGCTTGGTTCCATAAGTCTGCAAGAGTTGAGCCTCAGACAAGGAAGCACAGCGCTGGCCGAGCAGTTGATGCAGAGCCGTGCGCTGACGGGGATTCTTCTTGATGTACGCGTGGGGGCCGTTCTCCGGACCCACGTCGGTCAAGTAGAAGAAAAACTTGAGGGTTTTATAGTCGTTGATGTCGCAGTGCAGCACCTGGGCAGCGGCACGTTTATCCGCAGCCGTGGCCCTGTACGGAAAGCTCCACGCCAGTTCACTCCTCAAATACACCGGTTCGCAGCCGAGGTAGGCGCGGGATACCGCCTGAAGCAGCGGATCTTCTCGTAACTGGCGGAAGATTGGCCACTCTTCCTGCTGCTTGAAGTAGCTCGCGAGCTTGAGGGGGCGCCCCAACCGCCGCTCGAATTCTTCACGCTC
>CAZNZA010000132.1:4270-7278 GCA_964577325.1 uncultured Polyangiaceae bacterium
GTCGTTCGCCGCAATCGGCTGCTCGTCTCCCAGGCCGACGGCCTCGATGCGGTCGCCCTCGATGCCTTTGGATATCAAGTAATCCCGGCACGCCTGGGCGCGCTTTTCGGACAATACCTTGTTGGCCTTGGGGTCGCCGACGTTGTCGGTGTGTCCCGTGATCCGAATGCGGGCACTCTTTTTATGCTTCAGGTATTCGACCACGTTGTCCAGCTGGGGGAACGAATCCTTCCGGATGCTGGCCTTGCCGGTGTCGAAGTTGATGCCGTGGAGCACGATTCCGGCGGGCGCCGATCCCGAACCCGACCCGGTGTCGATGTCGTGGCGCTTGTAGCGCAACGTCAGGCGAATGTTTTGGTTGGGTTCATCAGTGACGGGCACGCTGGCGGCGATGTCCTTCCGACCGAGACTCAGGTACACCAGATCGTATTTTTGACCGACGGGAACGAGAACTTCGGCGTACCCCTTGGCGTCCGTCTCTTGGGTGTAGTACTTCTGGCCGTCTGGTGCGGTAAGTGCAATGACGATGCCTTCGATTGGACCCTTGTCCTTGTCGACCACGAAGAACTTCATGGCGGCGTGAGTGGCACTTGGTTTGATCTGAGAAGGATTAACGCCGCGCGCATCCTTGGCAGTGTCTGATTCTCGCAGCACGAACTCCGTGTCTCGAGACGCCGGGGCGTCGGAGGCCGAAGACTCAGACGTGCTCGATGCAGACCCCTCCGAGTCCTCAAAGCTTGACGCGAGGTCGTCGGCCGACTCGCCGTCGTCAGTCGAGCCCGAGATGCTTTGGTCAGACGGTGCCGCCTCGTCTGCCGGTGAAGTCGGGCCTGGGGCGCCACCTCCGCACGCGATGAGCGCCGATAAGGGGATGGTGACACGAAAGCAGGTAGCAAGGAAAGTAGGGCGCATGAGTACTCCGTCTTCAAGAGGATAGTCGGGGGCAACGTTATCACAGGCCGCGCTGTGCGGCGAAAATCAGGCGCTGCGCCCGCGAGCACGCGCCGAGGCCGCACGCGCCACGGAAGCTGACGAGCCGCCGTCGCCTCTACCGTCCCAGCGGGCAGGAGCGGCTCATGGCGGGGGGCGGACGTTTCATGTCCGGTCGAATGCGTGCGGTGACTCTGCGACCTTGACCTTGAAGGCCGTACACCGCTACATCGGCGTGGCCGCTGCTGTATGGCTGGAGAGCATGATATGTCACTGACTCGAGTTGTAGCGGCAAGTGTGTCCACGGTAGGGATGACCGGGACTTCATCTTCGTCGATCATCGACGTGTCGCACTTGTTCAAAACCTACAAGTCGGGTCTACACGCCCTGAAGGACATCAACTTACAGATTGAACGCGGTGAGATATTCGCGCTCTTGGGTCCGAATGGCGCCGGAAAAACCACGCTCATCAACATCATTTGCGGCATCGTCAACCCTACGAGCGGTCGGGTTCTCGCCGACGGTCACGACATCGTGCGCAACTACCGAGCGGCGCGCAGCAAAATTGGTTTGGTCCCGCAGGAGCTCTCGACCGACGCCTTCGAGAGCGTCATCAACACCGTCCAGTTCAGCCGGGGCTTGTTCGGGAAGCGGCCGAACCGACCATACCTCGAGCAAGTCTTGAGGGACTTGTCGCTCTACGACAAGAAGGACAGCTCCATCATCTCCCTCTCCGGCGGTATGAAGCGCCGCGTGCTCATCGCCAAAGCCCTCGCCCACGAGCCGGAAATCCTATTTTTGGACGAGCCCACAGCCGGCGTCGACGTCGAGCTCCGGCGTGACATGTGGAAGCTGGTTCGGTCGTTGCGTGAACGGGGAGTAACGATAATTTTGACCACTCACTACATCGAAGAAGCCGAGCAGATGGCGGACCGCATCGGCGTCATCAATCACGGCGAGATCATACTCATCGAGCACAAGTCGGTGTTGATGAAGAAGCTCGGCCGCAAGCAACTGAAACTGAAACTAGGCGCGCCGCTGGCGTCGATCCCGGAGGGGTTGCCGGAGGACCTGGAACTGGCGGCAGGGGGACACGAACTGATTTACACCTTTGACGCTCAGAATGATGACCCGGGCATCGCTAGTCTGCTGCGTCGCCTGAGTGAGCGTGGCATCGAGTACAAGGACCTGCAGACGAAGGAGAGTTCCCTCGAGGAGATCTTCGTCAATCTTGTCAGACCGACCGCCGACCGTGAGATGAATCCGTGAACCTGCCAGCCATACGTGCCATCTACGCCTTCGAAATGGCGCGCACCTTTCGCACCATCGTGCAAAGCATTGCCGCGCCAGTGATTTCAACCTCCCTCTACTTCGTGGTCTTTGGTGCGGCAATAGGTAGCCGCATGACGGAGATCGAAGGCGTAAGTTACGGAGCGTTCATCATTCCCGGATTGATCATGCTTTCTCTGATGAGCGAAAGCATCTCCAACGCCTCGTTCGGCATCTTCATGCCCAAGTATAGCGGCACGATCTACGAGCTCTTGTCCGCGCCGGTTTCGGCGTTCGAAATCGTGCTCGGCTACGTCGGTGCTGCCGCCAGCAAATCACTGATTTTGGGTGGCTTGATGCTTGTCACGGCGCGCGTTTTCGTCGACTACGAAATCGCTCACCCGTTGTGGATGGTGACGTTTCTGGTGCTGACAGCCGTCACCTTCAGCTTGTTCGGTTTCGTCATCGGTGTGTGGGCCAGCGGCTGGGAAAAGCTGCAGGTCATCCCTTTGATGATCGTCACTCCGTTGAGCTTCTTGGGCGGGAGCTTTTACTCCATCAAGATGCTGCCTCCGTTTTGGCAGACCGTGACTCTCTTCAACCCGGTAGTGTACTTGATCAGCGGTTTTCGCTGGAGCTTCTACGGGATTTCGGACGTGGGCGTGGAGTTGAGTCTAGGCATCACGCTCACGGTGCTCGTCGTGTGCATGATCCTCATCGCCTGGATCTTCCGCACGGGTTACCGCATCAAGCAGTGACCGAGGGATCCCTTTTCGGAGGCGCTGCTAGTGCCGGCGCTGCTAGTGCCG
>CAZNZA010000132.1:7378-10594 GCA_964577325.1 uncultured Polyangiaceae bacterium
GGCGCTGCTAGTGCCGGCGCTGCTAGTGCCGACAAGGCGAAGAAGGCAGCCATGATGGCCCCAAGCAGAAGTAGCGGGATGAGCACGAGGGCCGGCCCGGCGCTCACCCCGCGTGCTGCCATCCATACGATCTTCGCCAGCAGCGCGACCATTTGTAGTGACAAGAAGACAGCGTAGACGGGGGCCAGCAGTTCACCTGCAGGCCGCTGCTTCAAGTACCAATAGCCTGCCAGCAGTGACGGGGGCAGAAACAGGGCGAGGTCGAAACCTTGCACGATGAGGGTCGTGAAATGTGCCAAATCTGCCGGATATAACGTTCCCGCGAGCAGCGGAGGGACCACGACACTCAGCCAAAGTAGCGCCACCAACGTGCCATTCACGAGCAAGAAGACGCCGACGAAACGCCGGCGCGCTGCCGGGGGGTTAACGGCCAAAGCGACCGTCGGTACGGCGAGCAGAAGGCGGGTCAGCGTTGGGAAAGTCAGCCCCACGAGCAGCACGTACACCAAGAACAGCTCATTGTACGTCCCCATACCGAGGTACATGAAGTACTGCACGAACAGGTAGGCGACAGCCCCGCACAAAGCCACGTGTCCCGCGCGAGAACCACGCCGCGCCCACCACCACGCAAACAGCAAAAATGGGATGCCCGCGGCGAGCGTGACGAGGTCCTGAGCAAGTCCTTGCACGGCCACGTCCGCAGGCATGTGACGATAAGGACCGATGCCATACACCTCTACTGGCTCCCCCCGTACCGAAACGTGCTGCCACGGTCCTGGGCCAGCCGTGTTCACGAACGGCACGCCAGCGGCGGTTGCCGCAAGCACGGCGATGAGCAGGACGGATAGGGTGAGACGACGCACAGGCATGCTGGGTACTTCGAGCTTGGGTTACTTCGAACCTCAACCGTGGTTCGACAACTCCGAGGCGAGTGCTTCGAGCAGCTCCAAACAACCTTCGCGCCGAGCCGCTGAGCCATCGTTGCCGTCGAGATACGCCGTATGCTCCGTCATGCGCAGTAGCGTGCCGTCGCCGTTTTCCAGTAGCTCGATCGTGCTGAGCGACGAGGAAAGAGGAGCGCCTCCGATGGTCATGGAATAAGCAAAAACCACACGCCGGTCTGGCACGATGTCGAGGTAGACGCAATCGTTGGTCATGGACGGGCCATCCCCGAAGCGAAAGCGTGTGCGCTCGAAGCCGCCCACGTGAAAGTCTAGGCTGTAGCTGTCGATGACGAAGCCTTCACCTTCGGCAAACCAGCGTCGCTTCTTGGCTGGGTCCGAGAACGCTTTGAAAACTCGCTCTGCCGATGTGGGGTAGCAGCGCTCGATGGTGAATGATTGGTGAATGACGGGGTGATTCATGATCGGCTCGTTTCTGTGTCAGGGGTGGTTTCCGCATCAGGGGTAGCTTCTTGAAGGATGGAGCCCAGGCGATCGAGGCGCTGCTCCCAGCGCGCACGGTGGCTCCGAAACCAGTGCTCGGCGACAGCTAAGGCTTCCGGACGCAGCTCGACGCGACGGACTCTGCCGGTCTTGTGCGTCACCACGACGCCGCTTTCCTCCAGCAGCTGAACGTGTTGGCCTACGGCCGAAAGCGACATCGGAAACGGGGCGGCGAGTTCGCTCATCGACGCGCTTCCCGAGGCCAAGCGCTCGACGATGGCGCGCCGCGTCGCGTCCGACAGCGCGTGAAAAACCTTATCTACCGACGAACGCTGAAGCATTCTCTTTAGTATTCATGGTGACCGTCGAAAGTCAAGTGGTTGCTTTAGTATTCTGGACGTATGACTTGCATTCTCTGGGTTGGCATCGGCGGCGGGTTGCCTCATTACCCGGGATATGACTCATCGACTGCACCGTCCGCGCTCTCTACGTCCCACACGCCGGGATGTCCTGCTCGGCACGATGGCAAGTGGCGCCGCACTGTGGAGCGGAGGTTGCGCTTCCTCTCCGACCACGACGACTAATACCAACACCAACACTCCGCCCTCCCAACCGCCGTCCACCTCGACGCCGACCAAGCCGTTGGGCGTCGCGCTGCTCGGACTTGGAAACTACAGCGAGACGCAATTGGCTCCAGCCTTGCGTCTCACCAAGAACTGCGAGCTCAAAGGTATCGTCACCGGCACACCGACCAAGGTCGAACGCTGGCAGAAGGAGTACGGCATCGCCGACCGCAACGTTTACGACTACGGATCGTTGCCCCGTATTGCAGACAACCCGGACATCGATGTCGTTTACATCGTGGTACCGACGTCCCTGCACGCCAAATATTCGATCATGGCGGCTGAAGCCGGCAAACACGTGTGGTGCGAAAAGCCGATGGCGATGAACGTGGAGGAGTGTCAGGCGATCATCGATGCCTGCGAACGCAATAAGGTGTCGTTATCCATCGGCTACCGCATGCAGCACGAACCCAACACCCAAACGGTGATCCAATTTGCCGAAGAGAAGCCGTACGGCCCGATCCAGAGCATTCGGGCGGTCGCTGGCGGTTTCTCCGACGACAACACCGGCTGGCGCATGGACCCGAAGATGGGAGGCGGCGCCCTTTACGACATGGGCGTGTATAGCATCAACGCGATCCGCTACGCTTCGGGCGAAGAACCCGTGCGCGTCGTGCGCGCCCGGCAATGGGCGGACCGTCCCGACGTGTTTACAGAAGTGGACGAAAACACGGAGTTCGACCTCGAGTTACCCTCGGGGGTGATCGCGTACGGCAAAGCCAGCCGCTTCGACAGTGAGAATCGTTTGCGCGTGGAAGCGGAGAAGGGCTGGTACCAATTGCAACCCATGCAGTCGTACAACGGGGTCAAGGGGGAAACCAGCGACGGCAAGAAGCTCGATCAAGAGATCGAGAATCAACAAGCAAGACAAATGGACAACGAGGCGTTGGCTATCCTGGAGCAACGCCCGCCAGTGGTCCCCGCCGAGGAAGGCTTGCGCGATGTGCGCATCGTGACCGCCATCATCGAGGCCGCTCGAACAGGCAAGGCCGTAAACCTCTGAGCTGCGGCGGCCAGAGTACCGTCCCGCCTCTAGCCCGGGGAAAGTGAGCATGACCCAGCGCGTCGTGGTGATCACCGGAGCGAGCGCGGGAGTGGGCCGAGCAACGGCTCGAGCGTTCGCCAAACGGGGTGCGGCGATTGCGTTACTCGCCCGCGGCCAGGATGGGCTGGAGGCTGCGGCGCGGGAGGTTGAACAGTTGGGGGGA
>CAZNZA010000132.1:10694-12472 GCA_964577325.1 uncultured Polyangiaceae bacterium
GACAACTTGTTCCAGCCCGTGCCCGGCGCTCACGGCGCTCACAGCATTCTCGACGAGCAGGCCACCGACCGCTCTCTGCAGTGGTGGCTGACGACGCATCGCAGCATGGTTGTTGCGGTGACGGCGTTGTTGGTCCTCGTCCTAGTGATGCTTGTCGTCGCGTGAGGGGCGCGCCTAGGGACGGCGTCGCGATGCACAAGGCGGGTCTGAGGGCATTGAGACAATGACCCGCCGCGCTGGAAAATTCGCATTGAGGTGTTCGTTGTGTCTCCCCCTAACCCGGAAACTTTCGTCACTCACGGAACCCTGCCGTGAAGGGGACGATACTCCTCTCCCCCCAAATACCCGTGAGCACCGCCGGTGCATTTACAGTGTGCGAGACGTCAATTCGAGCATGCTGTTGGACAGCACGCAGGATTTGCCACCCTAACCCCCGCTCAGGCCACGCCCCAGCGCGGCAGAGGGCCAACGAAAGCGAAGAGAAGCATATGAAAACGGCGGCAAGAGCAATGATTCTAGCGAGCCTGGTCGGCACGGCCTGCTCCGGCGATACTGGCGGCGGTCAGATGATGCCGGGGCCCACGGTCGACCCGGTGAACCCCATCGATTCGAACGGCAATCCCATCGGCCCCAACCCTGCCGTTAACCCAACGACGGGCATGACCGCTGGTCCTGGAGGAACTCCTGGTGGCCAAATGCCGCCCGGCGCTACCGGGCCCGGCCCCGACAGCACGGCTCCTGGCGCAACTGGACCCGGCGATACTCCGCCAGTGCCCGACGTCCCGGACGTGCCGTCCACCGGCGCTTGCCAGAACGGCGTGCCGGTAACGAGCCAGATCCCTCGTCTCACGAACCTGCAATACGACGCGGCCGTGCGCGACATCTTTGGCGTCACGGCGGCGGGCGGCTCTTGGTCGGCGGACTTCCAAGCCGATTCGAAAGGCGAGCTCCCCAGCACCCAGTGGGCCCAGTACAAGACCACGGCCGAGCAGATCGCTGCAGCGGTGATGGAGACTTCCCTCGGTAGCGAGCTCACGACGGCTGCCGGTGATGCTGCGGCTTTGAGGACGAGCATCAGCAGCCTTGGTCGCAAGATGTTCCGCCGTCCACTGACGGAGGCTGAAATAGAGAGCTTCGCGACGTTGGCGGACGTCGAGCCAGCAGGCACGCCCGAGGAGATCGCAGAAGCCGTCGTCTATACGATGCTCATCTCGCCGTCGTTCTTGATGCGCACGGAACTGGATGCGCCGCAAGTGGCGGTGCCCGGTTCGAGCCAGATGGCGCATCAGCTCTCGGACTACGAGGTGGCGAGTCGCTTGTCGTTCCTGATCTGGAACTCGGTTCCCGACGCCGAGCTCGAACGCGCCGCTGACGCTGGCGAGCTGCAGACCAAAGAGCAAGTCCAGGCTCAAGCCACGCGCATGCTGGGCGAGGAGTTCCGCGAGAAGATCACTCCTGTGATTATCGCGGCTCACCGCTTCTACGCCAACATCGATGAGTCCTCGTCGCAGTCGCGCTGGGGCAAGACCTCGCACGATACCGCTCTCTTCCCCGAGTATCAGGAAGCGCAGACGGCCCCGTTGCTGGAGGAGATGGATCGCTTCTTTGCAGAGGTCGGCTACGATGGGCAGTTCGAGGACCTCTTTCTGAGCAACGTGGCTTACGTCAATCAAGCTACGGCCCCCATCTACGGCGTGCAGGGCAACTTTGGTTCGGAATTACAGCGCGTCGAGTTGGACCCCATGGAGCGCCCGGGCTTTCTCACCCGCGGAGCGTTC
>CAZNZA010000132.1:12572-14214 GCA_964577325.1 uncultured Polyangiaceae bacterium
GGTCGAGCGCGTCGCCTTCCCCAGCGGCGCCAAGCCCATCAACAACGCCTACGAAATGATGAGCGAGCTCGCGACGCAGCGCAACGCGAAGGAAATCTACGCTCGTAAGTGGGTGAGCTACGCCACCGGTCGCGAGTCGAACGATTTCGACCTGTGCACCGCTAACCTCATCGCCGACAAGATGGACGCCGGCGGATACAACCTTGCGAGCGTCCTCGCAGACATCACGCAGGCTGACTCGTTCCGCCTCAGAGTCGCAGCAGAGTGATTAGGAGAATTTCGATGAATAAAAGAGTAAATCGACGACTGTTCCTCCGCGGCCTGGGTGGAGCCGCCATCGCGGCGCCATTCTTGAGTACCCTTGGCGTTCGCAATGCCACCGCTCAGGCAGCTGGTGCTCCGAAGCGCATCATCATCTACTTCACCCACTACGGTTGCATCACGGAGAAGTGGTTCCCGGCCAAAGCCCATGGTGAACTCACCGCGGCGGACTTCGAAGGCACCAGCCTTGCTGCCCTCAAGGATTTCGCGCCCAAGCTGCTCATGCCGCGCGGCATCCGCGGCATGAACGAATGGACCTTTGGACGTGAGTTCGGCCAGGAAACGGATCCCCACAGCCAGGTGATGGCCTCATATCTCACGGCTGCCCCCGTGGACCGGACCTCGACCGGTCAAACCATCAACCCCAACGGAATGCTCAACTTCGACAAGTTGAATGCCATTTCTTATGGCCGCTCGATGGACCACTACATTGCAGACCAACTCAACCCTCCCGGTGTTGGACCGCTGGTCGCGCATTTAAATGGCATCAAGACCGACTCCCCGTCAAACCTCTCGTACTCGGCACCACGCGAGATTTACACGGGTATCGGCACCCCCGCACAGATGTACGCGGGATTGACGAACCTCGGTGCAGACGCGGGCGGCGGCGCCATGAACGAGGACACGTACAGGGTGGTGTCCCGCGGCCAGAGCGCCGTCGACGTGGTTCGCGGCGACATCGATCGTTTACTTACACAACGCATGAGCATGAGCGACAAGCAGAAGCTCGAACATTGGGCGGAGCTGCTCCACCAATCGACGACCGTCGTACGCGGCGGGTTGTGTACCGATGAAAAGGCTACGGAGCTTGGAATCGCAGCTGGTGGCGCTGCCGGCGGCAACTCGATGCCGGGTGTGATACCGGTCATGATGGATCTAGCGGTGATGAACGCGCTGTGCGATCAGAACAAGATCATCATGTTGATGATGCCGGGTAGCTCGCGCATGGGCTACATCGACGGCGTTGACGGCAACACCGACCAGCACGGCCTATCCCACCGCATCGGCAACGCCAACATGGGTGGTTCCTGTGTGGCGGGCGTGCTCGGTATGCTCGAGAAGATCGACATCTTCCAGGCTGAGCAGTTTGCGTACCTGGTAAGTCGTCTCGACAGCATTCAGGAAACGGACGGCGCGACCTTGCTCGACAATTCCGCAACTATCTGGCTCAACGAGCAATCGGACGGTCAGGCCCACAACCTGAACAACATGCCGATTCTACAGGCTGGCAGTCTTGGAGGGTACTTCAAGACCGGCTGGGCCATCAACGTGGACGGTGGCACTCCTGATCTGTCGCGCGGCAACAGCTTGTCCCAGTGCG
>CAZNZA010000133.1:0-4303 GCA_964577325.1 uncultured Polyangiaceae bacterium
AGCTCCGAGAGGCGGTCCGACAACTCATGGTCGCCCATGGCACCTTCGAAGAAGCAAAACGTCCCTGCGGGACTGAGCTACCGATGCCGCACGCTTACGCCTTGCTCGATCTGTTGCACCACGGTCAGCCGATGACCGTATCGGAACTAGCAGCACGCCTTAGCATCGACCGCACCAACGTCTCACGGCTATGCGCGCGCATGGAGGAGGCTGGGGAGCTCGCTCGTGACACGCATCCCGAGGACGGCCGGGTCCGATGCTTACGCCTGACGACACGAGGCAAGCAGCTTGCAGAAAGCGTGGACAAGCAAAGCGCTCGGCACTTCCAACGAATAGCGGAAGAACTCGGTTCCGACGCTGCCCGAGTGATAACCTCGATCGTCCGTTTATCCAATGCTATGAAACCCAGGAAAGACTCCGAATGAAGCATGTATCGATGCATTGCGCGTGCAGCGCAATCATGCTCTTCTGCATGGTCAGCTGCTCCCGAGAAGCTCCTTCACCGGCTCCGACTGCGCAACAGACGTCAGCGCCAACGAGCGGTGATTGCGGACCTACCGAAGACCTGGCGCGGCTCGACCCTCGCGTGCCCGTACCACTACAGCCGACCATGGCTTGGCATCAAAAGCAGAACATGATGGAGCATCTCGTGGCAGTTCAGGGCATCGTCGAAGGTCTAGCCGAGAAAGACTGGACGCTGATCATTAAGGCTGCGTCACTCATCGAGTCTTCCCCCCGAATGGCGCAGATGTGTCAGCACATGGGCGCTGGTGCCGACGGATTTACGCAAGCTGCCCTCGAATTTCACCGGCGAGCAGACGCCATCGGCGTCGCAGCTCGAGAACACGACGGGGCAGCCGTGCTACGAGCCACTTCAAACACCTTGCAGGCTTGCACCGGCTGTCATGCAGCCTTTCGCCAAGATGTCGTCAGTGCAGCAACGTGGCAGGCAATCGGCGGACATCACCATCAACCCCAGGCGCACGAGTCACATTGAGCTGCCGGTACCTGCCTCCCCTGCGGATACGACTAGAAGCCGCCCTCTACACAACTGGCGCGGCACTGTTCGAACGGCAAGCCGAGACTCTCGCTGCGTCTCAAGGGCGACATGAATGTCTCACTACAGTCGCGAGCGCATAGCTTCTCCCGAATCGCCGCGCTCATGTCAGAGGCGCCGTAGAACCCGACTTTGGTCAGGTTGGTGGTCACGACGCGCTCGTCGACCGGGGCTCGTCGGGGCAGGTCGACACCCACGACGGCGGGATAACGGTAGTGGCAGGTAACATCGAAAAGGCGGAAGCTACCGCTAGATGGTATTTCCCTCAAGGAAACGTCTACCGGGACGGCCAGGCTGGTGGTGGAGCTCCAACCGGTCGCCGACACCCGCACGGCTACTGCAGGCTGACTTGCGCAGTCGAAAACGACATTCAAGCCGCTCGCCGAAACTCCAGTCAGTTCGTCCGACACGACTGATGATGCCGTTGTTACCTGTGTTGCTGTCGCCCGCTTAGCTCGGCGCTGCGTCACCTGCAAGCTCGGCGCCCACACCTCCTCCCAAGGAACGTCCAGGTAGTGGGTTCGCGCACCACCCAACAGTGCGACCGCCTCGTGAATCACTGCGAACTGTTCGCCGCTTGGCGGTCGCACCGTGCACGTGGCTTTGCTCTTCGTAAGCAGCGCGAGCACTCCTGATTTCAGGCGATTATCTTTTCCGGGGCCGACGGTGGTAGCGGCCTGCGGCGCTTTCGGTACGTCCAGTTGATAGCGGGTGGGGCACAGCAGCTCAGCATGAGCTGCTGTGCCCGCAGTGAGCGCCACGATGAGCGACGAGAAAGCGACGAGCGATATCCGTGATTGCATACGTACCTCCGAGGTCAGACTAGCGAAGCCTGAAGCGACGCCAGCACCGGTGAGTGTCAGACCTAACCTGGCACCAGCAGCCGCCGCTTGTACGATGTTGGACAAAAGCCCACAGCATGGAGCAAAAAGCGGAGAAACTGAACGGCGAGCTGAGGCGTACCGCACCAGGTGTTCAAGCCGGGTGGTCTTTTCTCCGGCTGGCTGTCGTCGAAGATGCACCTGCTTTGGGTTTACGTACGAATCATCCCGTTGACGGTGCTCTGGCGCTACTATCGCAGAATGCCGAGGAATTCGAAATCACGACCCGAGCTGCCCCTCCTTCCCCCTATCGACTTCCATCCGCCGTCGAATGGTGAGTTTTGGCCGCTTCCTCCGAGCCTGCGGGCTTTGGAAGCCATGCGCCGCTGGCTCTTGATGGTCGAGGAAAAGCACCGGCGACTAGGCATGACCCGGCGTGATTTCGCCAATAGCGCCTGTGGCTACGCCGCAGCGCTGCTCGCCATCAATCAAGCCAGCTGTGCCTCGAGCAAGTCCAACGCTTCCAAGGACGCGGGCGTCGGCTCTGGCTCGCCGAGCGCAGGCAATGGTCCAATTCCGGGCTGCGGCATGCCGACGAGCACGAGCGGCACCACGCCCGGGATGAACAGCGTGCCGGGTGTGGGGGCACTGCCAACTGCCTCCGGCTCGCCCACCATCCCTGGGGGTGGGATGAGTACCGGGGGTGGACCGGTGAATGCCGACGCTGGATGGCCGAGCCCCCCCTCGATCCCGGCCACCGGTGATGCGGGATTCATGGTCACCGAGGAAATGACGGAAGATATGGACGCCGCCGCCGAGATGCTCGGAGGCAACGAGTTCATCTTCGACGTGCAGACCCACACCTCCACAGAGATTGCCGAACCCTGGGATGGGATCCCCCCCGATGAACGGGCGCTGGACTTCATTACCCAGATCTTCGTGCAAAGTGAGACCGACGTAGCCGTGCTGTCTGGGCCTCCCAACAGCCGGTCCCTTGGCGCGCCAAGCATGGCTGCCCGTGCCCAGGTTCAAGAACTCATCGACCGCCTCGCCGGGCCCCGTCTTCTCATCCACGCCAATGCTGACCCCGAACGTGGTGCCGCGGAACTCGACTACATGGGGCAGCTTGCTGAGCAGTACAACCCCTCCGCGTGGAAGGTGTACCCTCACGAAGGCAACCTGCTGCTCAACAGTGACGAACTCGGGATCCCGTTCGTGGAAGCGGCGCGAACACTCGGTGTCCGCATGGTCGCTGCCCACCGCGGGCTGTGGGACAACGGGGGGTATGAATCCAACGCGTCGCCTGCTGACATCGTTCGCACTGCAGCAGCCGCTCCCGACCTCGACTTCCTCGTTTACCACTCCGGCTATGAACGCATGACGAACGAGGATCACGCGTACGATCCGACTTCCGGTGATCACTTCGGTGTCGACCGCATGGTTCGAGCGCTCAACGAGACGGGGATCGGCGCGGACGGCAACGTCTACGCAGAATTGGGTTCGACCTGGGCCAACGTGATGACGGAGCCAGAGCAGGCCGCCCACGTGCTCGGGAAGTTGCTCAACGCTTTAGGACCTGATCGCATTCTGTGGGGCACGGACTGCGTGTACAACGGGATCCCCCAAAGCCAGATTGTGGCGTTCCGCATGTTCCACATCCCCGTACAGATGCAGGAGCAGTTTGGCTATCCCGCGCTGACTCCAGACATAAAAGCCAAGATCTTCGGACTCAACGCCGCACGCCTATACGGCGTCGATGTTGGGGCGACTCGCTCCGAAATTAGCGCCGACGACGTCTCGGCACTTCGCCTGGCGCTACTGAACGATCCGGCGTCCGTCCCCGTTCCCGACCGCCGACGCTATGAGGGTCCCCGTACCCGGCGTCAGTTTCTGCAACTGCTCGAGCATCAGAAGTTCTTCGGTCACGGCTGATCCGTCTCACTGATCGGCATCGCGGGAGGAGCGCTTGCCAAAGTCACTGCGCTTGCCAAAGTCACGGCGCGGCGTTGTAGTCCGCGACCAGAAGCGTCACCCATTGTCGAACACAAGCGACGAGTTGCTCGCGCTGGGCGCCAGGCACATCCACGGTGCCGAGCTCCTGATATGGAAACTGCGGCATCTCGTTGCCGCAAGCGTGGGTGCCCGTCAACTTTTTCAAGATCAAGCTTTGCTCGACGTCGATCGGATTGATCAAGAGCTCTGGCTCGGTGGGACAAGCTTCAGGGTTGTGCACGTTGTGGTAGGTCGCCGGCACGTTCACTAACCGCGCTTCTGCGCCGGGAAGCAATGCATTGCTCTCGCGACTCCACAGCGCCAAGTCCGAACCGGCTTCTAGCGAAGCCGTGTCGTAGTGGCAGGTTCCACCTCCGCAGTAGCTCAATGCCAGCGGCAGGTCGCAATCAACGCGTTCAGACGCCGCAGACAC
>CAZNZA010000133.1:4403-7518 GCA_964577325.1 uncultured Polyangiaceae bacterium
CCGTTGCCATAGGCAAACACGAGAGCGGGCGCCGGGGTAGGCCCTTCAGGACTCAAGAACACTACCTCCACGCGCTCTTCGAGCCCCACCCAGGCTGTGCGTTCGCCTGCTGCGTCGCTTTGCGCACGCGACGTCGCTCGCTGCGCGCCAGGGAACATGACGGCGCGTTGAGCGAACCAGAGCAGCGCGGCGTACACGATGTAGAAGCTGAACAGAATGAGCAGCCAAGTGATCATGCGGGTGTGTGGGCTGCCGCTGCTCAACATTGAGGGCCAAGTGCCATCGCGCGCTCGAGCACGTAACCATCGCCCCGACGCAGCAAGCGGGGCCCCAAACCCCCCTTTCGCAACGTCGTCAAAGCGACGTGAAGACGGTTCTTCGTGGCGCTACTGAACGCTCGCTGATCCGGCCATGCTGCCCGAGCAAGCTGTTCAGCTGCCACAGCCGTTCCCGGAGCCACGTCCAGCTGACGCACGAGTTCACGCATCAAGCGCTGCAACGGGGGCCGATGTGATAGTTCAACGCGCACTCCCTCAGGAGTACGAAACCAAGAGCCATCGCGTGTGACGAGTAACTCGCCACCAAGCTCCGCGCAACGCTTGCAAGCGGCACCAAGGACACGCCGGGCGAAGCGCAGGTCGTCGCACGTTCGACGAACCGTTGCCACGAGCCGTGCTTGTGCCGCCATAGAATGGTAGCGCTGTTGCGCCTCGTCTCCATCTAGAAGCGCAGCCATCGCTCGAGCAAGGTCCAAATGGCCGGCGTGAACCTCCACCACGTCGAGCAAGGCGGGCTCAGACGCGGCGAAAAGCGCCGCGCGGGCGGCTTGCAAGTGTTCGTCGGCGCGCTCGAGCTGCGCAGCCTTGGCTGAGCACACCGCGAGCAACGCTTCGCACAGTCCCTGTTCGCGCCGGTCGCCAACTTCAAGAGCGAATGTCAGCGCGCGACTGAGCCGCACCTTTGCCTCGACCAAAGCATCGGCCTCGAGCGCCAAGGCGCCCAAATCGAATTCGCCAATCCCTTCGAAACGGCGATGCCCCAACCGCTGGTGGCTGCTCAATGCCTCACGATAACAGTGGGCGGCACGCTCGAGCTCTCCCAACTCCTGGAGCATGACACCTAGATTCTGAAGCACGACCCCTTCGGTCAAGGGCATTCTTGTCGACTTCAACAAGGTCAGCGCCGCGTCCGAGTGCGCCCGCGCTTCGTCGAGCGCTCCCGCTTCGAAGGCCAGACCCGCTAAAGCCGACGCTACGCGAACGCGCCCCCGAATGTCGTCTTTTGCAGAGTACCGCGCCAAGGCGGCTTGATAGTCGTCGCGGGCTTGATCGATCTCCCCGAGCCGCCTTTGACACTCTGCCAGTGCCATGAGCACTGACGCTTCAAGCTCGGAGCAGTTGCCGTCGGCAGCCAGCTTCAGCGCGAACTTCAGGTCGCTGTAGGCGAGTGACAGCTGCCCATCACGGATGCGCAAGCGTCCCCTAGCCAACAATGTCTCACAAGCGATCTCAGGCTCGCTCAGCTCAGTCACCGCCAGGCCCTCGAGTAACGCCAGGCAAGGGCGTACTGGGCCCTGCAAGAGTGCCAAACGACTGACAGGGAGCAGGACTCGCAACGCGGACAGTGGGTCCCTGTCTTGCAGCGCTCGCGCCGCCAGCCACAACAGGGTTGGCTTTTGACGCTGAAGCCACCTCAGCAACGCTGGCGCCGAGTCGTCCAGAGCGAACCAGCGCGCGTGCGACTGTTGCGCCACCACCGTACACGCGGCGTGCAGATGTCGCTCGAAAACGTCCGGTGCTTCCGATGGTGAACGCTCGAGCACGTACTCTCTCGTGAGCCGCAGCATGCGAAACATGGTTGGCTCGCCCGGCGGCGAGTGGTCCACGCTCAGCACCGATTTTTCGACCAGTTGCGTCAAAAGTAGCGCGATTGGCGTTGATTGGGCCGTACCCACGGCGTCCGCGTCGTCGAAAGTGAACGGGTTACAAAACACCGCGCATGAAGCTGCTAGCGTCCGCTCCGACTCTGACAATCGGTGCCAGGTGTCGTCCAGAGCCGTCCGGAAGGTGCGTGCTCTCCCCGTCCCCACGAATTCGCTCGCCGCTAATAGCGGCAGCGCCGGCTCGAGACGCTCCAGCAGTTCGTGGGGAGCCAACGCAAGCGCTTGACGTGCCAAAAGCTCGATGGCTAGGGGCAAACCATCGACCCGCTCCACAATATCTTGCAGGACGGTCTCTTCACCCTGGTAGCCTCCGCCAGTAGCATCCAGATGAAGCCGCAAAAGATGTACAGCCGCAGAGGTAGTGAGAGGAGGTATGCTACGTACGCTTTCGAACGCGATGCCCAAGCGCTCCCTGCTGGTGAGTAAGATATGTAAGTGCTCTTCAGCCTCGAGCCAGTGGGGGACCAACGTCCCGAGGTGAGGCAACGCAGCTTCCCCATTGTCGAGCACGAGCAGGAACGCGTCCTGTCCGCCGGTTCGACCGCGCATGCCACCGCAGTCCCTTGTCGCCATTGGCTCAACCCCCGACACACGAGCCACCGCGTTGGCGACCTGCGCGCGGGTCCTAACCCCCTGTAGATCGCACCAGAAACTCCCTCCGGGAAAACGCGCCACGCTGCGAGCCAGCATAGCGCGTGCCAATCGACTCTTGCCCACCCCGACTGGGCCGTGCAAGGTGAGCAGCCTGGTTGTGCCACCGAGCTCTGCCTCCAACACCCGCAATGCATCGTCGCGCCCAACGAGCGGTGTGGCGGCGTCGGTGAGCAGGGCGCGTTGCACGTTTGTGAACTGTCCCGTAACGGCCCGCCCTGCAAGGCTTTCAACACGGCCCCGCCATTTTTCGCAAGCAAGCGTGGATTAAGTGGGCGCTTAAGTCGCGCTTCGGCACAACCACAGGATGCTTAATGTTGGACGCGGTCGGACGTTCTTATACCTGCTTCTTGGTTGCTCAGCCTGCGGTCGCAGCCCCATGGACGGGGAGGTCCAGCGACATACGCATCGCGACGACTCCGACGCGGCTGAATCGAACCAAGCGCCTTCACCCTCTGACCTGAACGAGGACGCTGGCACAACCGATCCCGGTCACCTTCAGCCAACGCCCGGTACGTCTAT
>CAZNZA010000133.1:7618-10016 GCA_964577325.1 uncultured Polyangiaceae bacterium
TGTGACTCCAAGTGAGCCGCTCGATCCCGCGCAAGAGGTGTGTAATCCAATGGGTTTCTGCTGGGCACAACCTCAACCGTTTGGGGACCGGATCGTCGCACTACACGGCAACGCGACCGCATCGACGGTGTTCGCTGTGAACGCAGGCGGCGCGCTGCTCGAGCGCAGCGGCGAAGCGTGGCACTACCACGACTTAGGTCCCGACGTGTGGGTGCAAACGGTGCATGTGGTCGACGAGAATGACGTGTGGGCCGGCACCGCTGACGGTGCTTACCAATGGCGTGACGGGCGCTGGACGCGAATGCGCGACGGCAGCGTCCTCGCTCTAGCCACTGACGCCAATGATGACGTGTGGATGGTTACCAGCCAGCAAGTGTTACGCTGGGACAGCGCCGAGTGGCATGACGAGACACCTGGTGAAGCGTCGTTCATCGACGTAGCGACGACTGAGGATGGTGTATGGCTGTTGGCCACAGAGAACATCGGCCGCAAGACGCGCTGCTTTCCCTACCAGCTGGTATCTGGTAACTGGAAGGAACTACCCGGGCCGCAAGAGGAGTACTCGATCGGGGGCCAGAATGCTGGCTTGCTCGTCGCCGGCCGCGATGTTTACCTGAACTGCAATCACGACAACGAAAGCGGGGAGTTCTTCGGGCGCGTCGGTGAAGCGTGGGAGCCGATCGACGGTCTCGGCGGACCCAGCTTCGCGGCTTCTGACGGAACACTTTTCAGTGGGAATGCCGTTTGGCACCCCGAGCAAGGCTTCGTGGGCACCCTCAGTGTCTCACCAACGGCGGTCTGGGGTTCTTCGAGCGAGAACGTGTGGGTAGGCCTTCGCGATGGGGGAGTGGCGCGTCTCGAAGGGACGCACCTCGAAGTCGAGACGTCGCCACGACGGTGGTCGGCCGCGGATTGGGAAACGACTCCGCCCGAGATCTGGGCCAATGCAACAGCCGCTTGGGGCACTGCAGCCGACGATGTTTGGCGTACCCCGGTGGAACACTACGACGGCCGAGCTTGGACGCGTGTGTCTGAAGCCATGGCGCGGTCCATTCACGGTAGCGCGACCGATAACGTCTGGTTTGCGCTCCAATCTTCCGCTGATCCATCCTACGCCGATAGCACCGACGTCGCGCGTGTGGCTCAGTGGAATGGAGAAACGCTCCGAGAGCTGGAACTTCCGGAGGATTGGACCGGGTTCACTCTGACGGCGATTCTGACCTTCGGACCCGACGACGTCTGGGTGGGTGGTTCCAAGTACGGAGAGCCGGCACGTATCGCGCGCTACGACGGCACCACCTGGCGTACCGTACGCGAGGAGGAGGCCGCCCTAGATTACTACTCCGGGTCTGTTGGTTACTGGCGGTCCCTCCAGGGCACTTCCTCGTTGGATGTGTGGGCCTTGTCCGGCAACAGACTGATACATTTCGTGCGCGAGCATACGGAGGTATACACGCCCCAATCTGTCGGTACGGCTGGGTTCACTTCGCTCGCGGTCGCCGACGGCGAAGTCTTCGTGCTCACCGTGGATGGTATTCAGCTCATCACCCCCGATAGCATCTCCGAACCACGCCGCTTCGGCTACGAATACATGGACCGCCTAGCGCTTCGCGGTGACCGGCTATGGGTTTACGACGAGCTCGGCAGGGCGCTTTACAGCGCCCGCTGATGCTTCATGTTCGACTTACGATAGCTTCGCGCTGAGGGTGATCGTGGTGCCGGCAAGGGCTTTCGATACCGGGCACGATTCTTTGGTGGTTTGAGCGATGCGTTGAAACTGCTCATCGTCGATGTCTGGGACCTGGGCAGTCGTGGTCAGAGCAATGCTCTGGATTGCGAATCCGTCAGGGTTCTTGGTCAAGGTAACCTGGGCCTGCGTATCGATGTGTTTAGGTTCCTTGCCCGCCTTACCCAGCTCCGCCGCGAGCGCCATCGAGAAGCATCCGGCCAGAGCCGCTCCGATGAACTCTTCGGGATTGCTGCCGGCCTCGCCCTCGAAGCGCGTGGCGAGTCCGAACTCTGCAGCTGGCGCATGGCCGGGCTTCATCGTGCCCCTGCCCTGCTTCAAGCTTCCGCTCCACGTTCCCTTTGCTGTACTCGACATTGCCATGGTTCATTTCCTCTGTAGTTCTGGGTGAGCGTCAGTACTGGGTGAGCGGTGGTCGCGGCGTCAACGACAATCGCCCACGGGCGGGGAAAACACCGGCGCCGCGGACGCGACGAAGCAACCAGAGCGCGTACGCGTGGGGCCAAGCACCACATTGGCGTGATCAAAACGTCGCGCTCGAGCATAGAGCCGGCACATGTTCTTCACTGCCCGACGGGAAACTGTTGCTTTGGTTGTTTTGACGTTGGTCTGCAGTTGCTCCGACCAAAGCTCCGGCACCTCGGACGACGG
>CAZNZA010000133.1:10116-14138 GCA_964577325.1 uncultured Polyangiaceae bacterium
CGACGGCAACAGTACCGACGGCAACAGTACCGATGACATCCCGATCGGCGCATCGAGCGGTAACCCGAGTACCGATACGCTCGGTGGCACACCCACGGTACACGATAGCGCGCCCGGCACCTCGCCGAACGCGCCGCTGCCCAACCCATCGGATACAGCGCCGTTGCCCAACACTGATGCGGGAGTGGGATCTCAGACACCACCGACCGACACCACGGCTGCAGACACGAGTGAACCCGGACCGCGGGATGACTCAGGGCCAACTCCGACGCGCTCAGATGACGCTTCGTGGACATCTGGCGACGCGGGAGCGATGACGAGCAACGATGCGCGTCCAGGAGATGACGCTAGTGTTGCCTCGCCCGATGCCGGCTGCATGGAGCTAGTTACCAACTCCACCCTCGCCTGGCGCGACAGCAGCCTGCAGACTGACCAAGAGATCGTCGAGTGCCTCGCCCATTCCCTGGGCCGTGCCGTGGGTTACGGAGAGAAGGCTCTCGGGGGTTACGATCCAGGCGGTGCTAGCAAGCTCGTCATCATTCGAAAGAACGCCTCGAGCTCGGTCGAGGCTCAGCTGGCGGAAGCGCTCTCCGGGGACGATCACGCTTGGATCGTATTCGACAAAGGTGATTTCGCCGATGACGTCGAAGTGGCGATGTATCGATTGTACTGCGCCGATGCGGCGGTTCTCGAACACTTGCAAGCCACGGAAGCCGAGTGTCTCGACTACCGCTCGTGGTGTGACAACCGCGGTCAGGGCGGCGAAAACGAATGCCTCGAGCAGTTCTTCAACGTCGCGCTCAACGAAGGCGATTTACCCATTCGAAACCCCGTCATCGGCTCGAACAAGACCCTTGACGGCCGAATGTCCAACGCCTTCTTTCGCTTCAGCGGGTTTGCTCTGGGCGCGGACAGCTCCGGCGAGCCGACACAAACGTCGAGCAACGTGATCCTGACGCACTTGAGTTTTAGGGGTGCGGGCCATACCGAAGATCATGAACTCGATCCCGACATGATCCGCTCTACGGGCGCCTCCCACGACATCTGGATCCATAAGAACGATTTCGACCTGACCGGAGACTCTGCCTTCGACGTCAAAGTTGGTGCGCACGCCATCACGATGAGTTTCAACCGCGTCGTCGATGTTAAGCGAGCCAGCTTACACGGTTCGAGCGATAGCCGAACCATCAACGAACAGATCACGACCACGATGCACCACAACGCCTTCGTGACTCGCGACAGTCTGTACGAAACGTTCGGCAACACCGGGCGGCGGGTGCCGCTAATTCGGCGAGGGAAGTCCCACATGTGGAACAACCTGTTCGTCAACTACCGCAAGGAGGTGCTCAGCATTCGGGTCGACGCCCAAGTCCTGTGGCAAGACAACGCACTCGTCGTCAACGAAGCCCATCAGGAGAAGGATTCGCTCGACGCGTCTCTCGACGACCTTGCCAGCAACTTGTTTCGCGACATCGATGGCGGCAGTTTTCGCGCAGAGGGAACACTACTGTGGTATGCGGACGCTACGTGCACTTTGAACGCGGCCAGTCGCTCGGCATTGACTCCCGCATCAGGCACCGTGGCTGACCTCGCTTTGGAATATTCGGAGGCGTCTCGAGCTACTATCACCGCTTACCGTCAGACCGCCGAGCAGGCCCTCGTAGATTATGTGTCAGCGACTGCCGGAAAGCATGGTCAGCGTCCGTTCAACTCACCCTTGTCTGCGAGCGTCGAGGAAGTACTTGCTCAGGGCAAAGTGCCTTGCCAGTGATCAGAACCGTTAATCTGTACCGCAAAGATGCGCCGGGTCATTCCCCTTCACCCGGCGTCAATTTCCATAGTTCCCCCTCATCTCCATCCGTCAGCACGTAGACGGCTCCGTCCGGTCCTTGGACTACCTCGCGTAGGCGTTCGCCCCGTTCGGTCAACAGGCGTTCCTCGCCCACCACCCGTTGTTCCTGAACACGCAGTCGAATGAGCGCCTCACTGGATAGTCCGGCAATCAAAAAGTCGCCGTTCCACTCGGAAAACAGATCTCCAGTGTAAATCGCTAGAGCACCTGGTGAGATGACCGGATCCCAGTAATACACGGGCTGCTCGAGCCCTGGGGCTTCCGCAGTTTCATGAATGCTCGCCCCCGAGTACTCGGAGCCGTAGCCAATGGTGGGCCATCCGTAGTCTTTCCCGCGCTCGACCAGGTTCAGCTCATCCCCGCCGCGGGGCCCCATTTCCGCCACCCAAAGCCGCCCTCGAGCATCGAAATCGGCGCCAAGCACGTTGCGATGCCCTAGCGTCCATATTTCAGGGCGAGCGCCTCCGACACTAAAGAAAGGATTGTCCTCGGGCACTGATCCGTCGGGATGAATACGGATGATCTTGCCCAGATGGCTGCCCTGATCCCGGGCTTGGTCTCGCGTATCGTCGGTTTGGCGATCTCCCAAGGTAACGAACAAGTGACCGTCTTCAGAGAACACCATTCTGCCTCCAGCGTGAGCATCCGAGTCGACCGTTGGCTGCATGCGGAAGATGACCTGCACGGACTCGAGGCGAGGTGGTGCCTCGGAGTTCAACTGTCCCCGAGCGACGGCCAAGCCGTTGCCGCCCTCCCTCGGCTCATAGTAGGACAGGTAAACGAGGCTGGTCGCTTCGTAGTCGGGAGCAACCGCAACGTCGAGCAGCCCGCCCTGGCCTCCCCCATCTACTTCCGGCACTCCCTCGACGGGACTCGATATCGCGCCGTCGGCGGTGACGATGCGCAGCCGTCCACTGTGCTTCTCGGTGACCAGCATGCGTTCATCGGGCAGAAAAGCCAGCGCCCAGGGTTGAGCAAAGGGTCCCGCAATTGTGCTAACGACAGGCGGTACGTTGCTGCGAATGGCAGGGGCCTCGGTCTGCCCAGCAAACGCTGGATCGAAGTTGGGTCCGCTACAGTTGCTCGAGATCAGGCCACCTGCCACTCCCACGAGGATTCTAGTACGCATAGGGTGTTCCTAGACACGCCCGTGCCCGCCGTCCAGGATCGTCGACGGGGTTTCGGGCAACGAGCAGTCATGCATCGCAGCGCTCGACGGAGTTTGCGTCGTGACACGGGTGGGGCGTTCCGCCCTACGCGGCGCTCGGCTGGGTCTGACGAAAGCCTTGGCCAGAATAAAGTCCTTGCTGACGGCCGCGAACGGCAGGAGAACGCCCTCGGAACATCTGATGGAAGCGTGGCTGCTCTACTTCGCCGAGCACGGCGTGCTGCGAAATACCATCGCGAGCGTACTGCTGCTCGCGGTACTGCTCGGTTTGCGGCGAGTCGTATCCCGCTCGGTCCAGAACTCGTCGCTCCCCGATGAAGTTCGGTTGCGGAGCCGCGTGCAGCTGCGCAGCGCCGTGCTCATCATATGGACCGTAGGCCTCGTGGTCATCTGGGCCACTGAACTACGAACGCTGGCTATCTCTGCCGTTGCGGTCGCCGCCGCTCTCGTTTTGGCGACCAAAGAGTTACTCCTATGCCTACTGGGAAGCCTGCTGCGTGCGACTTCTGGCTCCTACAGCATGGGCGATCGCATCGAGATCGTTGGTTTTCGCGGAGACGTCATCGACCTGCGCCCCCTGACGACCACCATCATGGAAGTAGGACCGGGGCACCGCCGCACGGGACGTCTCATCGTGTTGCCCAATTCTCTGTTGCTGAGCAACGCCCTGCGGCACGAGTCTTTCACCGACGAATTCGTCCTGCATACGATAACGGTTCCTGTTCCGCGCGAGACGGATTGGCAGGCCGTCGAAGAGCGGATGCTGGAAGCCGCTAAACGGCTCTGCGCAGACTACAGCGAGCAGGCCCGCCAACACCTTGCGCGCTCATCGGTACGCCAAGGCCTGCCTGAGCTGTCTATTGAGCCACGTGTATACCTACAAGCACCCGAGCACGACCGGTTGCATCTCGTCTTGCGCCTGGCCACACCTGCCCGCGAACGCGGACGGGTTGAACAGGAAGTCTTGCGCGCCGCATTGCGCGAACCGATTCACGACTGACC
>CAZNZA010000134.1:0-14064 GCA_964577325.1 uncultured Polyangiaceae bacterium
GTCGATGGTACCTACACGTACCAGATGATCAAGTCGGGGCCCGACGTCTCGCCGGACGAGGTCGAGCTGCCGCACGTTGCGTCGGTCGAGGTAATGGTGCTGTGGGGAGACAACGTCATTCACGCCGAGCACTTGACGCCTCCGCGGAACTTCTACGTGGGCGAGGAGCAAGGCAAGCAGTTTGCGGTCGACTTCTTCGTGCCGTCAGAGAAGATCGGCACCACCCGCATGCCAGTCGTGGTGGGTGACGCGTCGAGCGTCGCGGTCGTTTTGCCCCAGGGTGCTCAGGGAACGATTGAGATTACCGGGCAGCCCCCCATGTCGCTCGACCAAGCACGGGCACACGCTCAGCCGTGCGCGGAGTTGGCTGGGGCACAGCAGCTTCCGTTGCCGGCAGGCGCGCGCGCTCGCGTGCATATCCAGGACCTCGTGTTCCAGGTTCAAACGGTGAATGCAGGAAAGCCCCTGCCCCACGGCTTGGCGAGTGGCTTCGACTGGAACGTCGCGATGTACTTCGGGCTGTCGATGCTAACGATGGGTAGCTTGATGATGGCTATGGCCTTTTTCGTACCGCCGCTGGGGCTGACGGATGGGGAAGGTATCGATCAGGACCAATTGATCCTCATCCAACAGTACCTCGATGCTGCCGCCGAGAAGGAGCAAGAGGAAGAGGAGACGGATCAGGCTCCGGAAGAGAACGCAGACAACAAGGAAGGTGGGACCGGTACGCGGGCAAAGGGTGAAGAAGGCTCGATGGGTAAAGAATCGAGTAAGGACACCAACAAGCGCTACGCCGTACAAGGGCCGAAAGACAATCCCGATCCGCACATCGCTCGCCAAGCCGCGCTGCGCGAGGCGGTGGAGTTCGGTATGATCGGGCTGCTGAATACAGGTGCCGCTGGCGATCCTAATGCGCCAACCGCTCCCTGGGGGCGCGAGACTTCGCTCGGCATGGATGACGTCAGCGCCATGGGTAATATGTGGGGCGATGAGATCGGTGATGCCTATGGGGCCGGTGGCCTGGGATTGTCAGGCATTGGCGAAGGCGGCGGCGGACGCGGCGAGGGTATCGGTCTGGGAAACATTGGTACCCTGGGCCATGGTGCAGGGACCGGTACAGGCCAGGGCTTCGGTTCCGGCCATGGTCGACTCGGCGGTTCCCACAAGACGAAGGCACCTCGCGTACGTATGGGGGCCACTACCGTTAGTGGGCGCCTGCCAAAGGAAGTGATTCAGCGCATCGTTCGGCAGAACTACGGTCGTTTCCGGTTGTGTTACGAGCAAGGCTTGGGCGCAAACCCGAGTCTGGAGGGTCGTGTTTCGGTGCGCTTCGTCATCAACCGGAACGGTTCTGTGTCCAACGTGAGCAATGGCGGGTCCAGCATGCCGGACTCAAATGTGGTCAGTTGTGTCGTGCGGGCGTTCTATGGTCTGAGCTTCCCCAAGCCAGAGGGTGGGATCGTTACGGTGACCTACCCCATCATGTTCGCTCCCGGCTGATAGATTATTGAAGGTAAACGCGTGTGAAGCGCGGACCGCTTGCAAGAGGTCCGCGCTTCTGCGTTTGTCACGTGCGTAAGTATGTACGAGGCTGCCTGCAATTTTGCGGCGCTCCGCGCACGATGAAAAAAAGAGGAGACGGCGGCGGGCAAACCTTTTATGAAGGGCGGACACGGTCGGAGCTTCAGTGAGCCTGACCGAGGTGGACTTGACGAAAGTACGAGGTAGGGTGGTGATGAGCCTGCGTGATGTTTCGAATTCGACCCGTGGTGAACTCGGTAAGCCAACGCTCGAGGGTGCTGTCGGAGGGCCATTCAGGAGGTTTGGTCGGGTTGCACTGCTCGGTGCCTTGATGATCTCTGGGTTAACCGGTGGTGCGTGCAGCCGCGATCACATTGAAGCAGTCAACCTGGCGAATGCCGGCGATCAGGCGGCTCAGGTTAACGTGGCGGGGGCGATTAAGAAGTATGAGGAAGCCATACGTCTAGACCCCGACAACCACCATATCTTGTGGAAGCTTGCGCAGGCGTACCAGAAGCAAGAAGAGTGGTCGAAGATGGAGACGACCCTGAGCCAGGCGTTGAACAAGGCTCCGGATTTTGCTGACTACGCGTACTACAGGGGCTACGCCCTCGTTAAGTTGGCGGAGGCCGGCAATAAGGATGCCTACGCAGACGCCCAAGCGCCTCTGAAGAAGTGTGTCGAGCTGGATCCGAATCACGCCGAGTGCTATTTTTGGCTGGCTCAGACGCAGCTGTGGACCGGTGACGAACAGGGTGCGTTGACGAACTATACGAAGGCCATCGAGCACAATCCGCAGATCGGATACTTCTATCCTGCTTTAGGTGAACTCTATTACGTGCTGCGGATGTACGACCCGGCGGAACGGGTTCTCAAAGAGGGGGAGCGTCTACTGGAGAAAGTGCAGAAGAACGCCAACGCCCTGTACGCCATCTACACGCTGCTTTCGAACGTCTACCAGGCAAAGCAAGACGATAGCGCACGTATTGCTGCGTTGGAGCAGGCCAATGCTGTCGGTGGGGAGTCTCACCCTGAGGTCGCGTTCAACTTGGGCAGCACCTATGCTGTCATGAACCCGCCGCAGAAAGATAAGGCCATTCGGCTGCTCAAGTCGTTCAACAAGCGAGCTTGCAAGGGCTCGAAGGCGGCGACGGACTACAAGCAGCAGTGTGAGGTGAGTCAGTCGCTGGTGCAGCGGCTTGGCGGCGACTGAGAACAACGGATTCGTTACGGCGTCGCGCCGGCGACTCGTGTGACAAACGGCGAGGTTCTGTTGGGAGCCACTGCTCAGGTACTGAGCGGTGGCTTTGTCGTGTGAGGTGGGTGCATCACGCAGAATTGGGGAGGTGTCGGTGTGCGTGAACGTTAGGCGCGGCGTAGTGCGGCCGGCGCCTCTGGCCACACGGTCGTCACAGGTAGTTCTGCTCGGCTTACACGACGTCGCTATCCCTTTTCGGCACAGAGTTTTGTAGCATGGCAGAGATGTGCCGATCCTTGTGAGGCCGAGGCCGAAGCGTCGCCAGGGTTCGGCTAAGTAAGAGAAGCTTGAGTGGTTTGTTGTGCTTTGGTTGCTGCCCGGGTGGGGAGTCATTGACTCTCGTCGGAAACTGGGTGAGCGTTTCGCGCACGAAGGGCACGACACTGATTGGTTAGCAGGAGCGTTGCGATACCGTGGATCAAGAAATGCAGAACGCAGACGACAACAGCGTAAGTGACGAGAGTGCAGCGGGCGGGGCTGAACGGCTGGGACTGCGGGTTGAGGATTCTGAGCGAATTGGGCAGCTTCGCGAGGCGCTGAGCGCAGCTGAGGGAGGCCGCCCACACGACTACATCAAAGCGCTCGTCGATTTGGCGGAGGCATTGCCGCCCGGGCAGGAGAAGGTCGAGCTCTTCGCGCAGGCCGCGGACCTGTACACGACGAGGTTCAAGAATCAGGCGGAGGCCGTTCGGGCGTTCGAAGCCGTACTGGAGGTGGATCCTCATCACCAGGCCGCGATCGAGTTCCTGGTTGAGTCCTATCAGAAGCGCCGAGACTGGGAGAAGTTGATCACCTTGAGGCAACGCCAGGCTGAGGGCATGGATCCCGTGTCCCAGCTTCAAATCTACAAGGAGATCGCTTTACTCGCGAGTGAACGCATCAAGAAGCCGTCGACGTGCATCGACTTGTGGCGCGTGGTTCTCGAGGCTGATCCAGGGGATGTTGACGCCCTGCGCGCACTCAGTCAGCTCTATGAGCGGGATCGGGAGTACGAGAAGCTCGCGGACGTCCTGGAGAGCTTGGTAGGAGTGACGGACGACCTGGAGGAGCGCAAGAAGCTCCTGCAGAAACTGGGACAGATTACCGGCGATCGTTTGAAGGACGATCACCGCGCGGCTGAGGCTTATCGCCAGTTGCTTGTCTTGGAGCCTGATGACCGACGCTATCAAGAGCAGTTGAAGAAGCGATACGTCACGCTGGGCAGGTGGGACGAGCTCGAGTTGTTTTACGCTCAAACGGATCGCTGGGACGAGTTCATTCGCGTCTTGGAGAGCAACGAGTCGCGCGCGGAGACCGAGCAGGAGCGCGTCACGATGCTCATGAAGGTTGCCGAATTGTGGATGACCCAGAAGGGTAAACCCGATCGGGCTATCAAAGCTTACGAGAAAGTATTGGGCCTGATCCCGGATCACTTAGAATCTGCCGAACGCCTCATTCCTCTGTACGAAGCCACCTCCAACGCGCGTGGCTTGGCCGACGCGCTCGAGGTTAAGCTGAAGCATGCTTCAGATCCCGTGGAGCGAGCCATTCTGCTTCGCCAGGCGGCGGAGCTGTACCTTGCGCGCGCGAATGACAAGCAAAGGGCTTTCGAATGCCTGCTCGAGGCATTTACCCTGTTCCCGAACGACGAGCAGGCTCAGGATGACGTTGAGCAGGCTGCTAGGCTAACGGCAGCCTGGGAACCTTTGGTCGAGGCTTACAGTGCAGCGCTGGACCGCGTGGAAGATCCTATTCGACTGCAGCTGCGCACGGGCCGAGTCTTGTTGGAGGAGCTGCAGCGTGTAGACGAGGCACTTTCGCAGTTCCACTCCGTGACGGAAGCCGAACCAGGCAACGAGGTTGCGTTGGCGGCGTTAGAGAGCATCTACCGCGCTAGTGGTCGGTCGAGCGAATTGTTGGAGATCTATCAGCGCCGGGTCGAGTTGTGCACCGATCCCGAGCAGCAGCGGCAGTTGCTATTCGAGATGGCCAAGCTTCACGAAGCAGATCTGGAGGATCCATCCGAGGCGATAGGCACGTACGAACAGGTTCTGGCTCGAGATCCGTCCGATGAAGCTGCTCTGGCCGCGTTAGATAGGCTGTACCAGAAGGTCGGTCGCTACGAGGATTACGCGGACACTTTGCGTCGGCGCATCGAGTTCCAGGTCGGCGAACAGGAGCTCGTCGATATGAAGTATCGCCTGGCTCAGGCAGAGCTCACTCACCTCAAGCAGCCTCAGGCCGCGCTCGACAACTTCCGTGAGATCTTAACGATTGATCCAGAGCACGCGGGGGCCCGGCAGGCGTTGGAGGTGATGCTCACCGGCGCGCTGAAGGGACAGGCGGCTGCCATCCTGGAGAACATCTACGAGGTTTCCGGCCAGTTCGACCGTCTCGTTGGTGTGCTCGAAATCGCGGCAGAGGCGACAACGGACCGCGAACGCAAGGGTGAGTTGTTGAGAAAGATAGCGGTGACTGCAGCCGCTATGATCGGAGATCCTCAGAAGGCTTTCGATGCTCAAGCTGGCGCAGTGGCGCTAGACCCGACAGCCTTGGACGCGCGCGATGAACTCGAGGCGTTCGCCCAACGCGCGCAGGCTTGGCCTGCCCTCGAAAAACTGTATTCTCGCATCGCTAGCGACCTCGCGGATGCAGACCTTGCTCGCAATTACTGGCTCAGGTTAGCTGCCATTCAGCAGCAGCATGGTAACGTCGCTGATGCCGCGGCGAGCTATGAACGGTTGCTCGAGCTCAATCCGGCGGACAACCAGGCGTTGATGGCGCTCGAGTCTCTGCTGCGCGGCGGTGGTCGGTGGGAGGAGTTGGTAGATGTTTACCGTCGGCGGATCGAGCTTTCCGACGATGACGACTCCCGTGAGGTGCTGTACTGCGAGGTGGCGGAGATCCTTGACGAGCAGCTGAGCGCGACCGACGACGCGATAGCGGCCTACCGCGAAATCTTGTCGTTTCAGCCGGCGAGCAAGGCGGCATTGGCGGCGCTGGAGGCGCTACTGAGCCGAGAGAAGCGCTGGCCGGAGCTCGCGGAGAATCTGGAATCGCAGATCCTGAATCAGGACCAGTCGACCGCGCAGGTAGAGCTCATGCTGCGTTTGGCGCGCCTGCGTCAAGTGGAGATGGCTGACACGACCGGCGCGATTGACGGATACCGTCAAGTGTTGGAGCACGATCCGTTCAACCAGCAGGCAATGGATGCGCTGGAGCAACTAGCGCAGGATCAAGAGAACGAGCTTGTCGTCGCTGAGATTCTCGAGCCGCTGTATCGCGATCAGGGGGACTACGCGAAGCTGATTGCAGTGTACGAGATACAGGAGCGGCGAGAGGTGGACCCGCATAATCGCGTGAGCCTTTTGCACCAGATTGCTGGGCTTTACGAAGATGCAGCGGGGGACGTGGGAGCCGCATTTGACGCGTACTGCCGCGCACTCGCGGTGGAGCCAGGCTATCAGCCAACGTGGCAGGCGGTCGATCGGTTGGCCCGAGCCACTGGTCGTTACCAGGATCTAGCGTCTCACCTAGAGAAACTCGCGGAAGCCCAAGAAGAGCCGGACTTGGCAAGCCAGCTGCTAGGCCACGCTGCGCGGGTCATCGAGCAGGACGTAGGGGACGCGGCGCGAGCCATCGAACTGTACCGCAAGGTGCTGTCCGTCGATCCTGTGAACCTGGAAGCGGCAGGTTCGCTTCAGGCGCTTTATCAAGCAACGGAACAGTATGACGAATTGTCTCGCATCCTACAACGCAAGGTAGGAATTCTGGAGGACGTCGAGCAACAGAAGGAGGCACTGTTTCAGGCTGCGACCATTGAGGCCGATGTGCTCAACCGCCCAGAGAAGGCTGTGGGCATCTACGAGAAGGCATTGGAGCTGGATCCCGAGGATAGGCGGAGCATCGACGCCTTGATCGACTTGCATCTGGCAATGGAGCAGTGGCCAGAGCTACTCGCGGCGCAGGCGCGCAAGGCTGAGGTAACTTACGACCCGCAGGACAAGAAGGTCATCCTTTATCAGATGGGCTCCGTCTACGAGCGCGAGCTGGGCGACCGCGCTCAGGCCATCGACACCTATCAGCGTGTGTTGGAGCTAGACCCGGACGACATAGAAGCCTTGGGCAGATTGGACGCCTTGCACCAGGAGTCGGGGAACTGGGAGGAGTTGCTCGGTGTGCTGGCTCAGGAAGCAGACCTGACCGCAGACGCCGAAGAAGCAATTGGGTACCAGTTCCGAATCGCAGAAATCTACGAGCGCAAACTGGGGGACACCGAGCGCGCCGTAGATCTGTACCAAGAGATCCTCAACATTCAGCCGGGGCACGGGGCTACTCTCTCGGCGCTCGAGCAAATCAAGGACGGCGACGCAGCCCCATTGGCGGCCGCAAACGTGCTCGAGCCGGTGTACGAGGCGATGGGCGAGTACGAGCGCTTGATTGGCGTGTTGGAAGTGCAGGTCAAGCACGCGAGCGACACCTTTACGAAGGTGGAGCTATTGCATCGTATGGCGGCGCTTCATGAAGACGGGCTGATGGCACACGCTAAGGCTTTCGACATGTACTGCCGAGCCGTGCGCTGCGACAGTCGCAACGACGAGACGCTTGCCTCCGTCGAGCGGCTCGCCATGGCGTTGGGCCGCTTCGGTGACGTGGCAGCGCTATACCAGGAAGAACTCGAGAAGACCGCCGACGTCGAGCTGAAGGTCGAACTCGGGATGAGGGTGGCGCAGCTGTACGAGGTCCAGCTGGATGACACTGAGCGTGCCGTCGCTGCGTACCGCGCGGTGTTAGACGTATCGGAGAATCAGAAGGCCGCGCTCGTCGCGTTGGATCGCATATTTACGCAAAACGAGCGCTGGAACGAGCTCGCAGCCGTTCTCGAGCGGCAAACCGACGTCGCAGACACTCCAGAGGAGATTCTGGAGCTGAAGTTCCGACTCGGACAACTCAATCAGTACCAACTCGAGCAGGTGAGAGAGGCGATCCGGATCTACGGCGAGATCCTAGCTGCGGCTCCTGAACACACCGCGTCGCGTGAAGCTCTCGAAGGGCTGTTCGATCAAGGCGCGGAGCAGCTGGAAATCGCCGAGGTGCTGAAGCCTCTGTATGAAGCTGCTGGCGAGTGGGAGAAGTTGGCTGAGGTGAGGAAGGCGCAGCTCGAGCACGTGCGTGACCCAGAGCAGCGACTGGCTCTCTACTACAAGATCGCCGAGGACCATGAGGAGAACCTCGTGGACGTGGAGGCGGCGTTCGACATCTATGCTTCGGCGCTGGCAGAGTTTCCTCAGGACGAGCGTGTCGGTGAGGAGCTCGAAAGACTCGCGACCGCCGTCGACGAGGGCTGGGTGAGAACCGCCATGGTCTACGCGGACATCGTTAGCCAGGAAGAGGTTGGCGCAGAGGTGCAGGCGTTACTGGGGGGGCGCTTGGGCCGCGTATACGAAGAGGAACTCGGTGACATCGAGAAGGCGAAAGAGTCCTACCACTTTGCCCTGGGCGTGATGCCAGCGGACGAGACGGCGCTCGAGAACCTGGACCGCATCCTCACCGGGCTCGAGGAGTGGAGTGAGTTAGCTGACATTCTGGAGCAGCGAGCCGCGGCGGCACAGGCCACGGCGGACAAGGTAGAGCACCTGGTTCGAGTCGGCGATGTGTACGAGCACGAGCTCGGGCAGCTGGACGACGCGCACCGCGTCTACCGCCGAGTCTTCGACGAGTTGGAGCCAGACAACCGCGATGCGATTGCGGCGCTAGAGCGAATTCTAACCGCCAAGGAATCTTGGCAAGACCTGTTCCGGGTGTACGAGCGGCAGCTCGAGCTGGCTATCGGTGATAGCGAGGAGGCAGAGATCCGCGCGAAGATGGCTCGCTTGTCGCTGCACCACCTTGGCGACCTGGAAGCTGCCACAGAGGGTTGGCGCCGGGTGCTCGAGCTACGTGGTGAGGACGGAGAGGCACTTCAGGGGCTTGCGGACCTGTATGAGCACCAACAACAGTGGGCCGAATTGGCTGACGTGCTCGAACGCCACTACGATATCGCCGAGACGGACGAGGAACGCGTGTTGGCTCTCAGCCGACGGGCGAAGCTTGCGGATCAACAGCTAGGTCGGCTCGATGAGGCGTTGGATACGTGGCAGCGCGTTCTCGACATCGACTACGCTAACGTGCCCGCCCTACTAGCTGTTGCCGACATCTGGCGACGCCGGGAGAACCGGCAGGAGCTCATTACCGCCTTGCACCGAGTCGTGGACAACGGCGAGGGGAGGCTAGAGCCCGAGCAGACGGTGGCGGTGCAGCGTGAGCTCGCCCGCCTCTATGCGTCGACGGGTGAGGACGCGTTTGCTGCGATCGACGCGTGGAATCGCCTGCTGGAAGTAGATCCCGCCGATGTAGAGGCGATAGATGAACTGGACAAGGCGTACCGAGCAGAGCATCAGTGGGAGGACGTGGTGCGCGTCAAGATGCTGCGCGCTGCGGCGTTGGACGGTGTAGATGCACGCATCGCAGAGTTGCTCGAGGTGGCGACCCTTTGGGAGACCGAGCTCGAGAGAGCGGATGGCGCAAAAGACGCACTCGCGCAGATCCTCGAGATCGAGCCACTGCACGACCAGGCCTTCGAGCAGCTACAGAAGCTGCACAAGGCGGCCGGGCGTTGGGAAGAACTCATCGAGCTATACTTGGCCCGCCTCGAGCACGTGGAGGAGCTCGCAAAACGCAGCGACATCTGGCGCCGGATCGCTCGCGTGTTCGAGGACAAGATCGAAGACAATGAGCAGGCGTTCGTGGCTCTCGAGCAAGGTTTCAGGGACGATTTTCACGACGACGCGACGTTGGAGTACCTGGGCCGAATGGCTCATGCCACCGGACGGTGGAAGGACCTGATCGCGGAGACGCAGGCAATGCTCGAGGAGCAGACCGAGGTCAAGGACCGCATCAGGCTCTGCCTCTGCTTGGGCAAGTGGTACGGCGAAGACCTCGGAATGATGGAGTACGCCAACTCGTACTACGAGCAGGTGGTCCAGATGGATCCCGGTAGCGTTCAGGTGATGCGGCAAATGGCGAACATTTATCGCCTGAGCGGCAACTGGAAGCGCTCCTCGGAGACTCTGAGACAAGCAGAGCAAGCAGCAGTCAGGAATGAGGACCGCAAGGCGATCTATGTGGACTTGGGTGACTTGCTGCGTAAGCACATGGGTGAGACTGAGCAAAGTGTCAGCTACTACAAACGTGCTCTGGCCATCGATCCTCATACGCTAGCGGCACTCGATGCTCTCGAAGCAATCTATGCGGAACAGCGCGAGTATGTTGAGCTGGCGCACACCCTGAAGCGAAAGATCGAGGCGCTATCCAACTCTGAAGACCTGGTCCACGCGCGCTTGCGGCTGGCTGAGCTCTACGACAAAGAATTGAGCGATCCAGAGCGCGCTGCCGAGGCGTATCAGGGGGTACTGGCACAAGACGGTACCAATCTTCCTGCCTTGCGCGGGTTGGAACGGGTTTACGCCGGGCTGCAGAAGTGGAACGAGCTCGTCGAGGTGCTCGAGCGGCAGCTTTCGAGCAGCGACTTGTCCGAGCGTGAGCGGGTGAGCGTGCTGCTCAAGTTAGCCCAGCTACAGGAGGAGCAGTTCCTGAAGTCAGAGGAGGCGGCAGAGCGAATCGAGCAAGCGCTGAAGATAGACCCCACGAACCATGCGGCGTACGAGCGCTTGGCGCGATGCTACCGTCGCCTGAAGCGCTGGGAGAGCCTCGTCGACTGCTACCACCGACATCTGGAAGAGGTTGGGGATGCGAAGGAAAGGGTCAGCCTGCTCAAAGAAGTGGGTGAGGTATACGCCGAAGAGCTGGCTGAACCCGAGGCTGCCATCGAGACGTATCAAAAGATCATCGACATAGATCCAAACCACATTGGTGCTTTGGACGCCTTGGCGCGGCTCTTCGACAAACGGGGAGATGCCCACGAAAGCATCGAGTACCTGACGCGAGTCGCGGACTTGACTACGGATGGTGGGCAGCGCGTCGAGATGTACTACCGCATCGGCAAGCAGCAGCTCGACCGACTGCAAGATCCGATCGATGCGCGCTACAGCTTTGAACGTGCTTTGGATCTCGATCCGGCGCATCAGCCATCGCTGTCGGCCCTACGCGCCATAGCTCAGCGCGAAGAGGACTGGGACGCTGCTGCACGTTACCTCGAGCAAGAGCAGCTTTACACCGACGCACCGCGCGCAAAAGCCCGCCTTCTAGTGGAGTTGGGTCGCGTGCGCGCCGACAAGCTCGGTGAACGCGAATTAGCGCTGGCTGCTTTCGAACAGGCTATCCAAAGCGATCCGGAAAGCGAGGATGCGGCGGCGCCGCTCTTGGAGAGCTACAGTGAGGGTGGCCGTTGGCAAGAGGCGCTCCCGCTGGCCGAGCTACTGGTGCGGCGTGTTCGCGGTCAGGATCGAGCCGAGCAGCATCACCTCAACAACTTGTTGGGTCGGATCCATGCCGAACTAGGGAACAACGAGGAAGCGCTAAAGGCTTACCAGGCGGCGTACCAGTTCGATGTTACCTCGCAGGAGAGCATCCGAGGTATTGCCGAGGTGGCTTACCGCCTGGAGGATTGGCCCACTGCGCTCACGAACTACCAAAAGGTGCTCACGTCGCTGGGCGAGCAAGAGGTAGACGAGCGCACGGAAGTTTATTTCCGTTTGGGCACCATCAAGCGCAATCAGGCGCAGCTCAAGCAAGCGATCAACAACTTCGAGAAGGCACTAGCCTTGAATGGCGAGCATCGGCCGACGCTCGAGGCACTGGTCGAGGTGTATGAGAAGCAGCAAGACTGGCCGCAGGCGGCCGAATACAAGCGTCAGATCCTGGATTCACTTCTGGAGGATGACGCGCGCTACACCCTGCTGCTCGATATCGGCGATGTTTGGTCGTCGAAAGCTAACGCGCCGCTCAAAGCCATAGAAGCTCTCGAAGAGGCGCGCACGATAAAGCCGGAAGACCATGTTCTCTTGCACCGGCTCCTCCGCTTGTATCAAGAGGCAGAGCACTGGCAACAGATGGTCGACATGCTCCAAGCCATCTCCGAGATCGAGCCGGAGCCTGAGCGCAAGGCGCGCTATTTCTTCACGATGGCGCAGTTGTACCGCGACAAGATCGAAGACTCTGATCGAGCGGTCGAATTGTTCAACGAGGCTCTCGATCTGCATCCCGGATACTTGGAAGCCTTTGAACGCATCAACAAGATCCTTACCCACTCCAAGAACTGGAAGCAGCTCGAACGCAACTACCGAAAGATGCTGCACCGGATTGCCGGCAAGGGGCAGATCGATCTCGAGCACGAACTGTGGCATCAGTTGGGGCTCATCTACCGGGATCGCATGCAGGATCAGGCAAAGGCCTTGGATGCGTTCAAAGTCGCCTCCCACACCAAACCCGATGACCTGCTCGACCGACGGATTCTCTCTGAGCTTTACGAGGTAAACGAACGGTACGACGAATCGATAGAGCAGCTGCTGTACATACTGCAGCAGGATCCGCTCAACCTCGATCCGTATCGACTGCTGTACCGACTCTACCTCTACAAGCGGGCCTATGACTCCGCTTGGTGCGTGGCTGCGGCCATGGCATTCATGCGAAAAGCTAACGCGGAGGAGCAGCGTTTCTATGAGGACTGGAGACCTCAGGGCATTCTGAAGGTCCAAGGGCGATTGAACAACGAGTACTGGGTTCGGTTCCTGTTACACCCGGAGCAAAACCTGTACGTTTCGAAGATCTTCGAAGCGCTCTCTGGCGCTGCGTTGAAGGCAAAGATCGCTCAGTTGGGAGCGGCGACGCCGGGAGGCGAGAAACGTCTCAAGGGTGACGACTTCCGCACGTCCACGATTCAGTTTGCACGCACCTTCGGTTGGTCAGCGCAAGTGTTGGGTATGCCCATCCCCGAGCTGCACATCCGCAACGATCAACCGACCGGCGTGGTGGCCCTGGCGACCGAGCCGAGAGCGTCTGAGGCGGGACGCGGAGTATTGTCCGGACTGAGCGCGCCGGAGTGTGCGTTCGTTTGCGGCAAGCACCTAGCAGCTTACCGTCCTGAGCTTTACATCCGGAACTTGTTCCCGGCTCAGACGGAGTTGACGGTGATGCTGTTTGCGGGAGTTCTCATCGCGGAGCCGAACATCCCCTTGCCGCAAGAACTGGCTTCAAACGTCAGGGCGACAGCGCAAGCCTTGAACCACTTCCTAGACGCGCAGTCGCGGGAGATGCTGAGCAACTTCGTGCGGCGGTTTGTGGATGACGGGGCGAAGGTGAATATCAAGCGTTGGAATCGAGCTGCCGAGCTTACCGGAGGCCGCGCTGGGCTGCTCCTCGCAGGAGACTTGGAAGTCGCCAAAAAGGTGGTCAGTGGCGAGAAGGCAACCCCTGATCTTACGGCTACGGACAAGATGAAGGACCTGCTGGTATTCAGTGTGGGGCCTGAGTACGCAGCGCTCAGACAAGCGCTCGGCGTGAGCATCAAGGTCGACTGACGCTGAGGGCCGGCGAAGGCGCCGGCCCTTACCCGCTCCATCCCGGCTAGCGGCTTTGCTCCGAGGAGTCACTGATGACTCCCCGGAGCAAAGCCGTGGTCGCGTCGTCTCGACTACCGACCACCGGCTGAACGGTTACTCTGGTGCGGAAGACGGAAGCGTGGTGACGTCGGCCAGACCGTTACCTCAACCGATGCCCCGTGTGTTGAAGTGCGGCTAGCGCGTGGGGGGCAGCAGGAAGCCAGACGAGCTAGTAAAGGATGAGGCGCGTGCCACGTGGGGCTGTGACAACGCGGAAAGCGGGGGGGCCGGCCGCTCGAGGGCGCGGCGATGATCCAAAGGGAGCCTCGCGTCAGGCGAGCGGGTCAGAAGCCGTTGAGCGAAACTAAGCGCGGACCTTGGTGAGACGTGGGTGTCAGTCATGCTGGCGCCTAGGGACATCGGGATTTTAGTGGAACAGGCACCGAAGGAGGCAACTGAAGGAGCACCGCGGCCGATGTCAGGCATGAGGTGACGTGCTGTCCTCCTTGACTTCTAATCCGAGGTGACGAGGGCGAACGAGCGAAGGGTAGTTGTGAAACAGCGCCGCGGAAGAGATGCCGGCGCAGGGAGGAGGGCTGCAATGACAAGGATGAGCAGGGCGACAGACAGCGGTAACTATGCTCGAACCAGCGAATGCCGCTTGGCAGTTTCCACGGAGCTGGCGGACAGGCCAGACGAAACCGAGGCAGTGGGACAGCAGGACACGACGTCTCGCGTCGTGTCCTGGGCGAGTAGCACCACGGAGGA
>CAZNZA010000135.1:0-1201 GCA_964577325.1 uncultured Polyangiaceae bacterium
GCGACGCCACCAAGGGTTCCAGTGCGTTTTCTTCGTTTGCCAGCACTTCCGTCACGTCGTCGGGTGAGGACGAGTAAACCACTCCGACAATCGTCAGTGCACCCAATGCAGAAGCCGCCAACAGCCACATCCGCGAGCGTGGACCCCGCTTGAGCTCGGCGATCTCTGCGCTCACCGGATCTTCGGTAGCAGAGGCCAAAGAGATACTGTCCGTGCGGACCAAACTCGGGTCGAGGTTCGGCGGGGCCGAATGCTGTCTCACTCGTCCGTGGCTCAAGGAGTAGCGCTCGCCGTCCGCCAGATCTCCCTGTAGCTCTCGATAGGCGATACGAATGGCGATTTGCATTTCCGCCGCCGAAGCCCAACGATCGTCCTTGTTCCGCGCCAGCGCTCGGTCCACGACATCCACAATCGGCTGCGGTAAGTGCGGCGCTACTTCGGCAACGGAGCGCGGCTCCTGAGTTACGGCCAGTGCTAAGGCTTCGTTGACGGTGCTCCCCTCGTGGACGTAGCGCCCCGTCAACATGGTGAACATCGATGCGCCGAGGCCCCAAATGTCACTGCGTTCATCTACCTCTTCCCAACGCGCGCTAGCTTGTTCGGGGGGCATGAACGCCGGCGTTCCCATTGCCACGCCGGCCAGAGTTGCCGATGGATCCTTCGGGATCTTGATGTGCGCGATGCCGAAGTCGAGCAGCTTGACCAAGCCCGTTTTCGTGAGAAACAGGTTCTCTGGCTTGATGTCTCGGTGCACGACACCCTTGGCATGAGCAGCCCGCAACGTATCGAGCACGTCGTCCATCAAAGAGAGCACTTCAAGAGGCTCTAAGGTGCCGCCCTTACGCACGCGGCGAACCTCCAAGTTTTCGCCTTCGAGCAAATCCATGACGAGCAACGCACAACCGTCCGACGTCTCGTCGTCGTCGTGAACGGTTACCGCGCCGTCATGTTCGATGAGGTTGCCGACGTAACCTTCGCGCAGGAAGCGGTCACGAAACTGCTTGTTGGCGGAAAGGTCCGGGTGGAGAATTTTTACCGCGACCCGCTTTCCTTTGCGGTGCGTCGCGGCATAGACGCTAGCCGTCCCACCCACACCGAGCAGCTCGTCCAGCTTCCATCGACCCCGGATCTTGCTCCCTACCCGAGAGCGCGCAAACGTTTCCAATTCGTCGTCATCCATAGCGCCACCCATGGAGGCACC
>CAZNZA010000135.1:1301-7732 GCA_964577325.1 uncultured Polyangiaceae bacterium
AGCGCGCAAACGTTTCCAATTCGTCGTCATCCATAGCGCCACCCATGGAGGCACCCTTGAAGGCAGGCCGCCCCTCTAAGGCGCCGAGCAGGATCCCGCTTCGAAAGCGCGAGCGATGCGGGGCTGTTGACGGGGCTGGGCATAAAGGCAAACTAACGCTTGATCGCGCTCAACTCGGTTCTGAACGCCCGACCGACAGTGCACGCAATCGGGCATTCAGCTAGGTCTAACTCACAAGCGGCTCGGCGACAACGACGCCCTCAGAGGGTTTGTAAAAACACCAGACGCGTTCGTCAGCCGTCGTGTCTCAGTTATTTCGGCTATTTTCGGGGATCGGCCCGCACCCTTCGTTGGATGACCAATCAGGGTCAGTTCGCGGGGCGTTCGCCTCGTACGCAGCGATATCAGAGTTCGCCATTCCCCCCGGGGCGCCTCAGCTCCTATACTTATCCAGTACAGATGCAAGCGTATACGGAGGAATTCCATTCGCGCCGTGGAGGTGCGGTTCACGGGCATGCCGTGGTACTGCGTCGGCTGGCCAGTGGGGGGTCAAGGAGGGTCAACGTACTCGACGTCGAGGCCGCGGTGGGTCCGAAAGGTCGTCACCCCTGGACGCTGCGCTACCACGAAGCTGGGTCCCGCGGGGACTTTGCCGAACCCCCCGGGAGCATCGACGATGAACTTGGGCATGGCGATACCGCTGAGCCGCCCTTGAAGCTCGGCCATCAGTGCCTGTCCCACCGCAAGCGGTGTACGTAAGTGGCTCGTGCCGACGACCGGGTCCATCTGCAGCAGGTAATAGGGACGGACCCGCTCGCGGACCAAACCACGGAAAAGCTCCGTCAGAACGGTTACGTCGTCGTTGATTCCTTTGAGCAGCACGGTTTGGTTCATCACTGGGAAACCGGCGTCTGCCAAGGCCCGACACGCCGCGCGAGAGGCGTCGCTCAGTTCCCTCGGGTGATTGAAGTGCGTCATCACCCACAACGGGTGTAGCGGCCGTAGCGCTTGCAGCAGCTCCGAGGTGATGCGCTGGGGAAGCGTCACGGGCACACGGGTGGCCAGACGAATCGTCTGGACGCTGGAAATGTTGCGTACCGCGCTTACCAAAGCGGTGAGGCGCGAAGTACTCATTACCATGGGATCACCGCCACTGATGATCACATCGCTGACCTCGGGATGACTACGAATATAGGCCAACGCCGGTTCGAGGCGCGTCAACGAGCGAGCTCCACCACCTGCACCCACCATGCGGCTGCGCGTGCAAAACCGGCAGTACACGGAGCAGCGGTCGCTAACTAACAGTAGTACACGGTCAGGATAGCGTTGGATCAAGTCCGGCGCGACTTGATGATCTTCCTCACCAAGCGGATCTCGAAGATCTCCCGCGACGACCACTGCCTCCTCTGCAGCCGGCACCACCTGGCGACGGATGGGACACTCGGGGTCGTCGCCGTCGACCAGACCCAAGTAGTATGGCGTGATCGATATTGGAAACCCTTCGGCCTCGGCACGTCGTGCCGCCGCAAGTTCACGCTCGGTGAGCTTCAATTGACGGCTCAGTTGATCGCTGCTGGTCACGGCGTTCTGAAGCTGCCACCTCCAGTCGGAGAACTGTTGGTTCTTCGACTGCGCTTCATTACCCTGGTGAATGGGCAAAGAATTGGCGTTCGGCGGGTTCACGGCTTGTCACTTTCGCTGCCAGCAGGGGTTTTGATGCGGCGGATCGCGGATTCGTTGATCGTCACCGGAACTTCTTTCTCAAGGCGCGCCTTCAGTTCATCCTCTGCGGCTGATAATCTCGCGCGCAGAAGTCGTGCGCGAATGATAGTGTCGGCTTCCTCGAGCGTGCGCGCTCGAGCTGGACTTCGAGCTATCAATCGAACCAGGTAGTAAAGGGAGCCCTCTTGCACCACCTTTGGCGCCAGCTTGCCGGGCTCCGCAATTTCGAAGGCGGCGCGGCGTACGGCGGCGGGAACGCGGGTATTGACACCGCGTGCCTGCCCTGGTGCGGATACGAGGCCGAGATCACCTTCCAGATCCAAAGGTAGCGCCTCCACGCCTTTGCCGGACTTCAGCACTGAATGCTGGCGAACGGCTTCCCCCCAAGCGTGGGCGTCAGCCAGCTGCAACTCGCCGTGGAGGCGCTGCGCGAGGGTTGCGCTGCGTACGGCGATGACCGCCACCCGGCGCCGCTCAGGGTCGTGAAATTCGTCGCGGTGAGCTTGGTAGTAGGCGGCTACTTCGCCCTCGGGCAGGTCGCTCAGTTCCGGCTGCTCGGCACGTAGTCTGCGTCTCACCTCGTCCCGGAGCAGTTGGTTCAGGTAAGCCTGGGTCTCTGGGGCTTCGTGCATTCCGCGGCGCTCCGCCTCACGAGCCAGAAGCTCAGTATTGATGAGCTCGTCCAAAAGCGCACGCCTGCGTTCCGGTGTCTGGTAGCGCAGGCGCTCGAAGCGGTCCATTCGATCCAAGACCGCCGCATAGTCGGCAAGGGTAATGGTGCGTTCCCCCACCCGCGCCAACACCTTGTCGCGAAGCTCGGCCGGGACACGATCGATCGACGCCAGGGGCGTGGTCGGTGGAGATGGCGTCGGTGTGCGCTCGCTCTTGGAGTCGCAACCACCGCCAATGCTGCAGATCGCGACCAAGAACGCGCTTCGCAAGAAAGGCAAGCTCATCGCGAGTAGGTTAGCGCAATTCCGCTCAGCACTGAACCAAAACGCTGGCTGCGTCCGAAGCCGAGACGCAGCCTCCGACTTCGCATTGCGCTCGGCTCCGATGCCCGGTAGACGGAGTGCGTGCAAACTCTGCCTCCGAAGCTTCGCTACAATCGCGTCATCATCAAACTGAGCGGCGAAGCTCTCAGTGGTTCGACCGGTGGGAGTGGCATCGACACCAACACGTTGAAGGCGACCGCTGAGGACCTGAAGGGTGTTCACTCGACCGGTGTGCAGATCGGCGTCGTGGTTGGCGGCGGTAACATCTTCCGAGGACTGCGGGGGGCGAGCCAAGGCATGGACCGCGCCCAAAGCGATTACATGGGCATGCTCGCCACCGTGATCAATGCGCTGGCGTTCCAGGACGCCCTGGAGCGCGTCGGGCTGCATACCCGCGTTATGACCGCCCTCGAGATCAAGCAGGTGGCAGAGCCGTACATCAAGCGCCGCGCGATACGTCACCTGGAGCGCGGCTACATCGTCATCTGCGCCGCCGGTACGGGCAACCCCTACTTTTCGACCGATACGGCTGCAGCTCTGCGCGCGATGGAGCTGCGCTGCGACGCGCTGTTGAAGGCGACGAAGGTCGATGGCATCTACGATCGCGACCCGGAACGGCACGCCGACGCCAAGATGTACCAGGAGATGAGTTACGACCGTTTCCTCGGCGAACATCTCAAGGTGATGGACTCCACCGCGGTCACTTTGTGTCGAGAGAACGGTCTTCCGATTCGCGTCTTCAAGATGGTTCCTGGCAACATTCGACGCGTGTGCCTGGGCGAAGACGTCGGAACCACCGTCAGCATGGACTGATTCCATCGCCCGCGAGCGACGCCGCCCGTGCGTCATGAGGCCGCAGAGCGATTCGGACCGGCACGACGACTAAGCGCGAGGAGCGAGCGAGGCGGCGGGGATCGCGACGTTTCATGCGTTGCACAAAGATTCCGAGCAGGCGGCGACCCCCGGACCTGGGGAAGCCGGGAGGCGCCAACCCCGAACGAAGCACCCATTACCGCTAGCAGGGGCACCCTGAGGAGGCTAAGTTCGGCGAACCATGTGGGATTCTTTGCCCGACTTCGGCACCGGCGTGCTGTTTGCCATTCTGGTGTGCGCCGCGTACACGTTTTCCGTATCGCTCATGGCAGCGCACGGACGTCCCCGTCTGCTACGAGCGGCTCGCTTAGGTGCCTACGGCACGTGCGCCCTCGTCTTCCTGGGGGTGTTACTCCTGGCGTACGCGTTCGTCACACACGACTTCCGTATCCGATACGTTTCACGTTACAGCGACCGGGCCATGTCCGTCACTTACCTCCTCACTTCGTTGTGGGGCGGTCAAGATGGCTCCATCTTGTGGTGGCTGTTCCTGCTGAGCGGATACGTGACTGCGTGCATACGCTGGCTGCACGGACGCTATCGTCAACTGCAACCGTACGTGATTGCGACCTTCATGGTCATCATGAGCTTCTTCGTGGTGCTCATGTTGTTCTCCGCCAATCCCTTCGAGACGAACATTGCGGGAGCGCGACCGGAGGGTGACGGTCTGAACCCGCTGCTGCGCAACTTCTACATGATCATTCACCCGCCGAGCCTGTACTTGGGCTTCGTTGGGTGTGCTGTCCCGTTTGCGTTCGCGATGGCAGCTCTGATCACTGGCCGCCTCGACAACGAGTGGATCGTAGCGGTGCGCAAATGGATGCTGTTCGCGTGGCTGTTTTTAACCATAGGTAACGCCTTGGGCATGCTGTGGGCGTACGAGGAGTTGGGTTGGGGCGGTTACTGGGCGTGGGATCCAGTCGAAAACGCAGCCTGCTTACCCTGGTTCACGGCCAGTGCTTACGTGCACTCGACGATGGTGCAGGAGCGCCGGGGCATGTTCAAAGTATGGAACGTGGTGCTGATCAGCATCACGTTCTTCCTGACTATTTTCGGCACGTTCTTGACCCGTTCCGGACTCATCGCCAGCGTGCATAGTTTCGCTCAGAGCGACATTGGCACCTACTTCCTCTATTTCATGGCGTTGATCGTTGGCGCAACCGCTGGCCTCATTACGTGGCGCTGGCCTTTGCTGCGCGGGCGCGGAAAGATCGAAGCTGTGGCCAGCCGTGAAGCCGCTTTCGTCGTGAACAACTGGGCACTACTAGGAGCGGCGACCTTCATTGGCGTCGCAACGTTGTTCCCGGTGATTAGTGAGTTCCTATGGGGCGAAGAAGCGATGGTGGGCCCTCCCTTTTACAACCGCTGGATGACCCCCATCGGACTGTTGATCCTGGGGCTCATGGGAGTTGCGCCCCTGTTTGGATGGCGCAAGACGAGCGGTGTTTCCCTCAAGCGCGCCTTCAGCTTTCCCCTCGGTGTCATGGTGCTCGGAGTTCTGGTGCACTTCGGCTTGGGCACGGCCATAGGCTTTCCGGCCATCGTCGACAGCGAAGCCGCTGGCGACAGCTTCAATGATCGGGTTTTGCAGAAGTTGGCCATGGTAGCGCCGCTGGTCACGGTTGCGCTGTGCTTGTTCAACTTCGCCGTGGTCGCCCAGGAGTTCCACCGTGGAATTCGGGCGCGACGCAAGAACTCAGAGGAAGGGTGGCTAACCGCTCTCGTTACGTTGGTGGCCCGCAGCCGCCGCCGCTATGGGGGTTACATCGTGCACGCAGGCGTCGGCCTGATGTTTCTCGGTTTCGCCGGGCGCGGTTGGGAACTGGAGAAAGAGGCGGTGATGGCGCCAGGCGACACCCTGACCGTCGGAAACTACACCGTCACTTACAAGGGTCCACGCATGGAGGTGGATACTGAGAAGCGCATGTTGTTCGCTGATCTCGACGTGGCGATCGGCGGCTCCAACATCGCTTCGCTCAGCCCCGCCCAATTCATTTACATGAAGGCTCAGATGCCGACCAGTGAGGTGGCGATGCTTCACCGTGTACGCGACGACCTGTACGTTGCGGTAGGCAGCGCTAATCCGCAGACGAAGAAAGCGACCTTCCGCTTCCACGTCAACCCCCTCGTTTCCTGGATTTGGGCGGGAGTACTGATCATGATTGCTGGCGCTGGCATTTCGCTATGGCCTGACGTCTCTTGGCGCCGGTTGGGGGCGTGGGGTACGGTACGCTTGGCAGCGAGCGGCGCGAGTGGGGTGATGGTTGCCGTGTTGATGTCTACGGCCCCCGCTCGTGCCGTTGGTACTTCCGAGTTGAGCGGTCCGATCGAAAACGGTGCGCTGGCCTTATCGCCCGAGGAGGCCGCACGCTTCGAGGGTAGGGCCAACGACCCTCATGCACGGCAACGACGAGAAACAACCCTAGTGCTGCAAAAGTCGGTCGCCGAGGGCGGTCATTAACTATAGTGCCGGCCTTCGATGATTAAGTCCGACACGAAACGGCCGGTCGTGCCACCCCTGGTTTGGATCGCGACCGTGTTAGTGGTCGCCCTCGTGGCCGCTCAGTTCTACGGCCGCGGCGTATTCTTTTTGGTGCTAGCAGGCGCCGTGCTCTTGCTCGCCATAGGTACCTTCTGGAGTAGCATTCAAGCGCTTACTGGGGACGCGCCACTGACGCTCGAGGAGGCGCTGAGTTTGGCGGCTCCGAGTACCGAAGAAGAACGCAAGGCGTCTGTCTTGCGAGCGTTGAAGGACCTCGAATACGAGCGAAGCGTTGGCAAGATCAACGATGAGGACTATCTGGAACTGACTCGCAAGTACCGCCAGGAAGCCAAACGCTT
>CAZNZA010000135.1:7832-13953 GCA_964577325.1 uncultured Polyangiaceae bacterium
GGTAACGCCCGTCGTACAGAACCAGCCGGGACAGGGGATTCCCGCCGGAACGATCGGCATGTTAGTTCGAAACGGCGAGCTCGAACCCCTGGCCAACCAGAAGGTTACCTTGTTGATCGTTCGCGAAAGCATCGCGGAAGGCAACCGCGAGAGCACGAGGGAGACTACCACCGACGCCGAGGGGAGAGCGGGCTTCGTCGATCTAAATACCGAATCCTCCTACCGTTACGAAGCCGTCATCGAGCACGAGGGAGCCAAGTACACCTCCGGCACTTTTAACCTGCGCCGCGAAATGGGGCAGTTGCTGGCCATGTACGTGTACCCGGCGACCGACGATATTCAACAGACGTTCGTGGTATCTCGCGCCCTGTACGCGCTGCAGCCGCGGGATGATGTTTTCCAAGTCGACGCTATCCTGCGCTTCCACAACGCCGGACCGAAAACGTGGGCGCCCAAAGACTTTTACGTCCACCTGCCGGAGGGCGCCGGAGCTTTCCGTCCCGCCGAGACGGACACTGACCTGCGCACCCGTGGACAGGGTGACCGGGTGCACATCACGGGCAGTTTCACTCCTGGCCAGCATGACCTGACGTTTGGTTTCCAACTGCCAAATCCCCGGACCTCGACCATTCGTTTGGAACTACCGACTCTCCCTCACTTGCTCGATGCGCGGGTGGTCGTCGAAGCGTCCGATGAGATGAACGTCCGTGTCGACGGTTTCGAGCCGGCTCAGCAAACCCGCGGACAACAGGGACAGAACGCCTTGATGACTTCGCGTGATTACCTGGGATCGGGAACCGCAGCGGGCCCGACGATCAGCGCCGTCATCACCGGCATGCCTGGCCGCGGATCGGGCGCTTGGGTTGCCACCTTCATCGCCGGACTGGTGGCAGTGTTCGGCCTCGCTTTTGCTTTCTCCCGCAAGGGCAAGGAGGAAACACGGCTCACGCAAGAAGACGGGATCTCGGCGCGCGACATGCTTCTTGACGAGCTGGTCGCTTTGGAAAAGGCATACGCTGCGAAGGAAATCGGTCCCAAGACTTACGAGCAGGCCCGACGGACACTGCTCGATTCAGTGGCTCGACTAAACGCTGAGCTACCCTGATTCCGACACTGAGATAGCCGCGCGAGCGGACCTTTGAGAAGCGGCTAGGGTAGAGCGGTCATTACTGCGTGGGGCGCTCGAACGGCGGACACTTGAGCTTCGTGCGGATCCAGTTCAATACCCGGAACACCCGCGGACGGTGCAGCAGCCACCGTTCAAAGCGGTACTTGCCGGGGAAGTCCAGGATACTCAAGGCCACCACCAACGTCAGGAGCCCCTGCCCAGGGAGCACCAGCATGAGGATGCCTGCTATCGCCAGCAGCACTCCCAGGCCGTTCTTGACGATCAAAAGCGGAAATGCCCAGTGTGGCGCTAATTTTGATAGCCACCGGTTGCGCTGGGGGTGAGTAAAGTAGTCCGGGGGTAGTCGGGAGATGAACCACGGCAGGGCGACGGCCGATAGGAGGAGTAGAACCGCAGAACTGACGGCGAGGGCCACCAGCGCGCTCTCCACGACACTGTCATCCACCGGAAAGCTCACGGCGTGTCGTCCTGCTTGACGGGCTCCTCCCCAAGTTTACGCTTCTGTGGCTCCGTGTTGCCGGGACCGAACTTTGGAAGTTGCAGCTTCGGCAGGTCCTCGAGTTGCGGCAGTTGGAGTTTGGGAAGTTGCGTTGCTTTACCGCGAGGAAGCAACCGCTCGGCCAGTTCGGGAAACGTGCGCAGGAGATCCTGCGGGGCGCTCAGCAGATCCTCGAAGGGCATTGGCTTCAGGCCGCACCCTATCCCGACGGTATTGGCGACTCTCGCCGCGGCCAAGTCGTTCGAGTCTGCCTCTATGGCGACGAAGACATTGACGGACCCGCGCAACGCCTTGGAGGAGATTTGACGTGCCACCTTGGCGAGCTCGGAATTGAGATGAACCTTGGCTGCGGACGCCACGATTGCGGCGCAATTGAGTGGGCCCTGCAACTTTACCTTCCATTGAGTTCTCAAGTCCTCGCGCTCGATAAGAGCGTGCCCCTTCATCTGCAGGACACCCGTTTCGAAGCGGAGATTTGGAACTTCCAAGCGGGTATATGCGCGATTACTCACGATCTTGCCCGACACCTGAGGCGCTCGATCATGGACCAAACCTTCGAGTTCCCGGGGCACGGGATAGTTCAGGCCGTGCAGCGTCAGGTCGAATCGACCACTGGGCTCCGTCGGGTCGAGGCCGAGGGGGGCAGTAAACTCTATACGTGCATCAGCACTGGTTCCGAGCAAGTCCTTTGGCACGTTGTGAAACAGCAACCCCTTCAGCGTCGCTACCGGCAGCTTCTCGAGCTGAGCTCTCACCTCCGCCCGCCGGCCTTGCCGGTCGATGGTGACGACCCCATGATTCTGCGGCTGGTTCCGCCAGTGAAGACGAACGGTGGCCTCGTCTCCGAGGGTCGCCGTGCCTTCCAGAAGGTCCAGAACCGTCAGTTGAGCTGTCCACGGGTCGCTACCCGCCCGCTTCTGCACGTCGTTCAGGACAATGGTTGCAGGCATCCGCGGTTCGGAGTGCCACGCGATGCGGTTCCGTTCACCGACAATGGCAAAGGTCTCCTTCCCCATGGCCTCGAACTGTTGCTTGGCGTTCGACCAGTCCACATCTCCACTAACGGCCAGGTCCGCGCCCGATATCGCCAGCTCGGTGGGCAGGTTGTCTCGCAGCTGGATGCGGACTTCGGCCAGACTGCCGCGCGCTGAAAACGGCCGCAGCACTTCCACTCGGCAATTGCTGAGCTCGATCCGTCGCACCTGAGTCAGTCCCTCCCGCTGGTATTCGAGCTTGCAGCCCGAAAGGGAGACACCGCGGGCGGAGGCCTGTCGCTGTACCTCCGCCAACAGCCACGTCGGAAGCAAGAGTTGAACGGCCAGCACCGCGCCCAGCACCAGGCTGATACCAATCAGGATCGGGACCCACACTCGGCGCCGCAGTCGTGGGCTGGAAGAAGTGGCGGCTGACGGTTCCACGCGGTCCCTCCTCGTACACCCGAGCTTCGGCCAGCGCCAGCGTCATGGCCCTCTGCTCATGGACACTTGTACAGCCCACAAGTTGGGGGCAACTCCGGGGACAGATTGAGGAACGTACCAGGTACAGCCTGGGTACAACTCCCACTCCTCTTCCCTATCCCCAGTGCGTCCTACATCACGTCCCCGTGTTGTCCCCACCGACGACGGCTTATTGGTCAAATATTTTGAGCACATAGCAGCCGTCCCCAGGATCCACAGGCCCTACTAAAGCGACCCTCTTCTTTCTAAAATTTCAAATTCTCCTCATCTCATTCGAACGCCGTGCCGTTGAGCGCGCCCGAGCCGGGTTCCGGAAAAGCCGTCTGCTCTTTACCTGGGTAAGTACCTCCGACGCGCAAGCCCCTGGGGAGCGTCATTGGTCGAATCGGCCAAACCCGCTGTTCGCCGCAACTTTTGGTACGGGAGACTAGCGCCCTACCCTGTCGACCGGCTACACGTGCCAGTCGCAATGCAGGTTACAGTCAGCAAAAGGGAACTCCTGCGCCTACTCGGGCGCTGTCAGGGTGTGGCCGACAAGAAAAGCACGATGCCCGTGCTAGGCAACGTCTTGATCGAAGCATCCAAGGACAACGGCCTGCGTTTGGCGGCGACCGATCTCTTCCTAAGCGTGAGTGGCCACATCCAGGCGGAGGTGACTGCCGAAGGAAGCGTTGCTGTGGGTGCACGCGACCTCTTCGAGCGCGTCAAAATGATGCCCGAAGGCAACATCTCCATCACTACCACGGATGCATCCTCAACCACGATTCGCGCCATGGGGCAGCCTCGTCGTTACACCTTGCATGGCATCCCTGGCGACGACTTCCCGACATTGCCCCAACCTGAAGTGGATCAGGATCCACTGACGCTCGACGTCGAGGCAGTGGCTTTACTCATATCTACGACCCACTTCTCCATTTCGACTGACGAAACGCGACTGCACCTCAACAGCGCGCTTTTCGAGTGGAAGGGTAACGCCGTTCGAATGGTAACCACAGACGGCCATCGCCTGAGTCGCATGCAGGTCGAAGTGAAGACCAAAGCTTCGGACATGAGCATGCTCATTCCACTCAAAGGTGTACACGAGCTGCGGCGGCTGTGCGAAGAAGCCCGGAGTGAGAGCGTCAAGCAGCTGAAACTCTTGCGGAGTGGACCAAACGCTTTTTTCCAGATCGGCAGCGTTCAATTCGGCGTCAAGCTCGTCGACGCCCAGTTCCCCCCCTACGATCAGGTCATTCCGAATTCATCGGCATATTCGATCGTCGCTCCGCGAGCAGCCGTTGCCGATGCTATCCGAGCCGTTTCGTTGGCTGCGAGTGACCGAACCGGTGGCATCAAGCTCAGCCTCGACGACAATGTCATCCGCTTTTCGAGTGAGAGCCCCGAAAGTGGCGATGGCTTCGACGAGGTCCCGGTGGAGTATGCGGGCGACGCGTTTACGGTGGGGTTCAACGCCAAGTACTTCCTGGACGTGCTGAGCGCCATCGAAGGTGACGAGCTAGTGCTAGGGATCAGCGGCGAGCTCGACCCTGCCGTGATCCGTCCCGCCGCAAACTTAGAGGGCACTGAATACTTGGCCGTCATCATGCCCATGCGCATCTAGGCAACGTGGTAACCCGGCTCAGCGTCGAGACGCTGTCAATTCGTGGCTTCCGCAATGTGAGCGAGCTACGGCTGCAATTCAGCCCGAGGATCAACGTCATCTCGGGGGACAACGGCCAAGGCAAGACCTCAGTTCTCGAGGCGCTGTACTTGCTTGCAACGACCCGCAGCTTTCGCACCGAAGCCATTTCGGAGGCCTATCAGGCTGGCGCCAGTGTAACTCGGGTCGATGCAGATCTCGTCCAGGGGCCGATCACGCGCCGTCAACGGTTCGTCGCTCAGGAGGGTCGGCGCGCGTTCTTCGTTGGCGACAAGCGCATCAGTCGCTATTCGACCTACGCCCTGGCAACGCCGATGGTCATCTTCCACCCTGGGGACCTACAGCTCGTCAGTGGGCCCGCGGGAGGACGGCGGACCTTGTTGGACCGCCTCCTGTTCTTTTTCGATCCCAGCGGCTCCGACGCCAAGCTTCGCTACGCCAAGGCTCAGCGCGAGCGTCAGGCGGTGCTCGACAAGCGAGGCCTTCGCGCGACTGAACTCGATGCCTTCGAGGCCATCATGGCGGCGGAAGGTGCACGGCTGACGGCCGCGCGCGCGGCCGTTTCCACGATGCTCGAACAAGCGCTTGCCCCGGCGTTCGATCAGGTGTCGCCCACGAGCCTGACACTTGGGGTCCAGTATCTTGAAGGCGGAACGACCGACGCAGAAGCCTTTCGTGCGGAGCTCAACAAGCGTCGCCTTCAGGACCAGCAGCGTCGGACGGCGACTTTTGGGCCGCACCGCGACGATTTGGAGTTGTTGATCGACCAACGCAGCGCGCGGCGACAGGCGTCTCAAGGCCAGCAGCGGCTGCTGGCCTTGGCCATCAAGATCGCGGAATTGCGCTGTGTCGAGCAGGCACGGGCGACCCATCCCATTCTGCTGCTCGATGACGTGTCCAGCGAACTCGACCCCGACAGAACCGGAGCCGTCTACGAGCTGGTTCGTAATACTCGAAGCCAAGTACTGGTGACGACGACACGGCCAGAGCTGTTTGACACCAGCGGCTTACAGGCGACGGAGCGTCTCGACTTCCGACTTCGGGAAGGCCGTTCGATAGTCGCTTCGTGAACCCCCCGTGTTTGCATAAGCAGCTGATATTCCTGAGATTATCTGTGCTGCCCGGATGCTGCCACGGCGTGGGGAGACCCTGGTTCTTGCTTGCTTGAAGAGGGCCAATTGTGTAAGCTCCGAGCGCTTGTTGGTGCTGCGTTTCAAATCCTTATTAGCGGTACCAAATCAGGTGGTCGGCTGCCTTCTGAAACCGAGTGAACCACATCAACTCGCAGCGCTGAAACTGTTGAATTGTGCCGGCCCCCAACAGCCGTCGTATCGACCCGCAGTGTCACTGGGAGGGTCGTCATCGGAAGGACCTTTTCCCGGCCGAGTCTCATCGGT
>CAZNZA010000136.1:0-13706 GCA_964577325.1 uncultured Polyangiaceae bacterium
ACGGACGACGCGAAGCTGCCGCTGAAGCCATTCAGACGCAATACATGTGCCTGATCCCGTGAGCGGCAGTGCTGTGCGCGTGTGCGAAAGAGTGCGCCTCGGACGTTGCCACTCGTACCACTGAATCGCACTCCGCAAGAAGCTGTCATTCGTCGGCCGCACGATTGGTGGTATGCGTATATCTGAACCGGACACTGCAAGGCGCAAAAGGAAAGCTCCCACCATGGAGTATGAGACACGATGCTTCCGATAGTACTTGGCTTGGTCGGTCTGCTCTTGGGAGCAGCCGAGGGAGGCGCGCTCTTGGGGGCGTTCAGTGGTGCTGCCCTTGGTTTGGTGTTGACGATGAGGGCGTCCACGAAACTGCTTCAGGCGCAGTGTCAACAGCTGCAGGCCGAGCTGGCGACGCAAAGCTCGTCGCTGGAGTCCCTGCAGCGCCGCGTCCAGCAGCTCGCCGGCGTTGAGCGATCCCCCACCGCGGCGCCCGTTGCCATCACGCCGCAGACTACCCCCAGCGTGGCTGAGTCCGTCGGCCTGTCGCCTGATGCCGAGGTGGTCGCTCCAGGTACCGCGCCAGCTGACGGCGCCCTGGAACAAACGAACCTCGACCCACCCGTGTCTGTCCCATCGACCTTCGAGAGCGCGGCCTCTGAACCGCGACCCGGCGCGGGAAGCGAACAGCCTCGGGACGCGACTGCAAGCGCAAGCTCCGCCACCGCGTTCGAGGCGGGTACCAAAGACTCGAGCCGGACGTATCCGCTGGATCGGGTAGAGAAAGCCGTTCGTGAGTTCCTCTTCGGCGGCAACACCATCGTTCGGGTAGGCACGCTGGTACTGCTGGTCGGTGTGGTGCTGTTGCTGAAGTGGGCGGCAGACAACGCGCAGTTCCCGATCGAAGTACGGTTGAGCATGGCCGCGCTCGTTGGTGTTGGATTAACCGCTATCGGTTATCGAACCCGTCAGAACCGACCGGGATTCGCCGCAACGCTTCAGGGTGGTGGTGTGGCGACGCTATATCTCACCATCTTCTTCTCGTTTCGCGTCTACGAGCTCCTGCCCGGCGCGTTGGCGTTCGCGCTGCTGGCAGGGCTATCCTTGTTCAGTTGCACCCTGGCTGCTCTGCAACGCAGCATGCCGCTGATCTTCATCGGCGCCATCGGTGGGTTTCTGGCCCCTGTGCTGGCCTCGACGGGACAGGGCGACCATGTGGCGCTCTTCAGCTATTACTTGCTGCTCAATCTGGCGGTGCTCGGCATCGCGGTGCATCAGTTATGGCGTCCCGTCGCCCTGCTCGGATTTCTGTTCACGTTCGGTATCGGATCGACGTGGGGGGTGCTGCGCTACGAAGCCGATAACTTCACCAGCACCCAACCCTTCTTGACGCTTTTTTGGTTGCTGTTCGCCGCCACGCCCGTGCTCATGCGACTGTGGAGCCGCCGCACCTCCTCGCGCACCGGCACCTGGCCCGGGGTCGACAACACGCTTACCTTTGGCACTCCCCTTGTGGTGCTGGTGTTGCAAGGAGCGCTGCTTGCGGACAACCCGTTGGGCATGGCCTTCGCGGTCGTCAGCTACGGACTGGCGTACGTCGCTGCCGCATGGCTGTTGCGCCGTCACGACCCCAGCTATGCAATCCAAATCGAAAGCTTCCTCGTCATCGGCGTCGGTCTTGGGACTCTGGCTATTCCTTACGCGCTGGGGGATCACAACCTAACGGGAGCTGCATGGGCCCTCGAAGGCGCAGGCATTTACTGGGTCGGGTTGCGCCAAGGTCGAACACGTTCACAAGTCGCAGGCGTTCTGCTCCAAGGTCTCGCTGGCGCGGCGTTGGTTTTGGGCATGCAGAGCAGCGGCATTGGGTTCGGCGGAACCTCGAGCCCGGGCGAGGCCACGACTCGAGCGCTGGCGGCCGCCCTGTCATTGTTCTCCTGCTACGTCATCAGCTGGCTTGCCTCGCGACACCGCGAGCGCGTGCCGATGACGTGGCGACCGCTCCAAGTGTTGCTCTTTTTGGGTCTGCTGCTCAGTGTCCGCATTGGGCTTCAGACGCTGGCGGAGCAAGTTGGTGCGGAGTCCTTGCTCGGAGCCCAACTGGCTGGCGTCGCGCTGCTGGCTATCGTGCTCGAACTCGTGAGTGGTCGTTTGAGCTACACGGTCGGACGCGTGCCCGCCTTGGCAATTTTCGTTCTCACGCCGCTTGTGGTGGGCTGGTGTCTTCTAAATCCAGCTCGCGATCCCCTGTCGCGCGGCCTGTGGATGGCCTGGCCGCTGTTGTTTGGGTCGATGTGGCTCAGCCTGCGTCGGTTCGTGCCGGTGGCACCTCGGAAACTCGAGTACGCCTTTGCTCCGGCGCTATGGAGCCTCGTGCTATGGTGCGCCCTAGAGGCGTACACCCTATGCAGCCGCGTCGAACAGCTCGGACACGGTTGGCCGCATGCTGCCTTCATCAGCGTTCTAGCTTTGTCTCTGGCAACGTTGACGCTGCTCCGCCACTCGAACGTATGGCCACTGGGGGCCCATCGAACCGCCGTCCTTGGACCAGCTACCCTGGGGCTACTGATAACGACCCTGACAGCGCTCACGCTTCAAGTCATCCTGAGCGCCGGACACAGCGACCCACTTCCCTACGTGCCGCTAGTTAACGCTCTGGACTTGACTCACGTATTTGCAATCATGGCTGCTGCGGCATACCTGCATCTCGCCGATCCGAATCCAGAGCGCCATCGCGCGTCTGCCAAGAAAGTGATCACTGCCGGCGTGGCGTTTTTTGCTTTCAATGGGATGTTGGGGCGCGCCGTGCATCAGCTTGCGGACGTACCCCACGACCTAGGGGCTCTGTGGCAGTCGGCGACCATGCAATGGGTGCTGAGCGGTGCCTGGACGGTGCTGACGGTAGCGCTGATGTTCATCGCGAGCAAGCGACAGTGGCGAACGGTTTGGATCGCCGCCGGCAGTTTGATGGCCGTGACCGTGCTCAAGTTGTTCTTGGTGGACTTGTCGCGCGAAAGCACGATTGCCAGAATCGTCACCTTCATGGCCGTAGGTGCAGCTTTGTTGCTCGTCGGATACGTGTCGCCCCTGCCGCCGAGAGCGACCCCAAACAAGCCGAACGAACCGTCACCACCAGACAACCCCGCCAAAGCCGACGAGACCGAAAACCCATCAGCCACCACTCCCAGCAGCGCTCCCCAGCAGTGAAGCCTCTCCCATGAATCGCTCCTCATTAGCCTTCAGCCTCGCGTGCTTCGCTGTTTTCGCATCAGGCGCCCACGCTCGAGCAGACACCCAATCCAAAAACGACGAGACCCAGCTGCAAGCGAGTGATTTCGCCTATGGCATGCAACTCGAACCGACGCCGGGTCAGGCCTTGCAAACGTTCGTATTGCCGCACGAAGTGCTCGAGCACCTGAGCGTTCAGCGGGCGGAGTTGGTCGTCACCAATCGGATCGGCGAACGCGTACCGCACGCGGTGCGACAGCTTCGAGCGAGCGACCAGGAGCGCCGGCGCGAGCGTACGGTTCCCTTCTTTCCGCTGTACCAGGACCGGGACGTTCGCGCCGGAGCGCCCAGTCGCGTGCACGTGCAAGTGCAACGCGGCAACGACGGACGGCTAGTACGCGTCGACCTGGACGACAGGGGCGACCTGGACAACAGGGTCGACATTGCTGGCCGCACCGACGAGGCGACGGAGGGTACTGCTCGCACAATCGCAGCGTATCTGCTCGACACCACGCAGGTCGGCCCCATCGAACGCCTTCGCTTTCAACTGACAGGCCACGAGTCCACGTTCGTGTGGCCGGTAGCGCTGGAGACGAGCCGCGACTTGACGCACTTCTCACCGACCTCCGTACGCGGCAGCCTGCTGTCGCTGCGTCACGGCGAGCACGACGTTCAGCTGCAGCACCTCGACTTGTTCGGCTTGGACGCCAAGTACTTGCGCTTGAGTTGGTCGACGGCAGCCCCCCCGGCAACCATCGAGGCCGTGACCGCCGAGCTCATGCCGGAGCAAACCACTCCTCCCCTACACGCGCAGCACGTTCAGGGAGCGCCCGATCCAACGAGTCCCAATCATTGGCTCTTCGATCTGGGCGCGGCGTTGCCGATCGCCAAGCTCGAGCTCATCATGAGTGAGCCCAATACGGTGATAGAGGCCGAGCTCGAGGCGCGGCTTCACGCGGAGAGTCCGTTCTATCCCCTGTACAGGGGCACGTTCTATCGTCTCGAGCACGCGGGTACGGCTCTGCAAAGCACCGCGGTCGACGTCACACCGCAGTACCAGCGCTACGTCCGCGTGCGCGTCGCCAGGCGCGGGGGCGGCTTGGGTTCTGGCCGCCTCGAACTGCGTGCCCACGTGATCCCTGAACAACTGCTGTTCGTAGCCAAAGGCGAGGGCCCCTTCTCGCTCGCCTTTGGTCACTACGGCGCCAGCATCAGCGCCTTTGACGAGGCTCAACTCCTCGAGTTGGTTGGAACCGCCGCCAGTGAACTGGCGGCGACCTCGATCACAGCTGGACCCATCGTCGAGCTCGCGGGCCCGTCCGCGTTGACGCCACCACCTCCAACTACGAACTACGCCAAGTGGGCGTTGTGGAGCATCCTCGGTGCAGCAGTTCTCCTTTTGGCAGCCCTGAGTTACACGCTGTTCCGTCGGGTGAACGCGCCGACCTCGACGCACTGACGTCAACGTAGCCGCGTATACCTCAGGTGGAGATTCTCAACGGCAACGTCACGGCTCCGTAAGAGGCGTCGGTAGGCAACCGAGCTGGTAGAGATTACCCGAAAACCTCCCAGCGACCGCATCGCCGAGTTCAGTTCCGGTGGCTTCTAGAATCACCGAACCGTCGGCGACATATCCGTACGTGGCGATGCTCGCTTCGTCGAAGGGGTTCATCACGATGGCAGGAGCAAAGGTTTCCCAGGCGTGGAAAGGATGCTCGCCGGGAGCGTAGAACGCCTCCGGCAGGAGCAACGTGAAACCCGCGAAATATCCGTCCGCGTGTTCCGTGCCGATGAAGATGGATTGGCTGCCTGGCACAATCGGGTTGGGCCCGGCAAAGGAAAACGCCTCTCCGTTCAGCTGCTGCCCGTCCGGCGACGCGTCCAGCGTCGCGCTGCCGCGGTAAGCGCCTGTCATGTACGGACCTTCTGAGAGTCTTGTCGTGAACGTCCCGCTGATCGGCGTGAGCAAGAACTGACACTCATCGCCGGGCGGGGGCGCGAAGGGTTGGGGCGGCTGCACGTCCGGTGCGGGCTGCAACAGAGCTGCGCGAAGTTCCGTGCCATGCGTTCGTAGGTAGTCGAGGTGTGCTTGTAGGGCGGTTTCATCGCTCGGTAATCCGGCGGCCATAGCCTCGGCACGGGCGACCAGGTCTTCGCCGTCCCACAGATTGTCGTTGAGTTCGCCGAGACGCTTACGGAATAGCCCCCGCTGCTCCTCATTTGCGTAAAGTTGACCCGCAACGCGTCCCGCGTAGTAGACGGTGATCTCGTAGGGTGGGCGCCAGGGTATTGCCCCCACGAACGCCTGATCCGTGTCCCAGGGTAAAAAGACGAAGCGATCGGTCTCCGGGTTCTTGTACAGGTAGTAATTGTTTGCCGAATTGCTGTACCCGTCCCAATGCCCCAGCAGCGTTTCCAGCGCCCAGAAGTCGCGAAAGGCCTCGAGATCGAGCACCTCAGCTAAGGCTGGCACGAAGGCTTCGCCTTCAAGCTCGAGCGCGTCGTGGAGCGCGAGCAAGTCCGAGCGATCCTGGCGGGGCGGATGGTTGACGTTTCTGATGAGCGGCAGTGTGTTGTCGAACACGTCCGCCAGATCCGCCCGATACAAGTTGCCTGAGGCATCGTCGAAATGGCGCGCCAAGAACTGTTCGTTGATAGCCTCGACGTGAACGTACGTCCCGAGCTCCTGCCCGTTCACACTCACGCGGGCCCAGTTGCAGCGCGGCGCGGGATAACCAGCATCGGCGAAGAGGTCGAACGCCAAGCATTCCCGAATCAAAGTCGGGTCCTCCAGGTCGTTGCTCAAGGTCAAAGTACGCAGGCCAGACCGCAACCGGTGACCGAAAGCGAAGTCGATCTCGAGCTCCGGTTTCAATGCCGTCAAGCCGCCCAAGAATCCAGACTTCCGCAAGCCCACCTCGGAATAGACCTTTCCGTCGACGCGAGCCCGTGCCGGAAAGGTCGTGTACTCATAGGGAGCAAGATCTGCCTCGCTCGCAGGCCAGGTATCGAATTGGCTCTTCCCTTCATAGCGCAGCGAATCCCAGTCGGCTTCGTCGAGCGTTAGGTTCACTTCCAGCACGTGGTCGCGGGAGAAGACCTCCTCTGTCGGGCCCCGTCGGGGTTTCGCATGCTCGGGAAGCGGCTTTTGCTCGGTAAGCAATGGCCATATGTCGTCCACCGAACCGCAGCCCACAGCGACCAAGCTGAGAGCTAGAGTGACGCGAGCTAACCCTTCCCACTTCCTTCCGGCACCCAGCGTGATGTTTCCCTCGCGTAGACGTGTCGTCAAGTTTGATCCCATGCGCTCCTCATCCCTTCCTTCGTTGCCAGTGTTCGGTGAAGGCAAGACTGGCCGCCTATAGTGTTGCGTTTGCTCCTCTCACCTGCCCGCCTGCCGCGTCTTTGCACATCTTGCGCTTTTTCTTTTCGCTGCACGGCAGGTTCAGCTATTATCCCCTAGCCATGACTCGTGGGGGGAGTGAGCAAGTGCCCAGGTATCGCCTGTGCCGCAGCGAGGAGTGCCTGGGCGCCGTCTGGTTCTGCACGGCCGCGTCTCCCCGGGTGCCGTTGAACGTGGCTGAGGAGCTCGAGCTCAACGTGATGGTTGCGGGCAATCTCGTCCTTGCCGTCGGGTCTGACGTCTATCATTTGAGTGCGGGTGACGCCGTGTGGTTAGCGCCCGGTCAAGCGCGCGCTACGACAGCATGCTCACCGGATCTGGCGATGTGGGCACTGATGTTTCGTCCACGGTTGATCGAGGAACTGGGTCACGTACAAAGGCTCGAGCTGCACGCACCGGCGGTGCGCACCACATTGAGTCCGGCGACGCTGACCGAATTCTCCAATGATGCCTATCGCCTGCTGCGGAATCAACAACGCGTACCATGCTTCAATATGGCGCTCGCCACCACCTTGCTCAACACCTGGCGCGTAGCCGGCACTCCTGCGGGTGCTACCCCTCAGTCGCAGCACATTGCGGTAGCAACAGCCGTTCACATATTGCGCAACTCTCCAGACCGTTTGACGCTACCAACATTGGCCAAGCACGTCGGTCTAAGTCCGTTTCAATTATCGCGTCTGTTCCACCAGCAAGTGGGGGTGCCCCTGTCGTTCTACGCGGCTCACTCCGGGATCCAACGCTTCGGGCGCTTCAGCGCGCAAAACCCGTCGAGGAACACGCTGCAGTGTGCCTTATCCGCAGGTTTCGGAAGCTACACTCAGTTCTATCGTAGCTTCTCGTTGGTGGTAGGGCTTCGCCCCCAAGAACACCGCAAGCACCTCAGCGACAGCACGGTTGACGTCACCCGGTACGTAACCCCGGAGCTTCCCTGTGCCAATCCGATTCGCGCCCCGAGGGACCAGCTGTGGGCTCCGCCTGCGTCAGCTAGGCCGCAAAACGAACATTCCCGCTAAAATGAGGGCGACGCCGAGCAGCTTCCGTATCGAGGCAGGCTCGGCGTAAAACAAAAGCGCACCCAGCATGGTAACCAGCAACATACCCGAGTTGACCATGGGTATGGCAATGGACGCATCCACTCGGCGGTCGTTGACGAGGAAGTTGAAAGCGGTCGTTCCCATTCCCATGATGACGCCCGCGATACCGAAGCGCACCCAATCGCCAATAGACAGTTTGGTGTTACCTCCTTGCCAGAGATTGGCGGTCACTATCGGTAGCAAGGCGGCCAGCGTGAGAAGCAGAGCCCCCACGGGACCGCCGACTCCCGTCGAGCGAACGACGAGCGGATACGACCCCCACGCCAGGACAACGACGGCCATGCTCACGTAAACCCCTGTCATGAGCGCGGGTTGTAGTGGCTCTCCTCGCCAACTTCTTCTCCAAAATGCGGGGGGGCCTGCGCTTGCCCTGCGGGCTGCGCTCCGGCGGCGGGCTACCCGGCTTCGCCGGCTTACGCCCGCCCCGACTTACGCCGGCGTCAACTTCAGCATCTTACCGGTTTTGCCGTCGGTAAGCAGGTAAAGCGCGCCATCCGGTCCCTGCACCACCTCGCGAATGCGTGCCGCGCGATCGGTAAGCAGCCGTTCTTCGCCAACGACCTTATCCGCTTCTACCACGAGCCGGATGAGGGCTTGGCTGGACAAGCCGGCGATGAAGAAGTTGCCCTTCCACTCCGGGAACATGTCGCCATCGTAGATCGTCAGCGCCCCCGGTGAGATGACGGGATCCCAGTAGTATACCGGTTGCTCGAGTCCCGGTGCCTGAGTGGAATCGTGGATCGGCTCTCCACCGTACTCCTCGCCGTAGCCAATCGTTGGCCAGCCGTAGTCCTTGCCGCGCTGGACTAGGTTGAGCTCATCACCGCCTTGGGGTCCCATCTCCGCCACCCACAAGCGATTCTGCGCGTCCAGGTCAGCGCCGAGGATGTTGCGGTGCCCGGACGTCCAGATCTCCGGCAGCGGGCCCTTCTCCTCGACGTAGGGATTGTCTTCCGGCACCTTTCCGTCGGGATGAATGCGCACGACCTTGCCGAAGTGGCTGTTCAGTTCACGCGCCTGTTTGCGCCCTTCCATAATCGAGCGCTCACCGAGCGTGACGAACAACATGCCGTCCGGCGCAAACACCAACCGCCCGCCAGCGTGTTTGGTCGAGTCGAGGGTGGGTTGCATGCGAAAGATCACTTGCAGCTCATCGAGCTTGGGGGAGTCGCCTTCGGTCAGCTTGGCACGCGCGACCGCGAGTCCATTGCCTCCCTCGCGCGGCTCGTAATAGGTCAAGTACAAGAGCTTGTCGCTGGCGTAGTCGGGGCTGGGCTCGACATCGAGCAGTCCTCCCTGATCTCGACCGTCTACCCGCGGCACGCCTTGCACCGACTTCTTACTCTTGCCGTCGCCGGATACGATCACGAGGTTTCCGTCATGTTTCTCCGTCACCAGCATGCGACCATCAGGTAAGAAGGCGAGCGCCCAGGGCCTTGCAAATGGTCCGGCTACCTCAGTGACTTGAAACTTGCTTTGGCTATGCACCGCAGGTGCACGCGTCTGTTCTGGAAAAGCCGGCTTGAACTCGGGCACGTTGGGCGGCGCGGTTTCGACGGGCTCGCCTTTGGGATTGGGACCAACACGAGATGCGGGCACTTCGCCCTTGCCTTCACCCTCCACGACTTGAGCCTCCTGCTCGGGTTGAATGGACTTTGCGTCCGGCTGCTTGCTGCAGGCCGCCGCTACCAAGCTTCCCATCACCAACGTTAAACATGATCCTCGCATGAGCGACCGCCCCTGCAGGGTTCGTGCCCTTGCTGAGCGAGTGAGGCGGGGCGTTGTGGCGCTCGTCCATCCCCGGTATCGCAAGCGACCCCCCGTCAAGCCCACGAGGTCTTGGCGATCGGCGTTCGTCTCAGGATGAGCGGCGCCTGACTCTCGTTCGATGTCGCGCGCTCTCGAGCACTCCGCACCAGGTGGTGGGACGGGGTCAGCGCACACGCGGGATCGGCGGCCGCGGCGTCTCCAGTCAGTGCGAACGCTTGGCAGCGACAGCCCCCAAAGTCTCGGTCGCGGCTATCGCAACTGCGACACGGCTCGGGGTACCACTCATGACCGCGGAATGCGCCGAGCGCCGGGGAGCTCGACCAAATATCCCCCAGAGGTGCGCTGCGCACGTCGTCGAAGTCCAACCCCGGTAGGTCACGCGCCGCATGGCAAGGCAGCACCAAACCATCGGGGGTTACCACCAAGTAACTCTGCGCCCAACCTTGCATGCACGGCCGGGGGCGATCGGCGTAATAGTCCGGCAGCACGAAGAGCACGTCCGTCTTGCCGAGCAAACGCGTGCGAGCCTGAGCCGCAAGCTCGCGAGCGCGCTCGAGCTGTTCAGCACTAGGCAACAGGCGCTCGCGATTGAGCAGTGCCCAGCCGAGGTACTGCGTGTTGGCAAGCTCGATGCGGTGCGGCTGAAGCGACTCGGCAAGGGTCAACAGCTCCGGCAGTTCCGCCACATTCTCGCGATGCAGCACGATGTTTACCGTCAACGGGACGCCGAGTTCTTTGACCCAGCGCGCCACTTGCAGCTTTTCTTGGGTCGCGTCGATGCCGGCGATGCGCAGGTTGCTCTCGCGGCTGGCGGCTTGCAACGACACCTGGACGTGATCGAGACCAGCCACAACCAGTGCCTCGAGGCGCGCCCGCGATAGCGGTATCCCGCTCGTGATCAAATTCGAGTACAACTGCTTGTCGCGCGCTCGTCGCACGAGCAACTCCAGGTCCGAAAACAGCAGCGGCTCACCACCGCTGAAGTGGATGTGCAAGGCTCCCAACGCTTCCGCCTCGTCGATCACCCGCAGCCAGTCTTGCGTCGAAAGCGCCCGAGCCCGTTGCCCCGCTTGCACGGGGTTGGAGCAATACACGCAGCGCAAACGACAGCTGTAAGTCAACTCGGCAACGAGCGTGAGCAAACGGGGCGCCTCAGACCTCATGATTGGGAGTCTAGCGCCAGAAGGCGACGCTCATGCAATTGCGTGAGCAGTTCCAGGACGTCTGCGGTCACTTGAGACGTGCAAACGTCTGGGTCCCGAGCACACGTCGCGAGCAGCTCCGCGACGACTTCCTGTACAATTTCGCCCACCGTTAGTTCGCCGGTGCAGCGCTGCACGACTTCGGTCGCCGTGGCGTTCAAACGCAGACCGCGCTCCGGAGACAGCAAGACGTAACCTTGGCTGTGAGCATCGAAACGCAAGCGAGCGGCGCGGCTGAGGGCTGGACGCTGATGTAGCCCGATGCTCGTCGTTCGCCCTTCCGCCTCGAGCTTCATCGTGCGCCCTTCCGACTCCCTTCGTGCCCATCGACGTCGTGCCGAGCGACACAATCGAGCAGATGCCACAGGATGTCAGTCTTGTGGATGAGGGCGCGCACACAAGCTTCTTGCTGCTCGCGAGTAGTGGCATGCTGGAGCACGAACTCGACGGCCTCCGCAGAGTCACGCTTTGCCCGCGGAACGCGCTGGCGGAAGTATTCCAAGCCCTGGGCGCTCACGAACGGATAGTGTTGCTCGAACGCCGCAATGCGCCGGGTCATGAGTTCCGGAGAGAAGAACTCCGTCAGGGACGAGGCCACAGCTTTGAGCAGGCTCGCTTCGCGCACGAAGGTTACGTAAGCGTCGCAAGCGAAGCGCACGCCCGGCAGCACCTCATCGAGGCTCAGCATACGTGCACGTTCGACACCCAGCGCTTCCCCCAAGCGCAACCACAACTCTAGTCCGCCCTGTCCGGGCTCGGTTCCATCGTGGTCGATGATGCGTCGCAGCCAAGCGCGACGAAATGCGGAGTCTTCAGACTTGGATACGATGACCGCGTCTTTGATCGGGATGCGCGTCTGATAGTAGAAGCGGTTGACGACCCAGCGCTGCAGTTGACTCTGATCGAGGCGCCCCTCGTGCATGGCGGCGTGAAACGAGTGCGAGTCGTGGTAACGCGCCATGCCCTCGCTGCGCAACCGGGTCAGGAAGCTGTCACGGTCCAGGGCGCTGCGTCCCAAAGCGCCGCTGTACGAGGAGCTGCCGGAGTCAGCCATCGCGCACGGTCATCTGAGCAGCTGCGCTCACGGCGGGTGCTGCTTCATTGGCGGAGCGCTGCACGTATGGGTCATCGAAGCGTTCGCCGCCCCCCCAGTCCTCGCCTTGATAGGCGCCAATCTCCGCGTTCATCGACCACTCTTCGAAGCTCGGTTTCTGCCAGACGTTCATGCGGCAGGTCCCTAGCAAGTGCCGTGCGAGCCTTTCCCGTAGCAGAATTCTCCGACTGCTGCTGTTCGCTCTTGCCCCACTCGGGGCAAATCGCCCGTGCGCTTTATGCATCCACGGCTGCCAGGGTTCAGTTAGGGTCCGAAGCATGACGCTTCATGTGCTGGTCCTGGGTTCGGCTGCTGGTGGCGGGTTTCCGCAATGGAATTGCGGGTGCGCACAGTGTGTCGGCGTGCGCTTGGGCAAGGATGGCTTGCAGGGGCGTTCGCAGGATTCCGTTGCCGTTTCCGCGGACGGCGAACACTGGTTTCTCCTCAATGCCTCGCCCGACGTGCTGCGGCAGGTGCAAGAGAATCGGCAGCTGTGGCCGCGCCACGCGCGACACTCCCCGATTCAAGGCGTGGTACTCACCAACGGCGACCTCGATCACATTCTTGGTTTGTTTCAACTGCGCGAATCACAACCCTTCGCTTTGTACGCCACGGCCCGCGTCTGGTCAGGGCTGCGGGAAAACGCAGCGATTCGTACCCTCGAACGTTTCGAAGGGCAGTTGCGCTTTCATGCCCTCGAACTTGATCAAGCGTGCGAGTTGCAAGGCCCAGATACGGGAGCGAGCGGCATCTTCATCAACGCGATGGCAGTACCGGGTAAACCACCGTTGCACCTGATGGGCTCGTACGCCCCTTCTACCGAAGACAACGTCGCGCTGCGGGTACGCACCGCTTCCAGCGGGAGCTTGGTTTACGCCAGCGCCATCGCCGACGCCACAGATGCACTGCCACTATTCGAAGGTTGCTCGGCGCTTTTGATGGACGGCACCTTCTGGTCGGAAACCGAGCTACCAGACTTGGGCGTACCCATGGGCCCCGCGCGCACCATGGCTCACCAACCCATCAGCGGCCCCGACGGCAGCTTGCACGCGCTCCGGGATCTCACCGCCCCGCGCCGCATCTACACGCACCTCAACAACACGAACCCCGTGGTCGACTCCACCTCACCCGAACGCGCCCAGGTGAACGCCAGCGGTTGGGAAGTCGCCGTAGATGGGATGACGTTTCGTATCGAGTGATCGTTGCTTTCCCACGCCTACGGGCGCGCCTCGGATCGGGGGCGTCGGCCTGCTCGACGCGTGCTCGTCAGGTAGCCCGGGACTCGATCTACCCGGCCCGACGCAGTCGCCACCGCTCGCACCGCAAACCGCGGTCGCGGCCGATCTGGTGAATTCGCGAGCGATACGCGTCGGGACGCGGTAGGTTCAACCCATGTCCGACGCTCCCGGACGACGCGCTAGCTACGCTGACGTCCTCAACGCACCTGACCACACCATCGCAGAAGTCGTGGACGGACAGCTCCACCTTCATCCGCGCCCGGCGGGGTGTCATACGGCTGTTGCGAGTGCCCTCGGCGAGGAACTGGGGCCGCCGTTCAAACGCGGCCGCGGCGGCCCGGGGGGTTGGATCATATTGGACGAACCCGAGCTACATCTGGGCAACGACATTCTCGTTCCAGACGTGGCCGGGTGGAGGCGCGAGCGCCTGCCCGGGATTGGCAACGAAGCTTACTTCGACCTAGCTCCCGATTGGGTATGCGAAGTGTTGTCGCCCAAAACCGAGAAGCACGACCGAGTGGCGAAGCTGCGAGTCTATGCCCGCGAAGCGGTGAAGTACGCGTGGCTCGTCAATCCAGCTCAGCGCATCTTGGAGGTGTTTCGTCTCCACGACGACAAGTGGCTGGTGCTAGGCGTACACAGCGACGATGAACGCGTCCGCGCCGAACCATTCGACGCGATTGAGTT
>CAZNZA010000137.1:0-13430 GCA_964577325.1 uncultured Polyangiaceae bacterium
CCCACTTCGGTCACATAGGGCACGACCGTGTAGTCGAGGATGCTGTTGCCCCAGCCGTCTTTGGCATCTTTGAAGGACTGCAGAATGTCTGCGGTCTTCTCATTGTACCAGGCGTTGATGCTGACCAAGAACTGGTAAAGCGAGGCGTCCGGGCTGGTTCCGGTTTGGGGCGGGCCGTTGAAGAACGAGCTCGAGCCGATGCGATGGCTCATCGGATGGTGCATGAAGCTGCGTTCGGGTTCGGCAGGGTAACGCCCCTTGAACGAGACGTGGTTAGTTCCGGGTGACCACTGGAACGTCGCCGCACGGATGATGTCGCACTGAAATGCGGCGAGAATCACCGCCGCATGCGCCTTGCCGATGCGCTCGTGAATGTCCTCGTCGGAGGTCTCACTGGCTTCCTTTCCGTCGTAGTTCCACTGTGAGCCCGCCTGCCCCTTGAGCGACGGATCGGGCTCGGCAGGGACCGCACACGCCATCGAGGACGATTCACCGCCAGCTCCAATGACGCTTGCCAACTCCTGCTCGACGGCGCGCACGGCCGTGGCATGGGATTCGATCTTGTCGACTTCGCTAGCTGGCGCCAAGGTACGTAGGGCACCGAGTTCGCGCAGCGAGTGATCGAGCACGCTCTTACGGGCGCGCACCGCGTTGAGCGCGGCCGCTTGGTTGGCGTCCGTGCCGCCGCCAGGAATGAAGTTGCTGAACAACTTGGCGTAGGCGTTGGCGGGACTCAACTCAGGTAGGTTCGGGGTAAACTCCGTGATGTTCTGGTTCGCGGGCACCGCCGCGCGAATCGAACGTGTCTGGTAGTTGGGCGAATCCGGAATGCCTTCCCCATAAGACAGACATTGCGTCGACGTTTCTAGGGAGTCGACGCGGGCATCAGCCAAAGTGTTGATGTAGCCCGCCGCGCCCTGTTTGAGACCAGGCACGTGCTTGAGAAAGATCTGATCGAACGACGGACCACCGGCCACACCATCGTCGGCTTCGCCGCCGTTAGCACGCGTGCCCGGAGCACTCGCGCACGTGGTGGTGAACGGCGTCCCGGCCTCGTGTCCGCCACCACCTGGGCAGTTCAAGCGATCTTGAAGCCCGTACAGTACGATCATGTCGTCCTTCAAATTAGCGAAGGGCTGCAGGATCGGAGACAACGTGAAGTCTGTCTGCGTGCCTTGCGGCAGGTAACTCTGGCGGTAAGTCCCGATCGGAAAGTGGGTGAGTAAGAATCGCGCGGGAGAGCCTACTCCTTGGGCGGCAGCCTCCATGTTGCGCAGCAGGACCTCCAGTCCGAAAGCACCACCGAGACCGGCGAGGAACGAGCGACGGGCCAGACGATAGGATCTCATTGCGTAACTCCAGCTTTGCGTTGAACGAAGGTCTCTGAGGTGGCGACAGCCTTCAGCAACGCGGAAAAACTCTTGTCGGATTGAGCGAACTCATTGGCGACGGCTTGCGTGGAACAGCTCGTGGGCATCAGCTGCGAGCCCTCTGCCAGTGCCCAGTTCATCATGTTGCGGCTAAAGCACGCGTCGAAGCCCGGGTTGGTCGCGATCTTCTCCTGCATCTCGACGGCGCTACCAGCCATCTCGTTGTCGAAGAGTGGGGGCAGAACCACGGACGGATCAATGGGACGGCCTTCCGGGTCCGTCGTGCGGTAGCGCCCGACGATGTCGTAGGCATCCAACGCCAATCCGTAGGCATCGAATACCAAGTGGCAGCCGGAACAAGGTGACGTCGTGGTGCGATACTCGGCTTTCTCACGTTCGGTAGCCGAACTGAGCGCTACAGCCGCTTCCTCGATCAGGTCGGTCAGCGCTTCACTCTCCGGAAATGGCGGGTTGGTTTGACACAACATCGCGTTATTCACGACCAACCCACGGGCTACGACCGAAGGTACGTCAGGACGAGAGTTCGACGCGAGGAACCCAATCTGGGTGAGAATGCCGGCACGGTTCTCCGGGAGATCCACCTCGACGAACTCGCTCTCGCTCTGCGCGTCAACGGTCAGACCGTACAGCTCGGCCAGCGTCTGGTTGACGTATGACTTCTTCGAGGTCAGGAGCGCGGACAGCGGCTCGTCCCAGAGCACGTTTTCCAGAAACAGCTCGGCCTCGCGGTACGATGACTCGCGGACGCCCGTGTAAGGGCGTTCAGGTGTTCCCGAGGTAAACGCAGGGTCGTCGATCTTGACGGTCGTGAGATTATCGAGCCGAAAGTAGGAGAACATCGCCCCCTCGAGATTCTTGCGCGCCTCTTCCGTCTGTAGGATGCGATCAACCTGAGCTCCGATTTGCTCTTTCGTGCTCAGCTCGCCATTCGCCGCGGCAGCAAGGAGCGCTGCGTCCGGTGGGCTATCGGTGAGAAAGTAGGACAGTGCGCTCGCCATCTCGTACTGACTCAGGGGCCCCGCCTGATCGGGCTCGCTACCAAGCTCAGTGCGATAAAGGAACTGTGGCGACTGCAAGATCGCGTAGACACTGTACTGTACGGCTTCAGGCACGGTACCGTAGATCTCCTTTATCTCACTGTATACCTGCATCAACGACTCTTGCTCGGTCTCCAAAACAGGGCGCCGATACGCTCGCTCCGCGAAGGAACTAACGAAGGCTTGGGCGCACTCGTCGTTCAGTTGTTGGCCGCAGCCTGTGACTTCCGCGACGTTCTCGAGCACGTACTCACTGGCTGAGTCTGCGATGAGATCGACTTTTTGCCACAAGCCCGTGTTGATGGTGCTCCCTTCCTGAGGACTGGACAACGGCGGAAAGGTGCGAGCCACGGTCGAAGCTCGACCTATCTCGTACTTTTCGTCGATAGAGCTGCCCAGCTCCTCCCCGAGCAGCGCGTGCAGTGTCCGCGACAACTGATAGAAGCTCAAACGCACGACGCGCTTCGCGTCGGTCACGACTTCTTCCTGGCAGGTCGTCCCAGGCGTCGCGGGCCCATCAACGGGAGGGTTCACCACTCCCGGTCCAGAAGTCACGGCGGGATTCACGGGCGCTGCTGTCGGGCCCGGGCCAACGCCTGCGCCCGACCCAGTGCTGGGCGCGACCATACTGCCAACTGGCACCGTAACGCCGGGCGCAACCCCCGAAGGCGCGGTGTTGATTCCATCGGAGGAGCTAGGCGCCGAGGGCATCCAGTCATCCGTATCTCCGGGCGAACTGGCGCAGCCCAGAGCAAACACCACAGAGGCGGCTGCCAGCAGGCTTGGTCGCGGCGGATACTTGAGTCGCTGCATCATCATAGACTTTCGTTACGGGAGCGAAGCACGTGACGGCTGGGGCCGAGCACCTGTCATTGAACAATCGAATCGACACCCTCCAACCCGTCAAAAAACTCACGAAAACCGCAGCCACCTCGCCGGTATTGCGCGTTCGTGGCAGCCACATTGGGCTTTTACGGGCACCACAGAACTCCCGTCCCTGTTTGAGTACGGTCGTCAACTGTCGGGGAGAAAATACTCCCCGCTTTCCGCTGACATGCGCGAGTCGGGAGCCGATCGGCACGACGTGCGCCTCCCAAACTTCGCCTCGCCATCCACTCTCCATTCTGTACAGTACTGTATACCTTCGACATTTATTCACTCCGGGGCCGTGGCGTAGCAATGCGCATTGCAGCGCCCGCGTATCCGTTGACGATTTTAGTCGACCGCTGCTCAAAGATGGCGTGGGGTGATGTCGTTCAATATCTACCCGAGGAGTGACCATGATTTTCCGCCAGCTTTTCGAGCCCCTATCCAGCACTTACACCTATCTTCTCGGATGCGAAGAAACGGGTGCTGCCATGCTCATCGACCCCGTCATCAACGCCGTTGACCGAGATTTGGCGTTATTGGCGCAGCTCCAACTGCGCTTGGAGTACAGCGTCGATACGCACGTGCATGCGGATCACATCACGGGCGCCCTGGTACTCAAGCAAAAGGTGGGGAGCAAGATTGCAGCCCCAGCCATCGAACGCTTACCCTGTGTCGACGTCGGACTCGAAGACTCTCGAGCGTTCCGGCTGGGCAGCGTCGAGCTTCAACCCATGCACACGCCAGGGCACACGGACGGCCATTTCGCCTACGTCTGTGGCGGCCGCGCATTTACCGGAGACGCGCTGTTGATCGATGGCTGCGGACGCACGGACTTCCAGAACGGTGACTCGACGGCACTCTACCGCAGCGTGCGCGAGCGCCTGTTTGCGCTGCCTGACGACTGCCTCATCTACCCCGGTCACGACTACAACCAACGTCGAGTATCGACGGTCGCCCAAGAGCGGGCCCGCAACCCGCGTCTTGGGGGCGACCGCACGTTGGATGATTTCGTCCGCCTGATGGCGGAGTTGAATCTGCCGTATCCGAAGTTCATCGACCACGCGGTTCCGGGCAATCGCCGGTGCGGCGTGTGTCCCGAGGAGATGCCGGAAAAGCTGGATGTTTATTGTAAACAGATGGAGCACTCGCCTCAGGGCTGAACGCCAGTGCCAGCACGAGTTCCTGATTGAACGCGCACGCGGCAATGCGTGATCCTGTGACCACAACTTCTAGGGGACCGGCACACAGCTTGAGTGGGTTGTTGCCTGGTGTGATCGTCTCGCAGTTAAAGTGTAAGGTGTTGCACACCTGTTACACGGCGAAATGACAGTATGACTGCGGCTTTTCCGCTCCGCGCGAATGGCTGACTTATTTGGACGGAAATTCGAATCGATCTCCATTGCTGGGGCATGAGGTTGACGAAGCTCCCCGACCCGAAGAGCTCTGAAAACGTTTCCACGAGATCATTCGTGCTGCCTCAGCGCTCGGCTGGCCCCTGCTCGTTAACCTTTGGTGTACGCTCGGCGCCGCTCTTGTTGCTGATGGTGGGGTGTGGCACCGAGGGCGCCGGTGGTGCCGAGTGGGCCGCACCGTCGTCTATGATGATGGAGCCTACAGACTCGACGGCCCCGAACGGCGCCACCCCTTCAGTACCCGACGTCATAGCTCCAGGGCAGACGGGCGGTGGGGTCACGCCCACGTCGAGCACCCCGGAGGCGCCAGATCCCAACGCTCCACCAGTCACCGACCCAACGACTCCTTCGACGACTGCGCCAACGGATGGGCCGCTAGCCGTGGACACGTCTTGTGAGTCACCCAGCCCTGGGCGTTCGCCTCTGCGGCGTCTGACGCGCTTCGAGTACTCCAACACGGTAGAGGCACTGCTCGGTGATACGTCTCAACCGGGACTGAACCTACCTGCGGAACTGTTGGGCAACGGGTTTGGCAACGACGCAGATAATCAGCCGAGCTCGTCTTTTCTCATCGAGCAGTATGCCAACCTGGCTGCAGACCTCGCCGCGCGTCTCACGACATCAGAGATAGCGTCGAGGTACGATGCATGCATCGCCGCAGGCCCAGCGGACGAAGACGCTTGCGCTCGTAGCTTCATCACCCGATTCGCCGAGGCTGCCTATCGCAGGCCCGTCCAAAGCGTCGAAGTGGATGAGCTCGTCACGCTACAGCAAGCGCTCCGAGCTCACGGAGACTTTCTTTCGAGCGTAACGGGCGTCGCTGAAGCCATTCTGCAGAGCCCCGACTTTTTGTACCGCGTAGAGTTTGGCGCGGACGCGGCGGGGGCACGGCCGCTTACAGGATACGAAATGGCGAGTCGCCTTTCGTACTTCTTCTGGGGTTCTCCGCCGGACGCTCAACTGCTGTTGGCGGCGGCAAACGGTGAATTGAGCAGCGAAGACGGTGTGCAAACGCAAGCGGAACGTCTATTGGAAGATCCCAAGGCGCGTCGCGTCATTGAGTTCTTCTTCAACAGCTATCTGCCCATCAACAATCTCACGGACCAAACACGGGACAAGGAGCTATTCCCAACGTTCAGCGCCCAGATTGGCAACTTACAGCATCAGGAAGTGCAGCAACTATTGATGCACGAGATCTTCGATGGCGAAGGCACCTGGGACTCCATCTTGACGGCGCCATACACGTTCGTGAACGAAGAGCTCGCCAGTTTCTACGGGATCCCGGGCGTTGTGGGAGAAGAGTTCGTCAAGGTGGACATAGATACCACCAAACGCCTGGGTCTATTGACCCAAGGCGGTGTGTTGACTGGAACTACCGTAACCAATGCCACCAATCCGGTTCGCCGTGGCGGATATCTCCTGAGCCACGTCTTGTGCATCGATGTTCCCCTGCCATCGGAAGACTTGCTGGCAGAAATCAAACCGCCCGAGCCTTACACCGGCGATACAGGCCGAGAGCGGTACGCTGCACATAGTCAAGATACGCGCTGCGCGGGCTGTCATGCATTCCTCGACCCACCGGGGTTTGCGCTGGAGAACTTTGACGCCGTCGGCTTGTGGCGTGATCAGGAGAACGGTGTGACCATCGATGCCAGTGGCAACCTGCCGGGGATCGGAGAGTTCTCTGGGCCGGTAGAGCTCGTTCAACGCATTGCTGAGAACCCAGATACACATGCCTGCTTCGCCCAGCAATGGCAGAAGTTTGCCTATGGCAGACGCTTGGACCCGCAAGACAAGTGCAACAAGCAGCAGCTCACGAGCGCCTTCGAAGAGTCCGGGCACGATGTCAAACAGCTGCTGCTCGCCGTGACTCGAACGGACGGCTTCAGGTTCTTGGGTACGGAGGAGACACTCTAATGCCTCACTTTCGCATTTCACGCCGTCATCTACTCAAAGGCGCTGGCAGCATCGCCATCGCCCTCCCCTGGTTGGAAGCCATGGTTTCTGATGAGGCAAGAGCGCAGTCCGCCACGGCAGCGAAGCGCTTCATCGCGGTGTATCAACCCGGTGGCACGGTGCTGAACAAGTGGCGGCCCACCGGCAGCGAAACAGACTTCACCTTAAGCCCCATTCTCGAGCCATTAGCTGCCGTCAAAGACCATCTGCTGGTCGTCGAAGGCGTGGACATGAAGAGCGCCCTGGGAGAACAGCATCAGGCGGGCATCGTGGCGTTACTCACCGGCACGCCGCAATCGGCCGCCAACAGCCAGTATGCAGCCGGCCCCTCGATAGACCAGGTCATAGCCGGTCTGGCGTCTAAGGGTAAAGCCCGGCAAAGCATGGAGATTGCCGTGCGCTGGGCCACAGGCAAGTCCCATGGCAATTTGCACCCCATCAACTCCTTGAACTTTGCTGACGACGGCCGAGCGAGCCCTTTGTCTCCCCGTATCGACCCGGTTCAGGTTTGGGATGCTTTGTTCGGCAACCTCGAGCCCAGTGACCCCGACGCCACAGCGGACATGTTGGCTCGTAAGCAATCCATTTTGGACTTCGTCGGCCGCCGCTATGAGGGGTTGTCCCAACGCTTGGGAGTCAGCGATCGTGCAAAGCTCGAGGCCCACCTCGATGAGGTTCGCGGTCTGGAGCAAAGCCTATCGGCGATTACGTCGACCGAGTCGCGGTGCGTGGCGCCGGCAGCCGTAGACACCAGTGACTACAACCCAACCAGCGGCAAAAATTCTTCCGATGACGGGTCATTGAAGGATGCCCGGTCCGACGCGGCGATCCCAAAGGTCGGGAAGTACTTCATGGACATGATCGTGGCGGCGTTCGCGTGCGACATTACCGCGGTAGCGACGTTGCAGTGGTCGGATACCGAAGCCAAGCACACCTTCCCCTGGCTCGACCTTTCTGAGCACCACCACTTTTATCAGCACGACGGAGGCTTCCGGCCGGCGGAGTGCGAGAAGGTTGCGCGTTGGTATTCGGAGCAGCACGCCTATCTCATCTCACGCTTACAGGCTGTGACCGTGGGCGAAGGAACGCTGCTCGACGAAAGCGTGCTGTTCTTCGGCTCCGAACTTCAGGAACCGTCGACCCACGCCAAGAACAGCATGCCTTTCCTTCTCGCCGGCAATGGCGGCGGGCTCGCGACAAACAGGTATCTCAAGTACGAGGGACAGTCCCACAACGACCTACTGCTCGCGATTCTACGACTCTTCGAAGATCAGCGCGAAACGTTTGGCGACGCTCGGTTTTGTAACGGAGTTCTCGGCGGCATCGTCTAGTTGCAGCCCTCGCGCCATACTATTAGCTCATTCCGCTTAACAGACCGCCCTCCGCACAAACTTTTTCGACACGGATCCCAACGCTCGTGGGCATTGCGATGGACAGACAGGGGCGATGGACGCGCAATGGCGCTTCGGCACCTTGCGCTCTCGCTGGAGATTAACAATCAATGCGTCACCGAACTCCGACAGCATCGGCCCTCGTGTGTGGGGTCCTTCTTCTATCCTCGTGTTCCGGCGACGTCGGTGAGAAGCCGTCGAATGCCGAACCTGTCGGTCCATCCGCGCCTACTGCAGGCATAGATACGGTCCCGTCGGCGGGCGCCCACGTCGGCGACGGTCCGCTCGGCTCTCCCGAGGATGGTCCGACGCCTGACGCACCGGGCACCGCTGCTCCGGCGGGCAACGTCGCGCCGGGGGGCACGGCGGCTCCAGTCAGCACGGTTGCTCCCTCCGGCACAACTAGTCCCGCAGATGATCCGTACGCCGTGCCGGCCTCGCCGCCCGAAGTCGTGCTCGTGCCGACGCCGCGGCTAGCGCGCCTCAGCCGTAAGCAATGGTCGAATACCGTTCGAGACTTGCTGTATCTCACCGACTCGGACGTTGCCGAGATTGACCGAGGGGTATCGGGTGACGCGTTGATCGGCTTCGATACTCAGGCCGACGCACTCTTCGTCGGAGAGATGCTACGCCGCGAACTGGCCGAAGCGGCTGAACAACTTGCCAACCTGGTAACGACGGACTCGACCGTCCTCGACCGCTTGATTCCGGCCGACGCTCCGTCGGATGCCGCGGGGCGTGCACACGCGCTCGTCACATCGTTAGGTGTACGGGCGTTCCGCCGTCCGTTGACTGAGGCGGAAGTGGCGAGTCACCTGGCGCTTTTCGATCAGGGTCCCCGTCTCTATCCCGAGATCGACGCGTTCAACGCCGGCGCCAACCTCGTTGTCCAGGCAATGTTACAGTCACCGCACTTTCTATACCGGACCGAGCTCGGCTCAGCCGCCGCTGGTGCGACACAGGTGCCGCTGAACGATTACGAGATCGCCGCCAAGCTCGCCTTTGCTCTGACCAACACCATGCCGGATGACGAGCTGTTCGCCGCTGCTGCCGCCGGTCAACTTCAAGACCGAGGTAACGTGGCGGCGCAGGCGGAGCGGCTGATCAACAGTCAGCGCGGCGTCTCCGGGATCAGCAACTTTCAGTTTCAGGTCTTCCGTCTGGGAACGTACGACGGCATCACGCGCGATCCCGATGTCTTCCCGGACTTTACGCCGCAAGCCCCGCAGGCGATGCGCCAAGAGGTGCTTCAGTTCCTCGAGTGGATCTATACGGAAGGCCTCGGCGTGAAGGATTTCTACACCGCCGCGGTGGGTTTCGTGAACGCCGACCTGGCTCCCCTCTACGGTTTGGAGGGTAACTTCTCGCGTGAGACGTTCGAGATGGTGGATCTCGATCCCAACGTGCGCTCAGGTCTGCTCACCCAGGCGGGGTTTCTATCTTCCTACATCACCGGAACCCAGCCCGACATCATTCATCGCGGCGTATTCATTGCGACGCGACTCTTGTGCATCGAGCTGCCACCGCCAGATCCCAATGCCATGCCGATCACGGAACTCGACCCGAACCTGACCAACCGAGAGCGCGTGGAGTCGGTCACGGGCAAAGGGACGTGCGGAGAGGGCTGCCACGTCAACCTGCTCAATCCGCTGGGGTATGCATTCGAGGGCTATGACCCGGTCGGGAAGGTGCGGACCATGGACAACGGCAAGCCCGTGGACACCGCTGACAGCTACCGCCTCGATGGCGAACTCGAGAGTTTTGCGAACGGTGTAGAGCTGTCACATCTACTCGCGGAGACGAAGCAGGTCCACAACTGCTACGTGCGCAACATGATGACCTATCTCAACGGCCGAACGCCGACGCGAGAGGAAGAACCGTGGATCGACTACTTCGCCCGACTCTCACGCGCGGGAATGGCTTCCCTGCGCGACCTACAACTGGCCTTCGTGACGAGCGATGCATTCCTCAATCGCCTCCCCTGATCACCGCAGCCGAACGATTGGCTTAGGAGCAATCTCATGAAAAGCGCGCGCACCATGAATCGACGGACGATCTTGCGAGGGGCGGGAGGCTTGATGCTGGGCCTGCCGCTACTGGAGACCTTCATGCCGCGACAGGCGTCGGGAGCAACCTCAGCACGATCGCCGTTCGTCCTCTTCGTGGTCAACGACAACGGCGTCGTCCAAGCGGGCACTGACTTGGGCGGAGGCGGTGAACCTGAAATGTTTTGGCCACGGTCGCTTGGGCCCCTTACCCGGGAGAGCCTGTTGGCAGACAACGCGACGCGCGCCATGGGTGAGCTTGCGGACTACGCCGAGCGGCTCTTGGTGATTCGAGGCATCAACCTCCCCTACGCGTCGACGGGATGTTCACATTCGGCGGCGGATGCGCAATTGCTTACCGCCGCAAGCATCACGGGCGGCGGCACCAACTGTCTCGCCACGGGGCCGTCGGTCGACACAGTGATCGCGGCGGCCGTAAACCCGCCTGGGCGCGATCCCCTCGCGCTCCACGCCGGCATGTTCGCACCCGGCGGCACCGGCTTCGATATTCCGGGTTACGTGTCCTACGTCGCCGCAAATCAACCGCGCGCGTACATCGACTCGCCTTTGAAGGCGTATCAACAAATCATTGGCGTGGTCGGCACCGACGGTAGCGTCAATCAGGGCGCAGCCGCGGTACAGACCCTGCGTGCCGCACGCAGTCAGAGCATCAACGATCTCTTGCGGCCGCAAATCCAGGATCTACTGGCGCGTACCGATCTCAGCGCCAGTGACCGCCTGCGCCTGGACCAACACTTCACGGCGATCCGCGACATCGAAGAAACCATCGCGACGACTACGTTCACCGTACCGGACGACGAGGTCGCTCGCATGGAAGAGATCGATCCACGCCCCTACGACCAGAGCTCCTACGAGGACCGCATTCGGCTCAACATGCGGCTGATGGCGTTCTCCGCCGCCGCTGACTACAGCCGCGTGGCGCTGCTGAAGATCGGCGATCGCATCGATGACCACGTATTCACGCTGAACGGCCAGTCCTTCAAGTTCCACGACGCTTCACATCGGGCCGTCGCTAACGGACTCGAACTCCATCATCAGTGCGATCGCCTGTTCGCCCGTCTCTTCAAGTACATGCTCGACCTGTTGACGTCCTACGACACCCCCACCGGGCCCTTGTTGGATCAGGGGGTCACGGTTTGGACGAATCAGTGCGCGACCGGCGCCCACTCGTTCAGCAACATCCCGTGGGTTCTCGCGGGAACGGCCAACGGCTTCTTCAAGCAGGGTGAGTATATACAAGTCGGCAACGGTCAGATGCCGGGCGGTACCCAGGACGGCACGGCCGGAGACGCGTCGGTTTCTGGCGTCAACAAGATGCTCAACACGTTGCTGACGGCAGCGGGGGTCACCAAGGCCGACGGTTCTCCGACGGACGACTTCGGTGATCCGTCGCTCCCGCGCGGCATCTTCGAACAGCTGCTCGCGTAACGAGCTACCGCTGGTGCGAGAGTTGCCCCACCGAGGCTCGATGGTGCGGCATAGGACCCCACCGCTTAGTCACGCCTGGCTATCAAAGTGGCGGTCGATGCATCAGACGCGCTGGTGCATGGCTCGACTCGCCCATTCCGGCTGGGTATGAAGTTCGCATCCGTTTCCGCGCTGGTGGAGCTTTCGCGGCTCCTACATCTCGACTGAGGCATGATGCAGCGATTGAAACACGTCCCTTGGAAGCAGCTCGCCAAGGAATTGAAGGAGCAGGTGAAGCAGGACAACGTAGCCACCGGTGGGGCCGCGTTGGGTTTTTACCTGACGCTCGCTATTTTCCCCGCGCTCATCTTTCTGTTGAGCCTGCTGCCGTACCTGCCGATCGCGAACCTGGACCGAGCGATCATCGATTTCTTGCACCAAGGCTTGCCGGGCGAAGCAGCGACCGTTCTGGAAGACACCGTGGCGAGGCTGGTGAACGATCAAAAAGGCGGCCTGCTCTCGCTGGGGTTCATCGGAACCATGTGGGCGGCTTCGTCAGGCATGTATGCGATCATGCAACAACTTAACATTACCTATCGGGTGGAGGAAGAGCGCTCGTTCCTCAAGGGCAGAGCCGTCGCGCTACTGCTAACGCTCCTGTTTGGGGTGCTGGTGGTGGGCGGCTTCGCCCTGGTGGTCGGAGGCGGCGCTCTCCAAGACTGGATCGGGAATCGTTTTGGTTGGAGTCAGGCGTTGCTCTTGACCTTCGCCGGAATACGTTGGCTCATCATCCTGGGGTTCCTGCTGCTGGGCTTCGCCGTCATCTACTACTGGGGTCCCAACGTGGAGCAGAAGTTCAAGTGGGTGTCGCCTGGTGCCGCCGTCGGCGTGGCGTTGCTGGTGCTTACTTCGCTGCTCTTCCGGGTGTACATCGCAAATTTCGGCAACTACGAAGCAACGTATGGCAGCCTCGGCGCTATCGTCGTGCTCATGCTGTGGTTGTTTGCCGCCGGGTTCATCCTGCTCTTGGGCTCTGAAATAAACGTCGTTTACGAAAAACACGTACCAGGCGGCAAAGAGCCGGGCGAAAAGCAACTGTCCGACCCCTCACGCGACAGCTCGTCCGCCCAAGTGCCCGATGGTGCGCCGACGTCGGTGTCTGGTTAGGATCGAGGCTTTCGACTTGATGCTGTGCGGTGGGTATGTATATCATGCACGCAGGGAGCTGGATCGTGAGCCGAGCGCAGTCCATATGTCTCACCCCTGTTTTGATGAGCCTGTCTTGCCTCGCGTGCACCACGGATCCTGGACCGCTCGGCGAGTGGGGAGCGGGGACATCGGAGGACGAGGATTCTTCGACCCCTAGCGCCGCCAACGATGCCAGCAGCCCGGCGCAGCTAGACGCGTCCGTGGATGCCGGGTCTCTCAGCCCCAATCCCGCGACGTGTTCGGCCCAGACGTCGCAAAGCGCATGCCTCGCGCAACATTCAGACCCATCTGTCGGCGAATGCTTGTGGCAAGATGTGGTTGCCACGGACGGTGATTGTCAGGTGCAAGGTGTCGAGAAGCGTTGCATGTTCAAGGCTGCGCTTGCGCCCACCATTACTCGCGCTTCGATCTGTGTTGACGGCGGATTGAGTCCCGGCGACGGTGACTCAATCTGGGTCCGCGAGACGAACGAAGGCTTCGAATGGGTGAACGACCACGAGCGCCTTCGAAACAGCACAGGACCGGTCGAACCGGGCGTGTCCTGGAACTGGTGCCAGACCGACCTCGATCCTCTCTGCGCCTGCGCTTGCCGTGTGGATTTTCCCGAGTGAGCGTTCGTCTCACCGCATCTGCAGGCCGATTTGGATGGGCCCAGCCTTTGCGCGTCGACTGACGGCTCACTCCCACCTGT
>CAZNZA010000138.1:0-13138 GCA_964577325.1 uncultured Polyangiaceae bacterium
GTCGCGATCCTGCGTCCCTATGCCTCGAAGCTCGAGGTCCAAAAAGATACTCCGAGTGAATTGTACGTGGATACGCGGTACTGAGTGATATTATCCCCGAGTTGAAGAAGCGCATGCAGGGTAAGTCGTGCTTCAACTTCTCCGACGTCGACGAGCCACTGTTCAAGGAGTTGGCGGCGTTGACGCAGGCGGGCTACGCCAGCTACGAGGAGCAAGGATTCATTTGAACGTTCTGCCTCACGGCGCCCCAGTTTTAGCGCACCGCTCAACCCTCTGAGAATTGTGGGACCTGAGTATGTCGTTGAGGCGCTCGCATTGGCGCTCGCTCGACCTCCGAAAGTCGCAGCGTAGTATGAAGAGAATGAGAACCGCGGTGAGCATCACGACGCTGGGGCCTGGGTGCTGGGCAATGACGTCGTGAAGTAGATGCGCCACGATTCTTGGGCATGGTTGCGGTCCCTCCTCTACGGTCGCATGTTCACATTATGCGCCTAGCAGTCAACGGAAAAGTCATCGTTGGGCAGCGCGATACAGGGGTATTCAACGCTGTTCTCAGCGGCCGTGGTGCGTCAATGGGTAACGATGGTGGACAATGTCGTTCCGTGAGGAGCAGTCTTTGGCGCGGGGTTGGGGATGGAGGCGAGCAGCATCTCCAGATTGGTCAGCGTGTGAGGCTTATCCAAGAAACCGACTACGGCAGGTAAGTCTAGTAGCGTCGAGGCGTCGTTTGCCTGGAACCCACTAGTGATCACGACCGGCAACTTCTCTTGGATCGTTCGGAGTTCGGCGAGCGTTTCTTCTCCGGACTGTTCGGGCATCGTCAGATCGAGAACGACCAGGTCGAAGTGGTCGGGTCGTTCGCGAAGAAGCTCCACCCCGCGCTTTCCGCTCTCGGCGGTGATGACGTGGTGACCGAGCTCGGTGAGCATCCTCCCCGTAACCAGACGCACTGCCGGTTCATCGTCGATGAGTAGGATCGTCCGAGCAACAGGGGGGCTATTGGAGGCTGAGGCCGGGAAGGCCTCACGGGAGGCCGAGTGCTGGGTGACAGGTAACAGTAAGCCAAAGCTGGTTCCGTTGCCGGACGTTGCGTCCACGCCGAGCCAGCCCCGGTGCGCTCTCACGATGCCCGCGGCGGCCGCCAGACCCATTCCGCGCCCCGGACCCTTGGTAGAATAGAAAGGCTCGAAGAGACGATCGCGCACGTCAGAGTGGATGCCCACCCCTGTGTCGGTGACCGTCACCTTGACGTAAGCGCCCGCGGCGATGCCGTACCGCTCGTTGTCGGGTGGCGCCAGCTGCACGGTCTCTGTACGCAACGTCAGAGTACCGCGCGTCCCGTCCATGGCATCGAGGGCATTGAGCACCAGGTTCGTCACCACTTGGCGCAGCTGAAAACCATCGGCACCGACGCGTGGCAAGCCGTCCCCAAACTCGAGGATCAGGTGTGCTTTGGAATCGATCGTGGTCTGCAGCAAACGCAGCGCTGCGGATAGTTCCGCGTTTATCTCGAGCGCACCGATGGCCAGGCTTCGACGGCCTGCGTACGCCAGCATCTGTTTGCTGAGCTGCGCCGCCTCTTCGGCGAAGACCTTGATTTCGGTGAGACAGCGTGACAGTATGGGAGGCGATTGACTCGGAACTTTGCGTAGAGCGAGCTGCGCGTTTCCGATCACGCCGCACAGCAAGTTGTTGAAGTCGTGAGCAACGCCGCCGGCCATCACAGACAAGCTCTGCAAGGCCTGACTGCGCTGCAATTCTAGCTCTAGGTCGTGCTGCCGGCGCTCGGTCAGCACGCGCTCGGTGAGATCACGAACCACGCGGAGCGTGAGCTCGGCATGGGCCGAGTCGGGGTCGAAGCGTGTTTCGGTAACCAGTAACAGGGTACTCGGATTGCGCTCCAGGACTATCTCGTAACAGAGTCGTTCTCCGACGTGCGGCGTCGCAGCACCCAGCGCTCGACGACTCTCTTCCGACAGAAATTCTGCAAATGTCCTGCTTGGGAGGGCGTGACGCGGGACACCCAGTGTTTCAGCAAGCGCCTGGTTGGCGTACACCACGCGGTCTTGCGCGTCGAACAGTCCCACGCCTTCGCCCAGGCTCTCGACGAGCGCCCGTTGCATGGCTTCACTGCGCCGTAGCGATTCCTCACTGTGCTCGCGAGCCGTCATCTCGCGGCGAAGGTTCTCGTTCAGCGCGCGCACTCGGCGCCGGGAGTCAACCACCCACCCGAGCCCGCCAGCGAGCACGAGCTTGACGAGCAACGACATGATGGCCGCAGTGCGTCCGGTATCTGGGCTGACCGGCAGGGAGATCACGAAGCTGCGATCGATGAGCGAGACGCACAAGATCACGGCCAGAGCGCCGCGGATACCCAATCCGGTCGCTGCGAGAAGGCAAATGACCAATCCGAACAGAAAGGCGACGTTGCCAACCAGATCGTGTAGCGCGCTCAACGAGCCGCCATAAACGAGCATCAGGGCGGCGAGAACGCAACTCCACACCACCACGTGGCGGCGCCTGTGGCGGGGCGGTAGAAACGCACCGGAGCCGCTCGAGCCGGACATATGAGGCAGTCATAGGCTGTCCCAGCCGTCCCTTCAAGCAAGTCGGGGCGTGGCACGGGGTTGTGCGCCGATTACCGCCAGTTTGCCTACGGCGCAGTGGGTGCACGGCTGGCCTTTTCGCCTGGTTTCTGAGCCAGCGAACACACACCTATCCACTGCAGCGCAGAATGGCGCCGCGTTTGCTTCGTTGTGGTCAATTCCGCGCGAAGCCGGAGACGCCGAGCCAGCGAAGCTCTCGGCGCTGCCGTTACCGCCCTGCCAGCAGCGTAGGTAAACGCTCACACCTCGTTCAACCGAAGGGGTGCGTAGCGAGCGGCGGAACCGGACCGGCGTTTACACCGTCGACCATGCATGGCTAGTGCTGGTTAGCACCAGGTTGAGTTGCATTAGTGTTGTCGGTTAATGGTTCGGGGTATCTTGCTTGAAGACGAGGGGGGTCACGCGCCGCTTCGCTCCTATCGAGCTCAGACGCCTCAGGGGTGATCAAAGAGGACGCGGGCCTTAGGAGTTTCGACATGCGAGTCCCGTGTGCAAGAGCATGGAGGACCGACCAGCGTGCTCGCCGCTGGATCCAACGTAACCTCAGCAGCACAACTGCTCTTGCCTTTGCTTGTGCGGCTTGCGCGTCGGAGCGGCCAACGTTTCGCTACGAGGGTAAAGTGAATCCGGGTGACGCGGGCGCCGACGCTGCCATTGATTCGACGAGCACCGAAGGCAGCGATCTAGCGTCGACTTCGACGACAGGCCACACGACGGGGTCCGGTTCAGGGTCAATCACGTTGACTGACGACGTGGGAGACGCGAGCGGTACAGGTGACACGAGTGGTGACTCGGACGAGCCGGGCAAATCGACACTCGACGCAAGCGACGTCAGTGACGACCCTGACCAGTCCGGGCGGTCGAGCGACGACTCGAGCGTTATGAGCGATGGTTCGGAGGAGGGTGAGTCGAGCCATGACCCTACGACTGCGACTGACGCTCCGGATAGCTCGGATGGTACGACAGGTAGCTCAGATGAATCGGATAGTTCGGATGGCACGACAGGCGGCTCAGATGAGTCGAATAGCTCCGATGGGAGCACTGCTGAGCAATGTGGCAATGGCAACAATGATGGCGACGAGCAGTGCGACGATGGCAATGCGAACGACCACGACGGGTGTAGCGCGGAGTGCAGCGTCGAAGAAGGCTACGTGTGCGAAGGCGCTGAGTGTGAAGTCGAATGTGGGGACGGCAAGGTCGTGGGTGCTGAAGCCGAGTCGGGTCGCTGCGATGACGGCAACGAGGAAGATGAAGATGGGTGTAGCTCGGCGTGCCAGGTCGAGCTCGATTGGTCTTGCTCTGGAGAACCGTCGGAGTGTCAAGCCACGTGTGGCGACGGTGTGCTCCAAGAGGGTGAGACTTGTGACGACGAGAACGACGAGCCGAAAGGTGGTTGCACGGCCTGCCAAGTCGACGAGGGGTTCATCTGCGAAGGCGAACCTTCGAACTGCGCGGACGTCGACGAGTGCGACGACGGCGGGCACACGTGTGACACCAACGCCGCCTGCGAGAACACGAGCGGCTCCTACGAATGCACTTGCAAGACTGGATACGAAGGCGACGGCGAGACCTGTGAAGACATCGACGAATGCGCTTTGGCAGGGGACAACGAGTGTCACAACAGCGCGACCTGTCAAAACGAGCCGGGAACGTATGCCTGTGAATGCAACGATGGGTACGAGGGGGATGGCGAGTCGTGCGTGAACCTCGACGAGTGCCTACGCCAACTCGACAACTGTCACGAGTTCGCTGAGTGTACGGACCTGCCCGGTTCTTTCAGGTGCGACTGTTTGGGGGCGTACGTGGGCGACGGTGTGACATGCGGATGCCGCCAGAAGAGTGCGGAGAACGTGCTCGCGGAGGGCGGATTCGATGACCAGAGCAGCTTCAGCAGTACCGCCGACGGCATCAGCGCCTGGGAGCACTACGGACCGACGACTACCAGCCAACGCTGGGAAGTGCAGGATGCCGATGATTGCCCAGACTCTGGATCCATGCGGTTCTGGCACGCCGCCCCGAATACCGACGGCAATTTCGCGGGAGGTATGATTTGTGCTAATCTGCAGCCCGACACGGAGTATCACTTCGGCTTCAAGTATAAGCGGTCGCGTGGCGGCAACTGGGGCTGCCAGCCCTACGTTTACGATGGTGAAGACTGCTCGGGCGATGTCACCCTGCGAAACGGTTTGTGGACGGGCTACGCCAACAGCAACGACACCATCTGGCGTTCTTCGGAGCCCTATACCTTCACCACGGGCGCTACCGAGCAAAGCGTCCGCCTCGTGTGCCAGACCAACACGCCTAACGTCGACACCTGGGCTGAGGTCTTCATCGACCAGGTGTACGTCCGTGCGGGCGCAGCGGGGTTTTGACCTTTGTGTTCGGTTTTCAGGCGGACGTCGCCTTGCACTACTGGCTGCGGACTTCGAGCATCTTCTGGGCGTAGCGCTTGCCCATCTCGATGACAGAAAAGGTGCTCCAGTGCAGCATGTCGCTGCGGTCACCCAGAACGGTACCGTCTTCCATCGGGCCAGAAGACACCCAGTGTCCGTTCTCGACATGGTCCGGTATTCGTTGGACCAAACTGTTGTGATTGGCACAGCAGCCGCTGCGTGGCAGTTCGCCGGCAATGAACGGCACCTCTGACGGATCGAGACCCAAGTCGTTGCGCAGGCTCGTGATGTAGGTGTTCACGTGGGTTAACCAGGCTTCCTCTCCGGAGTTGCTCTCGCCGTGGTGAAAGATGATACCTTTGATTTCTCCCACTTCTTGGGCCTTCTTCGCCAGGTCGACGATCCACCGATAGATAGGCGTGGTGCCGTTTACAACCGGCGCGCCGCTGACGTCACCATAAGGAGGCGTACAGTAGGTGGGACCACAATCGGGGAGGTGTGCTTGGATATTCGTGCCACCGTATGCAGCTCCGACTATCCCGATGGTGACATTCGGGCCTGCTGCTTCTGCCATGGTGACCGCAAAAGTGTCTGCTGGGCTCAGACCGATAGGGCCCATCGAGCCGTCCGGCTTCTGGCGCATCCCTTCCTGACAACGAATCATCGGCTGGAAGTGATCCCGCCATTCGCCGTAGCGAATGTCATGCTCCGAGCAGTTCTGTCCCTGTAGGACCTTAACACGGGGGTGGGATATGGGCTCATCGGGCAAATGGGCAGCACCCTGCATGTTCGACTGCCCCAAAGCCAAGTAGATGTGAAACTCGGGTTCATTGCTGGCCGCCGTCGTTTCGGCGTCGCTGGTGGAGGCGCTATCCTCCGTGGCGCTCTGCCCTTCGGTGTTCTCACTGCTGCTCGTACTCTGCTCAGTGCTCGTGTCCGAGTCGCTCGTAACCGGACTCGCACTCGCATCGGCGTCCTCGGTCGAAGTCTCAACGCTACCGGTGGTCGTGTGATTAGTATCTGTGGCTGTCTGGTCAGAGCTCGTGTTGATTTGACTTCCGTCGTTGCTCCCCGACTCATCGCCCGTATGGGTCGGAGTTCCCATTGGGTTAACGACACCGGAAGCATTGGGTCCCAGCGGATTACCACTCGAAGGGGCGGGTGCGGGGACCTCTGCGGCGCTAGGGTTTGCCGCCGTGGACGCCATAAGCTCGGCAGAATCCGAATCGTTCTCGTTGCTGCACGACGCCAGCGCAAAGCCTATGGTGGAGAGTGAGATGGCAAGCGAGCTGTAACGGAAGATCATGAAAGCCTCTGGTTAGCGAATTCCGTTTGGACGCTGAGGAGATCACGCTCGCGTCGACAAAGTAGAACAGCCGGTCGCTGGTTTCGCTTGCACGTGGAGAGTTCCAGCGATGGTCGAGGCCGGCCGAGGATCAGTGGCCCACTTCAATCATGGCGCTAGGCATTCAATCGTGGGCGGCGGTTGCTCAAGCTCGTGAGCCGCTCATCGTGAGCCGGGACGGCGTGTGCCCGCCTGAGGGATGCTGACCGCGGGTAGCCGGTAGAGAAGCAGGCGCGGTGAGTAATCGACCACCCATGTTTTGAGCAACGCGCAACTCGAGGCTGGCTCTCATTAGACTTTCCATCGTCGAGCCTGCTCGCACGATGGCCGTTTGAGTGGGACGCTACGCGTAGTTTCACGCGCCACGCTCCCGTCGCTGGTGCAACACGTGTGTGGCACGCCCGTTGCTGTGCCTGCTGGTTCGTAGAGCTCGACGAGCTCTGAACCACAACGGATGGCGGCGACGGGTCGGCTTCCATACGCCGGCGGCGTGCTGTCCCTGCATCGAAAGCACCATGCGTCCAACTCAGAATAGATCTCTTCATCATAACAACGAACCTCGCAGCACCATCTTCAAAGTACTGCAGGCGCTCGCTTCGGCCCGCTGCATGCTCTTGATGTGCGTGACGTTCGCCGGAGCAGCATTTGTCTCACCCGCGAACGCGATACCGTACGAGGCGTGCAAAGCCGGTTATAAGGGAGTCGGTCCCGTATGCTGGGAGGCCTGTCCGGCAGGCTACAAAGACGACGGTGCCACGTGTAGGAAGGACCCGGTGATCAAGAAGAAGGCGTCGTACGGACGTGGTGTCGGGAAAACCAAAGACTACGAAACATGCCGCTCAGGGTTCAACGGCGTCGGTCCTGTGTGTTGGCAGAACTGTCCGAGTGGATTCCGAAATGACGGCGGGTTCTGCAAGAAGCCCGACGGGTACGATCGCGGCGTCGGTCGTACCTCGAAAAAGAAGTGTGAGCAGAAGCACGGTGCGGGCAACTGCGAGAAGGAAAAGCCGCTTTGGTACAAGAAGTGCCGCGCAGGCTTTCACGGGGTCATGACTCGTTGTACGCCCATCTGTCCAAGCGGCATGAAGGACATCGGCGTTTCCTGCACGAAGCAGAGTCATACCCGGGCCAAGGCGAACAGTTGTCCTGCCGGCCACGAGCAAGATGGCGGGCTTTGCTACCCGCAATGCAAAGCCGGCTACAACGGCGTGGGCCCGGTGTGTTGGGAAAAGTGCCCAGCCGGCACGACGAACGACGGAGCCACCTGCCGTACCAAAGGCAACATCATCGCCAAGAAGTCGTACACCCGGGCGATAGACCATCTGCAGCGCAGTCCCTCCGATCCGGTGAGGAAGATGCTGACTGGTGTGCAGCCCATCGATCAGGCAAGGCTGGTTGACGACTGCGAGAGCCGTAAGGATTGCGTCAAGACATGCAAGTCGCAGAAGTGCCGGACCGAGTGTCGCCGAGATTGCACGTTGGAGGGCTGCGGTCCCATCGCGACGGCCATGCTGTTGAGCTATTGGCAGGGCAAGGGCTACCCAAAAGCTATCTCGGATGCCAACTATGACGGCACGCAAAAACCCGAAGCGACCATCCGCGCGCTGATGAAGAAGCAGGGAGTGATGAAGTTCGGTGACCAAGGCACGGCCACGCTTCTGCCCAGCATGAAGGGGGGCCTCAAACGCTGGCTCGTCGATCGTGGGTACAAGGGCAAGCTGGATACGAAGACGCTGCGGGGCGCAGCGGGCCACGGTAAGCTTATGGCCCGGGTCGTGAACAACATTGACAAGGGACTACCTACTATCCTCTTGTTCAAAACCCGCGACGCGAAGATCGACGGACGATGCGTGGACTGGCACTACGTCATTGCCGTGGGCTACGATCTCAGTGCGCCCAAGGATAGAAGGCTCTTGGTGCTGGATGGCTGGCGCGACGGTAGTCGAGCCGATACCCAAGCCAGGGCGGTTGAGGTTCCATTCGCTGGCTGCGGTAAAGACATTACACCGAGCCTCCTCTGGCTGGAATAGCCTAAACCGGCAACTCGCACGTGGGTGCCGCACCGCTCAGCGTTGACACGCGCGGCGGTGCGCGCTTGCGGCTTTCCCACCTCCGGGGCAACATTCGACGATGCTCTTGTACGACAATAGTGAGTCAGCCAATGGCTACAAGATCCACCTGTTGGCAGCGTTCCTCGAACTGCACCTGGAGGTGCGCGAGATCGATATATTCTCTGGAGGTACACCCACCGCGGTGATGAATGCGGCATCGATCTAGCACCATTTCCCGCCGTGCGAGGCTGGATCGAGCGTATTCAAGCGCAGTCACGCTTCGTGCCCATGCGGCCGCCGAGTGAACTTACGCTCATCGACTGAACATCGCGACCCGCAGTACTATTTCAATGAAGAAGACGGGGACAGGGGCGTGCCGGCCGCAAGCTTGTTCTCGACGATGATCACGTCAGTGTCTGTCGTTCCAACGTTTTCACCCGTGTGCACCTGGTCCGGCATCCAGATCACATCTCCTGGTTTGAAGTCGCGTTCTCGGACCGAACCATCGGGAAAGCTCAAGCGCCGGCGAAACGACGACAGTGCATAGAGCACGAACTCAGCGTGGTGGTGGGGACTAGTTTTGTCGCCTGGTCTGTCTTGGTACCGAAGTACCCGCACCCGATCGTTCTCGAAAATGACGTGATACTTATCACCATCCGTCACGGTCGGGTCGGGTGCACGACTTGCGAGCGTTTCGCCTGACGGGCTGGCATCAAGCGGGAGGTCATTGCCAAACGATGGCGCTGGGCATGCTTGATTCGCGACGGTGGGAGCGGCCACGTTGGAATGAGTGGCTGAGCCGCAGCTGGCGACGAGCCATAGGATCCCTACTGCTTGGATGATGCGCATCGGAACTCGTCCTTCAGGATAGAGTCCACTCATTCGCTGGATGAGACCCTAGTTTGGGTATGCTTGAAGTAAATCCGCGGCAACGTCAAGCGAAGAAGCAGGCGGTCGCAGGTTGCAGCCGAGCAGGAGTTGATGCGCGTCGAGGTGAGGAAACGCAAAGCCGAGCATTACGCTGGTTTGCGTTCGACGACGTTCAGTCAGCGGGATTCGGTGGTGAGCCCGCGTCGACGACCCCTCCGGCGTCACCACCGGATGGTGCGTCTGGTGCGTCTGGTGCAGCCGGTTCGCCACCTGAATCCGCACCGCTGTCGGCTCCGACGGCCTGAGGTAGCGCGCTCGAGTGCTTGCTTGAGGTAATCAGTCGCCAGTTGCCGTCGAGGCTCACTACGGGTAGCCATGCACCGTTAGGATCGATTTCCAAGCGCCTGGTGTCGGCGCAAGGCCAAGCGATGACCGCGCCGGGATCCAGTTCCCGGGCGATGCTCACGCGAAGTTCGCTTTTGTCGTTACAATATGCCACCGCGACACGATCGCGTGTGAACGCATGGCGCGCCCCGTCGCGTTCTTTGAGTCCTCGCAGCTGGACGTCACCCTCCACGCTGTGCGCGGAGGAGTAGCACCGGTACGCGTCGCCGGACACATTGAACGGATCCGTATCGGTGCCGCAGTACTCGATGATGAAGCCTCGGCCATGAGCTTTGAAGGTCAAGCTGGTAATGTAGTCATCGACACTGATACCGCCGCGCACATCAGCAGCGAACTCGAGCTGCCATGGCGCCAAGCGGCGGTAGAATGGAGCGCCCAGGTCGTCGAGGAAGTTGCCGGTATCGACGGCATGGGCGAAGTAAAGCGAACCATCACTCGTTGCGCCTGCCGTCACCTGATCGAGAGCAGGCTCGACAATCGGGCCCTTGTCCCAGGTCCAACCTTCGGGCGTCGCGCTTAGGCGCTCCCAACCCTCGGCACCGTGGGCCCACACGACGCCTCCCAGGGTGGAACCAGCAGCCAGCCAACGTGCGCCTAGTGTCTCACCCGTGGGTCGCCCCACGACCGGTTCATCGCTCTCGAAGTCGAGCACGTCGAATGACACGAGCTCGGGTGGCTGACTATCACTGACGGCAAAGGCGGCGATGGTTCCTTCTGCGGCTTGGTAGAGATGGAAGCTATCGAGCAGTAGGCCGTCGCTTTCCACAGATAGTGTGCGCCACCCGGAGTCAGCAAAGCGCGCCAATCGCAGCTCCGCCCCAGCAAGGGCCAGAACGAGCGTTAGGGGATCGGGAGCCAAGCTCGCGATCACCTGTTCCGCAAGATCCGGCAACGGCTCCCGCAAGACCCACTCACTTTCGAAAGAGCCCGCGGCCACACGCCCTTCGTTGGTTTCCACGAAGATTTCGCCCTGGTGGGGAAACGGAACGCGAAACTGAAGCTTTGTCTCACTCCAATTCAAGACTGCTGGGTCATCGTGCGGCAAACGCAGCCCATCTCCAACGCTGATCACGGCTGAACTCGGCCGCGTGCCCAGCAGGGCCGTGCCGCTAATCTCCTGCACGTCCCCCCACGCGCCGACGACGTGCTGAGGCTCGTCGACGTGCGGCAACGGCGGAGGAGTGGGCGGAAGCACCGCGTCGGAGGTATCAGGCTCAGACGATGCTACAGACCCCGTCGGGCTAGGGTCTTCTGTCTCGGACGGGGTGTGCATGCCGGCTTCAGGCAGCACTGGCAAGCTCGCCACCGGCTCGGGTGAGGTGACAGGTGAGGGTAGCGGGGGAGCGGCGGCGTCCTTTTCTACGGAGGCGCCTGAACCTCTATGGCGAGATTCGCATGTCTCACAGCCCGCCAGTACCACGGAAAAGCAAGTCAGCGTGGCTAGCGAAGTCTTACGCGCTCTCATCGACCTTCCCTCCTGGTCCCACGTGCAACGACGAGAGCCCAAGCTCAGTTTACAGCGCAGCGCCGCAGCGGCACTGAGCCAGTTTCGCTAATTGCGATGCTCGCGTATCAGCATGAAACGCTGACGAGGGTATCCCTTTAGCGCTCAACATGCCTACCTTGGCACGTTCACCTACAGTTGGAGTTGGGCTCCGGGTAGACGCGCAGCGGCTTCAAGCACGTTCCAGAAGTGAGCGTGGTCCTCGTAGTTATCCAGGCTATGCTCTGCAGCAACGCCGCCGCCGACGGCGACGAACCCGATCCCGAGCCGTTCTGCAGCCGCCTTGTCCCAAGGGCGGTCTCCGAGGTAAACGGCTGGGCACGGTGAGCCGGCGCGAGAGACGGCCAAGCGAAGGATATCGGTGCGGTCGTGGGAGTCAGACGAGGAAGCGATGACGGCCCCATGGGTGCTGAGGCCGCACACGGTGAGTTTATGAAGGGCAGGCTCCAGCCAGTTCCCCGTGGCAAAGGCAAGGGACCAATCCGTTGAAATCGAGAGCAGCCGGAGAACATCGGCTGCGCCAGGGATGGGCGAGGCTTGGGCGAGCTCGACGCGGAGAGCCGTCAAGTAAATGCGCTGCAGGGCTGCAAGGGCAACGGGCGTCAGGGGTTGAATGCCGTGGTGCCCGAGAATGTGATGCAGGACCCCTGAATCCGTACCGTGGGTTGAATCGGGCCACTCGATGTCATCGCAGAGTACGTGAAGGAACTCGGCCACCGTCTGCACAAAAACGCGATCGGCAATCGCCGCAGTATGAGTGAGCGTGCCGTCGATGTCGAAGATGGCGAGCCGCGGTTGGTTGCTGTTCATCTATCCCAGTTGTTTTTGCGAAGGCGTTGGAGATCCGCGGGGTCCGGAGGGAGGGTGGTGTTGGCTCCGGTCCCCGTCTCCTGGACGTCGAGCCGTCGTTCGTCTAGAATAGCGTTCGCAAGGCTGTGAGCATGCACCGCCACGAAGCGAGGGAGAATGCCAAATATGAAGACAATTTGGATTGTTTGCGCCGCGGCATTAACGACGGCGTGCGGTGGCACCAAGGAAGACAAGTCTGCCCACCCTCGCGCCGGAAGCACTTCCCTGGAGCCGGACACGGGCAAATCGGCGACTCAATCTCCTGATGCGGGTATGCACGATGCGGGAACAGAATCACAATCCGCCCATCCAGATCACGAAGATTCACAAGTTGCATCCGCCGAGATGGGGGATTCATGCGGGGCCTTGGACGAACGCGGGTGCCTTCAAGTAGCTGGCGACGTGGGCGGTTGCATCGCTATTATTGGCGACCGCTATTCGGAGGAGCGTGACTGTGTAGAGTCGACGTTCGTGGCATGCGTGGGGTCGTGTGTCGATGGCGCAGCGATGACGTTCATGCGCGACGATGATGGTGCACTGTGGCGGTTTCCGTCAACATGCGCCCCCGACAGCTGGCATGTGTTTCAGTCCGCGGACGACGCGAGTCTAGGTGTGTTTGAAGGCGTCGTGCAATGTAGTGAGCGGTGAGCAGCCCCCTCAATACGGTTCCGGGCCAGAGGCTCACGCCAGGAGTTCGAAGGTCACGACGTGCTCTTGAAGAACCAAGGGATCGAGCAGCGTCGTTTCGCGCACCCATGCAACGCGCTGCCCAATGACGTCGTAGCTGCATCCCTCGATCGAGGTGACGAATTGTGCCTGTCCGCCATTGACGTTCTGTCGGAATAGGTCCTGGTAGTAGCCGTTTTGGACGCTGCGCCTTCGGTCCACCAGTAGACGTAGCCAGCCACGACCTGAGGATCCCGCTGCTCACCCGAGGTGGTGACTTGGGTCCAGGCGTTTCCAAGTGTGCCACGCATCATTGACGCTAGCGTGCCGCTAACGATTGCTCGAGGTCGTGGCGGAGACGGACGAACACGCAGTTGCCATGGATTCAGGTGAAGATGCGTTTGGCGTAAGGGAAGATCCGTGAGACGCCGAAACCGGGCATTGGCGGA
>CAZNZA010000139.1:0-7152 GCA_964577325.1 uncultured Polyangiaceae bacterium
GACCCTGCCGTTCAGTCAAGTCACGCCGTTCATTCGGACCCTGCCGTTCAGTCGAACCCCGCTGCCCAGCATGGTGCAGCCGTCGACCCACGTACCGCCGAGTCTGGCATCGCCGTACAGGGTAGTCCAGCTGGTGAAGTCCGCACTGCCGCCGAGCAGCCGGGCGCTGCCGGTGGACCTCGGATCGGTCTGAACCTGGAAGGCAACGCTTACTACTCGAGCGAGGTCACGTTCGAGGACGCGTTTGCACACAGTCAGCCGTTCTTCGCGCAGAAGGAGGGCGCAGGGTGGGCAGAAAGTGACCCCCAGGGGGTCACGTTTGGCCCTGATGGTTATCCGCGATCGATTGCCCCCCGGCATAGCGCCGTAAGTCTGTGGGACATTCCGCGCGGATACCCGCGGCAGAAGATGGTGTTGTTGTGGGACGGAAAAGGTGTGGTTCGACCCCTGTTCCTCGACGACCAAGCAGTGCTGGCGGACGCGCCGGGACGCATCGTCATCCAACTGCCCGAACCCGCGACTGAGTCGGCGCGCATCGGCATCGAGGTGAAAACGACGAGTGCCAAAGATCCGGTGCGCAACATACGTCTGGTGCCACTTTCTCGAGAGGCTGCGTATCGCAAAGGGCACCCGGCAAATCCGTTTCGCGCGGAGTTTCTGAAGCGCTGGTCGATGATGAGCTCGTTCCGCTACATGGACTGGGCTGCGACGAATGACTCGAAGGTTTCGACGTGGGAGAGCCGACCAAAGCCGAGCGACCAGACGCAAGCCAACAAGGGCGTTGCTCTGGAGTATCAGATCGCTCACGCCAACGTCACCAAGACGCACCCTTGGTTCACCATCCCGCACCTGGCGACGGATGATTACGTGCGCCAGGCAGCGCTGTTAATCAAGGGTAAGCTTCATCCGGGCTTGGTCCCGCGTATCGAGTATTCGAACGAAGTGTGGAACGACATCTTCGAGCAAGCGAGCTACGCTCGCCAACAGGCCGCTACGCTGCCGGGTCAGCAAGACGATTTTGCTGGACAGTTGCGCTGGTACTCCAAGCGGTCCGTCGAGATCTTCGACATCTTTGCTCAGGTGTTCACCGGTGACAATAAAGGTACGGCAGGGGGGCTTAGGCCGTTCGTCCGTGTCATGGCTGCTCACTCGGCGAACCCTTGGGTTGCGCAGCAAGTGCTCGAGTACAATCATGCCTACAAAAAAACCGATGCCCTGGCCATCGCGCCCTACTTCGGCGCTTTTCCTTCGGCGGGCAAGGAGGCCGAACGCTGGAAGAAAGCGAGTTGGAAGGAGCGCCTCGCCATGGTGGAGCGCTCATTGACGGACGCGATGAGTGAAATGGATGCTCACGTCGCGCTATTGAAAGAAGACGGTTCGCCATCTGGTCCCAACCCCTACGCCCACATTCAGCTGTTCGCCTACGAAGGAGGACAACACTTTCTCGGTCACCCGGACACTCACGAAGACGCGGCGCTAACCCAGCTCATGCAAGAACTGAGTCGACGTGCAGAAATGACCGACTACTACTTTCGCTACTTGCGACACTGGCAGCAAGCGGGCGGTGCCGACTTCATGCTCTTCTCCTCGCTCATCTCGAGCTCGCAGTACGGGAGCTGGGGGCTTTTGGAATACGAAGGTCAACCGTTGGTCGAGGCACCGAAGCTGCAAGGTGTCATGAAGTATCTGAATGGGGCGAAGCCCGGCTCCAGCAAAAGCGGACAGCGCGTCACGCCCTGAGCGCCGCGTCGGAGCATATCCGTAGAACGCTACACGGCGGTGCGGCTTGCCCGCCGTCGTCGTCGGTGCGACACTCGGCGCTATGCTCGCCTTTCGACGAACGTGCGTCACCGTTTTGCTGTCCTGTGCCTGTGGGGCAGAAGGGAACAACTCCCAAATGACTGAAAGCCCTGAGGAATCGGGCCTCGCGCCGACCTCGAGCTCGACGCCCGCGCCGGGCTCCGGGGGTGAACCCGGCGGCAGCCCAGCTGCAGAACCGGATGGCACGGGAGCCACCGCGGGTAACGGAACCGGGGGCCCTGCGGATCCGGGCCCACCCTCGATGGAAGATTCCTCGCCCATGAGTCCCTCGTCTGCCCCCCAGCCGGCAGGTGACGGTCCGGGCACGACGGACGCTTTGGGCGACGCTGGAATCGAAAATGAGCCCAACGTCGAAGGTGACGGCGGCGGATTACCCCAAGTGGGCGACACCGACAACGATGAAACCTCCACGGACGACGCCACACCGACCGCTTCCGAAGGCGATGACGACGGAGCTCCCGAAGCCCCGCCACCACTCGAAGGAGAGCCGACGCACCAAGTGCTTCCTGCCTTACCGAGCGTGCGCCAAGAGCACGGAGCCGCAGCCTTGAACGGCGAGGTGTACGTCTTGGGCGGCTTCACCCCCCAGGTAACGGCGAGCGTTCAGGCCTATTCACCTGCGTCCGACACGTGGCGTGATGTTGCCGACTTCCCCGCCGAGTTCCATCATCCCAACGTCGCCGTCGTGAACGGTCTCATCTACGTCACCGGCTTTCACTTGGGGAGCAGTTTGCGCGTGGCGGATCCGCGCTCGTACGCCTACGATCCCACGGCCGACGAATGGTCGGGGCGTGCTCCCTTGCCGACGGGGACGGAACGCGGTTCGGCCTGCGTGGCCACCCTAGGGGACAAGATCTACCTGTTTGGCGGTGCCAGCGATCGGACCTTACCGGATGCTTCCGTCTACGACACGATGAGTGACAGCTGGGAGGTGCTCCCGCTGATGCCGGCGCTGCGCGAACACTGCTTGGCCGCAGGCATCAACGGCAAAATCTATATCGTCTCTGGTCGCAGCGGGAGCATTCAAGGTGTTCACGTGGAATCGTGGATGTTCGACCCGGATACTCAAATGTATACCGAGCGCGCGCCCATCCCGACACCCCGAGGTGGGGCGGCAGGAGGCGTGTTGGCTGGACGGATATTCGTGTTGGGCGGAGAGGGTAACGCGGATTCGAGCGACGGGATTTTTACGCAGGTGGAAGCGTACGATCCCGTCAGCGACGCGTGGGAATCCTTCCCGGACATGCTCGTTCCTCGTCACGGATACGCGGCTGCCGTGGTCGATGACCGCCTGTACCTGCCAGGAGGGGCAACGCAGCAGGGCTTCGGCGCTGCCGAAGACCATACCGTCTTCTACTTTGACGCTGCCCCCTGACGGTCCTTTAGTAGGGGAGCTGTCGAGCAGAGCCGGTGACTTCGACTTCCGCCTGTAGAGGTGCTGTCTTGGTCAAGGCCACGCTGCGCGCGTCGGGTTGACTGCCGCCTATCGTGATACGAAAGCGCCCGGGCTCGAGCACGCGCTTGCCTTGGTCGTTGATGAGAGACAAATGCTTCGGCGTTACCTCGAACTGCACTACCCGCTTCTCGCCGGGCTGCAGGTGCACACGCTGAAATCCGCGCAGATCGCGCACGGGCACCCGACACGATGCCTCCACGTCTTCGACGTAAAGCTGCACGACCTCATCGCCCGCACGAGCGCCTGTGTTTTCGACGCTGACGGACACGGATAGCGGCCCATCTCCACTCACGCTCGTCGCCGACAGTTTTAGTGCAGAGTAAGCGAACGTCGTGTACGACAAGCCGTACCCAAACGGATATAGGGGTTCGGCCGTTGAATAGCGGTACGTGCGGCCCTTCATATCGTAGTTGGTAAACTCCGGCACGTCCGCAAGGGACCGGGGAAAGGTGATGGGGAGACGCCCTGCGGGATTGTACTTGCCGAACAGTACGTCTGCCACCGCGATACCGCCCAAAGCGCCCGGATACCAAACGTCGATGATGGCCGTTACGTGTTCCTGAGCCCAGCTGATGTCGATAGCGCTGCCCGCCATCAATACGAGCACCGTGGGCTTGTCCAACGCCACGACTTGCTCCATCATCTTCTGTTGTAAACCCGTTAGCTCGAGGCCACTCTTGTCGCCTCCAGCGTCCACGTTACCGATGTCGTCCTGCTCGCCTTCTATTTCCGCTGACAGCCCCAAGCACAGCACCACGACGTCCGCGCGCTTGGCAATACTCATCGCTTCCGAAAGGTTTCCGTGGCGACCGAGGCCATCTTCTTTCGTGCCCAGGCGCTTGCAGCCCATGGCATGCCACACCTTGGTGTCTTTGGATACCGCCTGTCGCACCGCTTCCAGCGGCGTGACGGAATCGGAGGCTTCGCCGAAGTAATTGGCCAAAAGCACGTGGTCGTCATTGGCGTTGGGGCCGATGACGGCGATGCTCGACAGGTTCGGCGACAGCGGTAGTAGTCCCTGTTCGTTCTTGAGGAGAACGATGGACTCGCGCGCCGCTTGAACGGCAAGCGCGTGGTGCTCGTCACAATCGTTCACTTCGTACGGGATCGAAGCGTACGGCACGCGCTCGGGAGGGTCGAACATTCCCAGGCGCATGCGAGCCGTGAACAAGCGCGTGACACAGACATCGAGGTCGCTTTCGGTGAGCAGACCCTGGGCGACGGCCTCAGGAATGTGCTCGTAGGTGCACCCACAGTTGAGATCGCAGCCCAGCTTGACGGCAAGCGCCGCAGATTCCTCGGCGGTTTTGGTGATCTTGTGTTCCTGATGGAAGTCACGCACCGCCCAGCAATCGCTGACGACATAACCCTCGAAGCCCCACTGCTGCCGCAAGATATCGTTGAGCAGTCGTTCACTTGCGCAACACGGTTCACCATTGGTGCGGTTGTAAGCCCCCATGATGCTGTGGGCTTTGGCTTCGGTGATGCAGGCGTGGAACGCCGGCAGGTAGGTCTCCCACAGGTCCTTTTCGGACGCAATCGCGTCGAAGTGATGGCGTAGTCCTTCCGGACCACTATGTACGGCGAAATGCTTGGGGGTGGCCACCAGCTTCAAGTAGTGCTCGTCATCGCCCTGCATGGCTTCGCAAAAGGCAACGCCGAGCCGGCTCGTCAAGTACGGGCATTCGCCGTAAGTCTCATGGCCGCGGCCCCAGCGCGGATCGCGAAAGATGTTGATGTTGGGCGTCCAGTAGGTGAGCCCCTTGTACATGCCGTGATCATCATGGCGCAGGTATTCGTGATGCTTGGCGCGAGCCTCGTTTGCGATCGCGGTGGCTACCTCGCGCAGGCGTGGCTCGTTCCACATGGCGGCCATGCCTATCGCCTGAGGGAAGACGGTGGCGACGCCTTGGCGCGCGACGCCGTGCAGGCATTCGTTCCACCAATTGTAGGCGGGGATGCCGAGACGGGGAATGGCCGGGGCTTCGTGCAGCATCTGCTGCGCCTTTTCATCGAGACTCAAGCGCGACACGAGGTCGGCAACGCGTTCGACAACGGGAAGATCGGGGTTCTGGAAAGGGAAGGTCATGGTGCTTTGGCGTAGTTTCGGGGCTTACATTTGCGACGCCTACCCGGTCGCTTTCCAAGCTCGGGTCGGGTCGCGGTCTGGTGATAGTCAGTTTTCTGGTCGCAGGAACACAAACTGACTTTACGCGCGGGTCACTACCGTTTAGTGACGTCACCCTCGTGAGCGACTGTATGCAGCGTGTCAGCTGGATCTGGCGACTGGGGCTTCTCGGAGTCTTGACCGGTCTATCCTGTAATTCGGCTCGTGGCGACCGTCCAGAAGAGTCGCCGCCTAGAGGCGACGGAAATTGTGTTAACACGTGCCTCGACAATTCCGATCCCGAACCCGTCGACTGTGAGGCGGCCGAGGAGGGAGTGGAGTTCTATCCGACTCCGATCTGGGACTTCGAGGGTTTCGCCTCCAACCTGTATTCCTACACCGACGGCGCTGTGGACTTCATGCGCGCCGTCACCGGTCGCAACGAGGACGGGAGCGTTCAGTACAACGAGAACCAGGGCACGCGTCTGCTCGGCTTCCAGCCCGAGGTACGCCGCCTGCAACGTTGCAAGGGTGAGGAAGACGCCAACGACGTGCTGCATCTCCAGGGCGGACCGTTCTTGAACTGGGGTGGCGGCATCGGCCGTCACCTCAAGTGCATGAACAGCAACCAGGGCAACATGTACGCGGCTGGGGAGATCACGATCGGCGATCAGGAAGTCCTGAACAAGGGCTGCGACGGCGCCGACTCGCCGCGTGCCTGCGAATCGGACGAGGACAGCCTGGCCTACACCGCGTGTCCCAAGCGCGATCGCAACGGCAAAGAAGGGGTGCCCGAAGGCGAGGAGTTCATGTGGGGCATGACGCTAGACCTCACGCGCTGGGACGGCATCAGTTTTTGGGCCCGCCGCAGCAATGACAGCCAGCCGGGTATCCGCGTCGCACTGGGTGACAAGTACACCGACGACGATCTGAGTTACCTCCAATACCACATCAATCCCGACGACAAGCGGTTCTGCGAACGCAACCAGGAGTGCGGCTGCACGGGCAATACGACCTGCACCGACGGAGCCTGCTACGACCCGCGCTACGATGAGGTCGAGCCGCTCGAAGACGAGTGGCTGAGCGCCGTGTCTCTGTACGATGGAGAAGAGTTCTCCTACATCGACGAGGAAAACCGTTCCGGTTACCCGCAATGCGGACAGTATCTCTGTCAGCGCGGCTTTCGCGCTTTCCGGACGCTAGACGGCACGAACCCCCGTGAAGACGTGGCCTTCAAAGGGACTGGCTGTCACCCCTTCACGTTCCGCGGCGGCATCACGGAAAACTACTGTTACGACCCGGAAAATGGCCCGACTCCGTACGAGAACAGCCAGCTCTGCGGCGACCATTGGCTAAAGCCAGTACGGCTGAGCACGGAGTGGCAGTTCTACAAGGTGCCGTTCAGTGAACTCCTGCAGCAAGGGTGGGCGAAAGAGTCGTTCCACTTGGATCTCACGTCGGCAGGCCTGTTCCGGTTCATCTGGGGTCGTGGCTGGATCGACTACATGTTCGACGATGTTCGTTTTTACCGGAACAAGCACACGAAGTGATGAGCCCCTTGTCAAACTTGTTTCACCAGGCGCGTGGTATCCGGGTTAACGCCCGCAGGTTGAGCGGCGGCGCGTCGTTCTTCGCGGTTCTAAGTCTCGTGGCGCCTCAGGTGCTGGCGCAGGGTGCTCCGGGCACACCTCCGAGCGCTCAGCCTGATCCGGACGCTCCAGCTGCGGCACCCGCCACACCGGCGAAACCGGCAGCGCCCGCCGCACCG
>CAZNZA010000139.1:7252-12919 GCA_964577325.1 uncultured Polyangiaceae bacterium
CCCCGCCCACGGCTGACTCCCCCCCTGGACCGGCAGACGCCGCGGAGCCAGGCGGGCAGCCCCGCCCAGGCGAGGAGGAGCCGACGCTCGTTCAGGAGGCCCCAGCCGGTGACGAAGTAGGGGTACCCGCTGCAGGGGAATCCTTGCCGATTGCACCGCCGGAGGGCGAGGCGATTCCTGTTTACGTGCCGCCCGACGCTCCCGCGGGCGAGGAGGGCCAACAGGCAGAAGCTGTGGCCGACGACGCTCCGCCCGCTCTCGTGCCCGAGGGTGACGAGATCCTGTACTCCGGTTACCTGCCTGGATACCGCCGCCACCTGTCACTCGGCGAATCCCCCCATTCACCTCGGGTCGGCGCGCTACCAGGCGGCATGACCGCCAACTTCGGTGCACCGGTGCCGCCGACGGAGTGGGTGTTCAGCTATGGCGGTTCGATGACCGCGTCGCTGCAGGCGAGCTTCGATGAACGCCCGCACCCGAACTCGGATCAGGCCACGACGGTCTTCCACGTTCCGCCGGAAACGGTAGAAGTTTACAACTCGTTTCTCGCCACCCGATCCATTCCCGGCAACTGGGCCAGCATGCGCTTCGAGTTTGGAAGTGCTCGTGTCAAGGCAACAGTTGCCATCGAGACCTGGAACCCGACCCAGCCGACGACGTACTACCAGTTCGGCACCCAATACTTCATCAACAACGCGTTTCTGACGTATTCGCCGGATAGCATTGGCGGGGTATCGATCAATGTCGATGCGGGATATTTCACGACCTCGCAAGGCGATCTCTCGAGCTACGCCAACCGCATGTACACCAACCCGCTCGTGGCCAATCTGCGCGGTGCGGGGTTGCGAACCACGTTGGGTTACCGCCTTTCCGACAGCGCGAAGCTGTTCTTTCGGCATGAGCTCTTGATGAACCGGGACGGCAAAGTCCCCGATGAAACGATCCCCAATCCTGAGAACGCGTACGCGCGCCCGTACTGGGCGAACCCGCTCATCAATTCGATAACGGCAGGCGTCGACATCGAGACCACGCCGCGGCTCGAACTGCGTTTGAACTACATCAACGCCTTCGCCGCCGACGAGCGCTTGGAGCAGGACCGCGACGACCCGACGACGCGCCAGCAAGATGAATTCGATCTGCAAGATCCGCGCATGGACATCGTGGGCGGTACCGCTCAATTGTTCTTGGACGAGTTCGGGCTGCTCGGTGTCGGCGGCTCGTACACGATGGCGGACCACGCCTATGGCATGCGCGGCTTGGCACCCTACGCCAGTTTCGGTGAGGAGTTCACGGACCGCTGGTTGGGTGTTGCTTCGGGAGGGACGGGCAACGTGCTCGTACTGGCCATCAACTACGAAGTCAGCCTGGGCAGGGTCGTGAGCTACCCCCAGCATTTCGGCGGCGATGGTCCCGACATCTTCATCAAGATGGGCGCGCACGTCGCCAAATCGGAGAGCGGCCAAGAGCTCTTCAACAATCGCTGGCGTAACAAAGAAGCCATCGATGTCTTGTATACATTTTGGCGCTATCTCGGCGTAGGCGCACGCTTCGACCGTGTCGCGCCGAACTCGAAAGACGCAGAGGAGACCTTTTACGTGTTGGCTCCTCGGATCCAGGTCAAAACCGACTGGAATAGTCGTGAGACGTTCACGCTGTCGTACGTCAAATGGTTCTACGGCGATCGGACGCGAAATGAAGGCACTGGTGAACGAACTCCGGAACGGCTCGATGATGAGTTTTTCGGACTGAGCATGAACATGTGGTGGTGAGCGAACTCATGGCATCCGTTTCAACAAAAACCAACGTACTGGGTAGCTCGCTGGGTGGGCTGCCCGAGATCCGCCGTTTCCGTTCCGTGTGGCTGACAGCGACTGCCGTTGCCTGGTTCGGGCTCTCGGCCTCACCCGCGCTAGCTCAAGATCCGGCACAGGGGGCTGGCCCGAACGCACCTCTCATTCCCGACGAGGGCACGGCGTCTACGTTTACTCTTGGCATCGATCCGAGCTCTCCCAACGTGGGGGCGCTGCCGGGTGGCGTCACTCCCGCCTTCGGACAAAAGCCCACAGGGGCGGGCGACTGGCGCTTCGACTACCACGGCATGTTCACGATGCCGATCGTCGTTGGCTTGAACCAACGGGAAGATCCGGGGCCAGGGGAGAGCGCTACCGTGCTGCACACGCCCCCCGTCGTGCCGGACGATTACGCGACGTTCTCCCACACCGGCGTGGTGCCGACACCTTACGCTCAGCTCAATTTCTCGATCGGCAACAGCATCGTTACCGGCAACATTCACTTGTTGGCGCGACAGGCCAGCGTCTCGACCACGTTCTTCGATCCGTCGTCGCAAGCCGGCATCAACGACGTGTACCTAACGGTGCATCCCGATCTGGCACCCAACGTCGACGTGCGCATGCACGTTGGCGCGTTCACGCGCCGCTACGGCGCCATGGGTCAGTACGACGAAGGCTTGTACGGCACGACGCTGATTGGACGTGTCAACGGCGTGGGCGAGAACATCATCGCCAGCTTGAGTCTCTCCGACGACTTCACGCTGATGGTGGAGCAGGGGATCATGGGCTCCTCGAACAAGACGCCCAACGACCTGACGCCGGACTACTGGAACGACTTCGCGGACACCAACGTCGGCACGACCTTCGTAAACCATTGGCACGCCGGTGCAAACTACAAGGGAATAGCGACGCTGGGGCTGCACTACCTCAACGCGTTTTCTCAGGATGACCGCGCCGCTAATCCCATCGCCGGAGACGGTGCCATCAACACGTTGGCTGCCGACCTGCGTTTGACGATGGGCCGCTTTGGTCACCTCTACTTCGCGTTCTCGCGGGTAGAAGCCATCAATGCCCGGGTCGTTGGCAGCACGATGCAGGTCCTCAACACGCGAGGTGGGCCCTCGCTCATGGACAACTACCTCGGCGACCAAAGCGAAGGCGACGGCGCGCTGACAATCATGGGCGCCCAATACGACCTCAGCGTGGGTCGGCTCGTGAGTTACCCGGTGCCGTTCTACGGAGACGGCCCGGACATCGTGGTGAGCCTGTTCGGTATGGGCGTCAATGTCGAAAGCCGCGATGACCGCTACGACGGCCGCTGGATGCAAAAGTTCGGCGCCGAGGCGACGTACAGCTTGCTGTCGTGGATGGCCGCTTCGGTGCGCTTCGACCGGGTAGATCCCGACGACTCGGACGCCCAGCGCTCGTTTGCCGTCTGGTCGCCGCGGGTGATTTTCCGCACCGATTGGCAGGCGACGGATCAACTCGTGCTGCAGTACTCGCGTTGGGTAAACGGTTCGCGAGTGGTGGTGCGCGACGGGGCACCGCCGCGTGAGGACCCATCGATAGAGCCGGACACCGACGTGTTGTCGCTGTCGGCGAGCATGTGGTGGTGAAGGAGATCGACGTGAAGCGCTGTTTCCGAAGCCTACTGTTGCCGTGCGCCGGAGTAACTGCCCTGCTTTTGGCCGGGTGTAACGTCGGCGTGTCAGCGCCGTTGGTCAATCCGGACGGTTCGCCCAAGCCGCGCACCTACTGCCCTCGTGGCACGTATGTGCCCGCCGACGGACTGATCGACGACTTCGAGGATGGCAATCGCCAGATCGCCTCGGTTGGAGGGCGCAGCCAGTACTGGTACACGTCCGCGGATTCCGAGGGCTCGGAAATCTTCCCCGAAGAGTTCAACCCCATCGAGATCGAAGGGGAAGGCTACGTGATGCACGCCGAGGGGAAGACCGCCACGGGCGATCCTTCCAAAGCATGGGGCGCGCAATTCGGGGCAGACTTTCTCCAGGGCGAGTTCTACGACGCGTCCCGCTACGCGGGGATCCGCTTCCGCGCCAAGGTGGGCCCCAAGTCTACGCCGTCGATTCGCTTTAAAGTCGCCGACGTGAACACCCACCCAAACGGCGGGGTGTGTACCAACTGCTACAACCACTTCGGCAAAGATCTCTCCCTCAGCACCGAGTGGCAACAGTTCGAGTTCTTCTTCGGCGGTATGCAGCAGCGCCCGTACTGGGGTGATCCTCGACCACCCTCGATCGACGCCCGCCAGCTCAACGGCTTTGACTTCACGATTGAAGCCGGCAACGTGTTCGACGTCTACATCGACGACCTGGAGTTCTTCGCCTGCCGCTGAGTAGCAAGATCGACCTCCAAGCGCTTCAGCGATGAGTCCTGCAACTTAGGGCGCTTGGAGCTCTGCGAAGCACCGCAAATCGTCCAGGTGGTGCTGAATGACGCTCTCGATGACCTCGAGATTTAGCGCTTGGTACTGGTGAACGGCGACGTTGCGGAAGCCGACCATCCGCTGCAACCGATCGCGAAGGTCTGGCGTCATCCGGTTCGCTCGATGCAGGAGCTCGAACGCGTCGCGAGAGTTTTAACCCCAGAGTCCGGCGCAGTTGAGCCGGATTCTGGCAATGAAACAGTCCCACCGGCTGCAGATCGCCGCATGAGTAGCGGTACGAACGCCCTCACTAGTTGTGGGCGGCTCGTAGCGCGGCAAGGTCAACACAGCCGAACCGTGGGCTTGAGGGATGCCGAGCTTGTGTTGACGCACGCGGTGCATAGCCAAGTCGATGGCAGCCTCACATGCCCGCTGGATGTTCAAGATGACCGAATCTTGCTTCGTCAGGTTCGTACGCCAGGCCTGTGGGTCCGGCGTGCGTTCCTCGTGGATTCTGCGAATGCAGCGCGCGATGATTTCTCGCTTGTTCAGTTCGATATCATCCATCGAGCCATCCTGGTCGTGACGCATCTGCCAGAATCTCGCGGCGTTCTTCCTGTAAACGGGCGTAGTCGGAAAGGGCGAACACTTCGAACTCGGCCCGCCTTTGCGGCTGTGGATCTGCCAAGAGCCGCCCATCTTTCAGAACTTGGACGCGCATGACCGCCGAGGCTGTTCTCAGGTCGACAAGGTCCACGTTACAGCTAAGAGCGGAAGCAATACGTTCCTGTAAGTGCCAGCGTTCGACAGCATCGAGGCGCCGCGAACTCAGCAGCGCGACGTCCCAGTCGCTGTCCGTTCGGGCGTCGTTGCGGCCGCGCGAGCCGAACAGGTAGATAGCCTGCACCTCGTCGCCCAAAGCCGCTTCCAGCTGCTCGACAATCGTCGCTTCGTGCTCGCGCATTGACGGCAGAGTACCACCCTTGGGCAACCCTCACAAGTTGGCGCTCCCGAACGGTAAGCGCGGGCGGTAGCGGCGAATTGGTCGTCATCGCTCGAAAACTGGCGACCTCCGGAGCTGGGACTTGGCAGTTTGGAGTTCGGTTCCATAACGGCGATCATGGCTTTTCAGAAGGCTGGCAAACGCATTCAAGTGGCGGTGTTCGTTCCGAGTGTGGAGCGGGATAACGTTACCCGGATCGACCAGGACCGGTGGACGAACGCCGCGCTCGAAGCGTTCGGAAACATCTTTGGCCGGGCAACGGCGTACACCAAGGCCAAAGGCGTGTGGCGTGATGACGAACAGGAGGGAAAGTTGCTTTTCGACGAGCCCGTGCTCGTCCAAGCGTACGTGCCCCCCGACGCCGTGGACCAGGCTGCTCGGAACAAGTTAGCAGCGTTTTGTGAGCGATTGTGCCGGGAGGCCAATCAAGCTGAGGTGGGAGTGATGATCGACAGTGACTACTACGCCGTACGCGAGTCGTAGGC
>CAZNZA010000140.1:0-12893 GCA_964577325.1 uncultured Polyangiaceae bacterium
GAGGCGAGGACCGGATTCGAACCGGCGTATAACGGTTTTGCAAACCGCTGCCTAACCACTTGGCTACCTCGCCGAAGCCGCCTCTTGCGGCGGCTGCAACGTACTGAACCTGGCGACGGGGTCAAGCGCAAAAGCTGAAGAGGTGCTCGCTCACGCCACGGTCACGGGCGTCGAGGCCAAGCCCGACCACTCATCGCTCTTCGGCTTCGAGTTCCTGAGAGATGAACGAAAGGATGACGTCGTTGAGCGAGTCTTGATTCAGCTCGCCCGAACCCAACAAGGGGGACTGTGCCATCTGAAAGATGGAGGGCGGACGCGTCGCTGGTTTCGAATGGCTTGACGTGGGCTGTAGCTTCAGCTGCGGAACGATGGGTGCAGGACTCGAAGGGCTGTAGCTTTCAGTACCCGGAGCCGCAGGACGGGAAGCGGAGTGAGCGTGAGACGAGCGAGGAGCGAGGGCGCCGAGTAGCGCCACGATCTTTTCGTCTAGGCCGCCACTCATGAGCTCCCGCACGACCCCCCGATGCTGGTCCTGCATACAACGCTTCACCTCGGCTTCCCAATCAGCGTCCGCGAGCAGATCTCGGTAGTCGGAGCGGCGGCTGGCAATGATATGGCCGCCGTCGGCAAACAGAAGGGTAGTGACGTGCGGACGTGTACGACCCGAATCTTCAGTTTGGATATGGAAGGTGTGGCCTCTGTAGCGCACGTTGCTGTTGAACCCGACGAGGGGTGATTGTCGCCCGCGCTGCGTCACTAAGAACTCCATTCTCCAGGGTTACCGCAGCTCCGATCGCGTCGGGTACGGTCGCCCTTTTGCCAGCCACCCATGCGGCCGCTCTCCACGCTAGCCACGAGCCATGCCTTCGTCGAGCCTTCTCATTGCCTCCAGCAGTAAGGCTTCGGGACTATCCTGAATCACTCGCTGAGGAGCGCGAAAATTCGGATCCAGCACGAACTCTCCTTCTGTGACGGCGAGCATCGCGTAGAACGCCTCTGCACCGCGCAGGGTACCCCAGAGCGCGTTGAATACGTGGCCCTCCACCAGGTGGATCTCTCCGCCCTCGCGCCCGAATCGGATCTTGAGTGCACCGGTTTTGCGACCGTGCCACAGCACCTGGATGATCTCTGGCAATCCCATCTCTTGCAGAGATCCCGCCACGCCGCGTGCACCGATTGCCCGGGATTCACGCTCGAGGATCTGCCGCATTTTCGCCACCAGGACGTCCGCGGCAACCGGCTTTGTTAAGTAGTCGGCCGCCCCCAACTCGAACGCGCGTTGCGCCTCGTTCTTGCCGCCGCTCGAACTCAAGAACAGCCAGGGGATCTTCTCGCCATTCGCAAGCTTGCGCGCCTCGCCCATGAGCGTCAGGCCATCCTGCCCTTCCAGTTGAACCTCGCTCAGCACCACCTCTACATCGCCCTTCTTCAGTCCAGCGAAGGCCGCTTCGGCACTTCGCGCGGAACGCACCTCGAAGCCTTGCTCAACGATCCGCAATTCCAAGATTGTCGACTCCTCCGGGTCCGGCTCGATCAACAGCACAACCCGGCGGTCGGCAAGCAAGCGCGCTTTCAAGTCGTCGCCGGTCACGGTTTGCTTGAACAGGTCTACCAGGTTCGGATCGAAGACGGTGCCGCGATAGCGCTCGAGCACTTCGCACGCCTGTGCCGGGCGCAACGCTTTGCGGAATGGGTTGCGCGGATTCTGCGTCAGATCTGCATACGTGTCCGCAATGGCCAAGAGTCGCGCCCCGAGAGGAATATCTTTGCCCGCGTACTCTCCGGGCAGTCCTTTTCCGTCGATGCGTTCGTACATGTACAGCACTGCATCCCGGCTCTCTTGTGGCAAACCGATGCCCTCCAGCATGCGCACTGGACTACGACAAAGCTTCTGCGCGGCTGTGCGATGGCCTTCGTATTGGGAAACGTTCAGAGCGGTGAGATGATAGGCACTCGCTTTACCCAAATCGTGGATGTAACCGGCGATCTGCATGGCCGCGACTTGAGCAAAGGAAAGCTGGATACGTTCAGCGACTTTCTTCATGAGCCGCGCGGTGTGACTGGAGTGTCCGCGCAAATCCGGGCGATTGTTCTCCAATAGGCTGACCAGTACGTTGAGCGTCTCGAGGTAGGCGTCGCTAGCGAACCCCTCCTTGAAGATCCCCTTGGCCCCACCGCCCTCCAGATCCTTCTGCGACAGCACACGCTCGGTTGGACTTTCGGTAGCCAGGGCGGCCGTCATCGACTCTTCAGTCACTAGATTGCGCTCAAACACGTTCAACATGTTCGAGAATTGCTCGTGTGCCTGTCGGTCCAATTGGGCGAAGGCGTAAATGTCGCCCCCATAAAACTTGTTGATGGCAGCCTTGATGGCGGCAGGTCGCGCCACCAGCGCGCGCACCTGCTTGACGGGACCGCCGCCGAACACGAGTTGGTGAAGTACCGTCGTGTTGTCAGGGTCAGGCGTGACCACACTCAGCACTCCAGACTGAGCGTCGAATAGCACCGGAAACAGAGTCTCTTGCTCCGCCATCTTGCGCGGCACGAGCGCCATCGTCTCCATGGGTATGTCGGCCTTCGCAAGTCGTTCGGTGGAAACGAAGCGCGTGCCATGCTCGGCCGCCAAATACTTCAGCAAAGGTATTTCTTCGATGAAGCCGAGCTCGAGCAGCGCCTCTTCGATGCGTCCCTCGACCACACGATGATGTGCCAGCACGGTTTGCCGTTGTTCTGTGCTGATCAACCCTTTGGTGACCAATCCTTCTAAGACCAGGGGGTTTCCCGTCGGGTGCATGCGAGTCCCATACATGGCGTTCGACACGTGCAAGCCAGTGCCACAGCCACTCAACGTCTCTACGGCCAGCCGCCCCCCCTCTCCGAAGCCCTGCCGACATTCTTTTGTGCGGACTCGGCCGGGTCCTGACGGCGGCAGAGGTGGGACTCCCTCACCCGTGGTCAAGAATCAGGCGAAAAAAAGCACAGAGGCCCTGCGCCGAAGGGGGAGGCGCCTTGACTTGCGCCAGCGAGACGGTTAGTACACGCGCCCCTTGCTCGCAGCCCGCGAGTCTCGAATCCTGAACCAGAGTAGACATGCGCACCTACGTCGCGAAACCAGAAGCAGCGCTAGCCGACCGAAAGTGGTGGGTCTTGGACGCCAAAGGTCAACCCCTCGGACGCCTCGCCAGCGCCGCTGCACAACTCCTGCGTGGCAAACACAAGCCCACCTTCGCCCCTAACGTGGACGGCGGCGACTTCGTCATCGTGGTCAACGCAGCGGAAGTCAAGCTGACGGGTGCCAAGCCCGACGACAAGAAGTACTACCGCCACACCGGTTACGCAGGAGGTATCAAAGAGGAAACCTTCCGCGATCTGTCGGCCCGTCGACCAGAGGTCCCGGTGGAGAAGGCCGTCAAGGGCATGCTCCCCAAGAACCGGTTGAGCCGCCAAGTCATCAAGAAGCTGAAGGTGTATCCGACAGCAGAGCATCCCCACGCGGCTCAGCAGCCAGAGCTACGCAAGCTCGAAGGACAAGCGTAATGAACAACACGACCAATCAGTACGCCACTGGAAAGCGGAAAACTGCGGTGGCGCGAGTCTGGATTCGTCCCAATGGGTCGGGCCAGGTGACGGTGAACGGTATTCCGGCAGACGAGTACTTCGAGCGCGCATCGACCCGCATGATTGCTCGGCAGTCCCTGGCGCAGCTCGAACTGGTCGAGCAATACGATGTCAACGCGACGGTGGCGGGAGGCGGACATAGCGCCCAGGCCGAGGCCCTTCGGCACGGCATCGCTCGCGCCTTGATTGCCGAGGACCCCGAGCGTCGCCTGTCGTTGAAGCAGGCGGGGTTTTTGACCCGTGACGCTCGCGCCAAGGAGCGGAAGAAGTACGGTCAGCCCGGTGCCCGTAAACGCTTCCAGTACTCGAAGCGCTAAGCGGAATGAAATCCCTGCTGCTCGGTTCTTTGCCGATGCAGTGCAACAACGGCGCCTCGCAAGGCGCCGTTGCTCATTTGAGCTGCGCTTCTTGGAGTATGGCGAGGTCTCCGGCGGCCGCTTCCGAAGGATGCCATGACCGGGGCCCCGCATCGACTCTAGTCGTCCGAGGCTTGCCATCCAGAAGAGCCGCCTTAGGCACTGAGACGGCCCACACTCAGGCGGCAAACAGGACTTCGGCCGCGTCGGGCTGAGTGCTATCGGTGAGAAGATCCATGCGGCCCAAAGAAGACAAAAGCCCGTTTGAATTGGTCAGCGACTTCGAACCTCAGGGCGACCAGCCTCAGGCGATTGCGCGACTGCTCGAGGGGTTGTCGGCGGGAGAACCCTGTCAGACCCTGCTCGGAATTACCGGCAGCGGCAAGACGTTCACCATCGCCAACACCATTCAGCGTTGGGGACGCCCAACGCTCATCATCGCGCCCAACAAGACGTTGGCTGCACAGTTGTATGGTGAGATGCGCAACCTATTTCCGAACAACGCGGTGCGCTACTTCGTCAGCTACTACGACTACTACCAACCCGAAGCGTACGTTCCTACGACCGATACGTTCATCGAGAAGGACGCCATCATCAACGATCAGATTGATCGGATGCGCCATGCGGCAACCCAGGCGCTGCTGTCACGCGATGATGTCATCATCGTGGCCAGCGTCAGCTGCATATACGGCATCGGCGCTTCGGAAAGCTACATGGGTCTGCTCATCGAGCTCGAGCAAGGACAACGGCTGAGCCGAGACGCTCTATTGCGCGAGCTGGTGGACATTCAATACGAGCGCAACGACGTCGACTTTCATCGCGGCACCTTCCGTGTACGGGGAGACATCGTCGAGGTGTTCCCCGTGTACGAAGAATCACTTGCCATTCGGATCGAATTCTTCGGCGATGAAATAGAGTCCCTCACGGAGGTCGATCCGCTGCGCGGGCGCACGCTGAAGAAGCTCGACCGCTATTCCATATTTCCAGGCTCCCACTACGTCACCCCCAAAGCACAGCTGGCAGGAGCCATCCAAAATATCCGTACGGAGCTCCGGCAACGGCTTCAACAATTGAGTGAAGAAGGCCGGCTTTTGGAGCGCCAGCGCCTCGAGCAACGGACCAATTACGACTTGGAGATGCTGGAGCAGATGGGCTTCGTGCAAGGCATCGAGAACTACTCCAGACATCTATCTGGTCGTGCTCCGGGTGAACCACCGCCTACGCTTATCGACTACTTCCCCGAAGACTTTCTGTTGGTCATCGATGAGTCGCACCAAACGGTTCCGCAAGTGGGCGGCATGTATCGAGCGGACCGCTCGCGCAAGGAGACGCTCGTGGAGTACGGCTTTCGCTTGCCGAGCGCCCTGGACAATCGGCCTTTGAAGTTCGAAGAATTTCGCAAGTACATGCGCACGACCATCTTCGTGTCCGCAACGCCAGGGGACTACGAGCTCCAGCAGTCGCCGGCGGAGCCCATCGAGCAATTGATTCGCCCCACAGGACTCCTGGACCCGGAAATCACAGTGCGTCCTGTGGGAGGTCAAGTAGATGACTTGCTCGGCGAGATCCGCCTCCGCGTTCAGCGCGATGAGCGCGTGCTCGTCACGACGCTTACCAAGCGCATGGCGGAAGATCTGACAGAGTACTACACGGAGCTCAACGTTCGCGTGCGATATCTCCACTCCGACATCGACACGCTCGAGCGAGTGGAAATACTGAGAGACCTCAGGGTCGGCGAGTATGATGTACTGGTCGGCATAAACTTACTGCGTGAAGGTCTAGATTTGCCGGAGGTGAGCCTGGTGGCAATCCTCGATGCTGACAAGGAAGGATTTCTGCGCAGCGCACGGTCGCTCATTCAAACCGTTGGTCGAGCTGCTCGAAACGTCAACGGGCAGGTCATCATGTATGCGGACCGAATGACGGAAGCGATAAAGTTCACGATGTCCGAAACCCAGCGCCGACGCGATGTCCAGCGGGCATACAACGCGCGGCACGGGATAACGCCGGCAACCGTTACCCGTGCACACGTTGACATCAATCCAGCAAGCGGCCAACTCGACTACTACGCCATTCCGAAGAGCTCGACGAACGTGCTGAAAGTTGCGGATGGCGCAACCCCCACCGCCGACATGCTCGATGAGCTCCGCCAGCAGATGTTCGCTGCGGCCGAGGCGTTGGACTTCGAGAAAGCGGCGAGGTTGCGCGACGAGATCAATCGCTTGGGTGGAGCCTTGACAGGACAAGCTGCAAAGCCGACGAGTAAGGGGCGCACCAAGGGGGCCGCGAAGAAAGGCCGTCGCTGATGTCAGAACCGGACGCTGATTTGCGCCGCGCTCAACTGCGGCTGGAAGCTCCTCGGGGCCAGTACAACATCAGCTGGGCGCCGTACCTCATTCCGTTGCTTGGCGCGGTGTTGGCCATCGTTTTCGCGGCGTACGCGCTGACCCGGCCATCCCCTGCGCTTCTACGCGACGAAGGGCGCACGCCGCCGGTGCAGCCCTCCGCCGCGCCTCTGGAAATCGAGCTTCAGTGAGCCATCACAGCAGCGTGTGGCGCTTAGCTTCTTGTAGTGCGACCACTATGTCCTTTACCTCTTGGCATCGCTGTCGCGGAATGATGAGCAGCGCATCATCCGTCTGCACGACGCACAGGTCCGACACGCCCACCAGAGCGACGATGCGACCGTCGGGTCCACTGCGACCATCCAACACGAAGTTGTCGCTAGCGTCCATCGCCATCGCGCCCGATGGTAATACGTTGCCGCTACCATCCTTCGACGAAAGCTCCCAGGCTACCTGAAAGCTACCCAAGTCGTTCCACCCGAAGTCTGCCGGAACGACCTGGATCTTCGGCGCCTTCTCCATCACCCCGTAGTCGATGCTGATCGAGGCCGTCGAGCGGAACAATGCCTCTACAGCGTCAGTTTCGGCGTCAGCCCCGCGTGTGGCGGCCTGGCCGACGTCCCGCACTCCCTGAGCCAAGTCGGGCATTGAACGCTGCAGCTCTTTCATGAACACGGATGCGCGAAATACGAACATGCCTGCGTTCCAGTAGAACCCGCCCTGCCGCAAGTACGCTTCGGCCGTTTCGCGATTGGGTTTTTCGACGAAGCGCTTCACCTGACGCACTCCCGGGCGCACTTCAGCGCCCGACTCGATGTACCCGTAACCGGTCTCGGGGCGCGTGGGCTCGATGCCCAGCACCGTGAGCACGTCAGTCGCCGCCGAGTCGATCGCCAGGCGCAGGATCCGCTCGAATTCCGTCGCGTCCTGAATGTACTGGTCGCTGGGTACCACCACCACGAGCGCCTGAGGATCCTGTCGATGAATGCGCTCTACAGCCCAGGCGATACAGGGTGCTGTGTTCTTTGCGTAGGGTTCTCCCAAGAACGATGACTGAGGAAGCTCCGGCAAAGTCTGACGCGTGGCATCGAGCAAGTGCGCTCCGGTCGCGATGAGCATGTGCTCCGGCTTGGACAAGCTTTTCATTCGCTCGTAAGTTTGACGAAGCAAACTTTGTTGCGATGGCCCGAGCGCCAATAGCTGCTTGGGCCGGGCGCGTCTCGAGGCTGGCCAAAACCGAGTGCCACTGCCGCCAGCCAGAATTACACTGTAAATATTCACTGTATACCTCAAACTAGGGGCTCGTCGCCCCGCTCAGTGACGCACGGTTCATCCGCGTCAGCTAATTTTTTGCCTCGCGCACCAGCTCCTCGAGTTCCGCTTCTCGCAACACCCTCGAGTGAACAGCTGTGATTTCGCCGCGCGCGTTGACGACGACCAAGGTCGGAAGCTCGTTGGCGCCAAACGCTCTCGACACCAGACCTTGCTCGTCGAAAACCACCGGATAGCTGATGCCCGAGGCGCGGATGAAATCACGGGCAGCGGGTTCTGCGTCTCCGGTGTTGACCCCTACCACACTCACGGCATCTCCTTCGTGAGCACGCGCGAAGCGCTCGATGATCGGAGCTTGCACCCGGCACGGGGCACACCAACTCGCCCAAAAGTCGAGCAGCACCACTTGACCTCGCAAGTCGCTCAGGGCCAGACGGTTGCCATCTTCCCCCTCCGAAATTAGGCGCAGGGTGAAGTCCGGCGCCAGATTGCCCACGAGCTTCGAGCGCACGGGGTCGAGATGCGGCAACACCGCATAGCCAAAAATGGCACTGGCGAGAGCAAGCAGCCCAAGGAAGGTCCAGACCTGTTTGCGGTCCGTGGTTGGTTTGTGTTCAGCCATCGGTGATTCAAGGTGATGCGGCGCGCCAGGGTGTTTAGCGCTCTGACGGGGCGGGCGGCAAGCGTATCGAAAATAAGGCGCCGCCAGCGGCTCCAATCGCCACCACGATGGAACCTTCGTGATCCATGACGATCTTCTTGACAATGGCCAGACCCAGGCCCGTCCCATCATCTTTGGTCGTGACGTAGGGTTCGAAGATGCGCTCGCGCACGTCGGGCTGTATGCCCGGGCCATCATCCTCCACTTGAACCAAGTAGCCGCGCTGCGGGATCGCCCGTACCCATATACGAACCTGCTCGCGACCACGGCTGGCTTGAACGGCGTTGCGGATCAGGTTGAACAGCGCCCGACGCATCATCTGGGGATCCAGACGAACTGACATCGGCTCATCTGAAATTTCCCAGCTCAAAGTGAGCGTCGGGTAATCGTCCCCCTCCAAGCTCAAACTCTGCAAAGGCAATCGGAGCTCGCTCTGTAGTTCACTGAGAAAGTCGCCAAGTGGCATGGGCTGTCGCTCGCTCTGCGGCAAGCGAGCGAACTCGGAGAACTCCTTGACCAGCCTTCTCAGGGTCAGCACTTCCGCCTCCACGATCTCCAGTGCGAGGTCGAGAATCTCGCGGTCTTTCGCCGGCAAATTACGAAACCGTTGATGCACCTCTTGAACTGCAAGTTGAATGGGCGTGAGTGGGTTCTTGATTTCGTGAGCAAGGCGACGCGCCATTTCCTGCCACGAGGCCAGGCGCGACAAGTACTCGATGCGGGAACGACTGGCCTCTACCTCGGTGAGCATTTGGTTGAAAGCAAGGCCCAGTTGACCCACCTCGTCCTTCGGTTCCTCCGCAACCCGCACTGATAGGTCTCCACGACCAACCTCGGTCGCAGCTTCTGCCAAAGCACCTATGCGCGTGGAAATGCTTCGAGCGAGCCAGGAGCCGACGGTAACGGCAATCATGATACTCCCCAAGAGCAGAACCGCGAATGCCAATACATACGTCCGTTCGTCGACGTCTCGGCGGCGAGCCAGACTCGAATATGCTTCGATGAACTCGCCCAGGTGAGAGAACTTGTCAAAGGGTGCCTTGTCGACGACCATTTGCGCGCGCAAAGTCAGCGCGCGGACAACACCGTCTACCGCTTCCCCTTCGGCCGTCACTGCTAGGGGTAAAAGCTCCACGTCGACCTCGAGAGACAACTCTTGCTGCGCGTTGGGCGCTTGCGGTCGGCGAGCTTGCGCCAAAAGCTCTGCGTCCTCGTCGAGCACAGCAAGCGCGGCGACACTTGGGCTGCTGGCTACGGCGTTTTCGAGCAGATGCTGCAACTGCCGAGCGTCTCCGTTGGTTGCAGCCAGCCGCAAGCCGTCGTCGCTCGCTAAGTGACGAGCCTGCAAGCGCATGACTTGCTTGGTTTGCCGCGCAAGCTCGCCGTACGTGGCGAGCGCTCCGTCGAGATGCGTCCGGATCTCGGGTACGAACGCCCGCTCGCTTGCCTGCTGCACCAGGCTCCGCGCCAGAATGACGGCGCCCGCGACCGGTATGGCCGCGGTCAGAACGATCGCTACCGCTAAGCGAACTCGGATACCAAACGGGTACCTCCACCGACGCCACCAATACATCAGCCTACGATACAGGCCCTCCTCCTTGCTCGGCACTAAAAGTTCTTCGCGGTTCCGTGCGCGGTTGATCGCCGCACCCCCTTTGGGCACGTTAGCGCAATGACCCAGACGAAAATGGCAATCCGCCGCTTGGGCAGCACCGGCATGCAGGTCTCCGAAGTCGGCTTCGGCGCGTGGGCAATCGGTGGTAGCTGGGGCCCGCAGCGAGACGAGGATTCAGTAGCGGCGTTGCACTACGCCATCGAACGTGGCGTCAACTTCATCGATACCGCCGCGGTCTATGGCGACGGAAAGAGCGAACGCCTGATTGCGTCCGTGCTGCGACAGCGACGAGAGAATGTCTTGGTCGCCACCAAGACGCCGCCTATCAGCGGCCCGTGGCCCCCATCTCCCTACTGCGCGTGGCAAGACCGCTACCCGGAAGCGTATCTACGCTCAAATGTCGAGGAACGCCTACGCCACCTCGGCGTCGACTGCCTGGACTTGCTCCAGCTCCACAGCTGGACGCGCGCCTGGAACGCCGATCCGGGACCGCTTCACGTCCTGCAAGAGCTCAAACGAGAAGGCAAACTGAAGGCAGTGGGTGTCTCCACTCCCGAACATGATCAAAACGCGGTCGTTGACCTCATTCGAGCGGGGCTCGTTGACAGCGTGCAGGTGATTTACAACATCTTCGAGCAAGAACCTGCCGCACAACTGTTACCTTTGGCCATTGAACACGATGTAGGGGTGATCGTGAGGGTCGCCTTCGATGAAGGCGTGCTCACTGGGAAGTACGACGCTAAACACGAATTCCCAGCTGATGACTTTCGCCGGCAGTACTTTGCGGGGGACCGACTGGAGCGCGCTGTCATGCGAGTACGCCGTATAGAGCAAGTGATCGCTGGCGGCGGCTACACTCTGCCCCAGTTCGCGCTGAAGTACGTCCTTGCTCATCCGGCGGTGAGCTGCGTAATCCCAGGCATGCGTAACGTCGAACAAGCGCGGGGCAACTGTGCCGTCAGTTCACTTCCGGACGTGCCGCCTTCGTTGCTCATGGCAATGCGCGAGCATCGGTGGAATCGGGCATTTTGGTATGACGGCAAGTAAGGCAGTCCGAGCAGCTTGACCTGGCTCGGGTTTACGCTAGTCTCAGCGGACGGGATTGGGAGGAGCAGCTAGGTGATGTTTCCCCGTCCGCTCATCAACGGAGGTCAACATGGGTAAGGGATGTGGTACGGGGTGCTTTGGACATCAATCGAAAGGCGCGGGCAGGCTGCAGGCACACAAGGTGTCGCGGCGCCGGCTCCTGGGCGGCGGTGCTGCCTTCTTCGGCGCGTCTCATCCGCTGTTCGCGTCCGCCAAGGGCGGTGGAAAGGGCTTCGGGGGCCACGGCGGTTCGCGACCCTTGTTGATCCGCGGGGCAACCTTGTTGACCCTGGATCCCCAATACGGGGATCTCCAGGGCGACATGCTGGTCCGACACGGGAAAATCGTGGAGATTGGGCCGCGCGTGCATGCTCCGGGAGCTCGTGTCATCGACGGGACAGGAAAGATAGTCATTCCTGGTTTCGTCGATTCTCATCGACACATGTGGCAAGGGTTGTTGCGCAATAGCGGTGCAGACGAATTGCTGGCGGACTACTTGGGCAGAGTTCTGTTCGGCATCGGCCCGCAGCTAACGCCGGATGACGTATACCTCGGCAACCTCATGAGTGCGCTCTCCGCGCTCAATGCGGGCGTGACGACAGTTCTCGACTGGTCGCACATAGCGACCACTTCGGACCATACCGACGCCGCCATCGACGCGCTCGAAGATGCGCGCATTCGCGGGGTTTACGCCTACGGCGCGAACGCTGGCGTACAGCCGCCATGGTATCAAGAAGCCGATCCGTTCAGCGCCCATCCCTACCCGACCGATCTCTTCCGGCTGAAGACCGAAAGATTCGCGTCTGATGATCAGCTCTTGACCTTGGCTTTGGCCGCTGGGGGACCTGATTTCGCCAATATGGAAGCAGCGGCCATCGAATGGCAGCTGGCTCGCCAAGCCGGCGTTAGGATAACTGTTCACGCGGGACTCGGAGACCCAGACAGCCTCGTGCATCTGAACGCGGCGCTCATCAGCGCGGGGGAAACGGGACTCGCCGATGATACAACCTATGTCCACGCATCCAACCTTTCGGAGGCGTCGTGGGAGCTCATCGCGGGTACGGGAGGCACAGTGTCGCTGGCAGTTCCGGTAGAGCTGCAGATGGGCCATGGGACGCCGCCGATTCAGCGAGCGTTGGATTACGGGCTTCGTCCTAGCCTGAGTGTGGATGTCGAGACCAACAATCCAACGGACATGTTTCATCAGATGCGCAGCTGCTTCGCATTGCAACGGGGACTGCTGAACGCAGGACGGGCGTTCGGCGACACCTCTCATGTCTCACAATTGCTGACGGCTCGCCAAACGCTAGAGCTAGCTACCATCGAAGGCGCACGCGCCAATGGACTCGACGCAAAGATTGGAACCCTTTCCGTGGGAAAGAGTGCCGACTTTTTGATGCTTGATGCTCGCGCACTCAACGTCGCCCCGGTCAATGATCCGGTCGCGGCAGTGGTTTTGGGCATGGACACGAGCAACGTGGAAGCCGTTTTCATCGCTGGCGAAGTCCGCAAGTGGCAGGGCAAGCTCGTTGATGTTAACGTGGACCAAGTAATCGCCCAGGCCGAATCAGCCCAGACAGCTTTGTACCAGCGTCTCGCGGGCGGTTGAGAGGGAATCGCAAGCACGCATGTCGACCCTGAACCCTCCTCTGCAAGTCGAGACCTCGAAAAAGGCTTCCGCACGGGTCGTGCTGGAGTACTGCCCACGGTGCGGCTGGTTGCTGCGAGCTGCTTGGTTGGCCCAAGAGCTGCTAACGAGTTTTAGCGACGAACTGCAAGAGGTTGCCCTGCGCCCCGCAGGACCGGGCACCTTCCGGGTGCTGGTGGACGACAGCGTGATCTGGGATCGCCGTAGCGCGCCCGGCTTTCCCCAGGCCGCCCAACTGAAGCGCCTAGTGCGCGATCAGGTGGCGCCCGACCGGGAGCTGGGACACAGCGAT
>CAZNZA010000141.1:0-12838 GCA_964577325.1 uncultured Polyangiaceae bacterium
ACAAGAGCCGAGTGTACGCCATCGCGCTCGGTGAGGGGACCCGCGCGACAGGGTCATCAAGTAGCCGTTTCTCGATAAACGCTCGGGATGTTCTGATTTGCGCGAAACATCCCGACCTCTCCTATGCTTCACCAAGAAGATCTTCATGAGAATAACTGCACCTTGCAGTGCTCTCAGAAGGCTGACGCCGAAACCGATTCCGAACACTACCCCGCTCGACCCCCATCGGGTCTCGACGTGCAACGCCGGTTGCTTGTCGGAGCCCGCATTTCCCCGAGCCCGATGCCGACTCCGAATCCCTGCCCGATCCCCCTTCCGAACCGGTCGAGCGAACGTGTTCAAACGCAGTGGCGATCAAAGCTCCTCCTCCCCGGCCCCCCTCGACATCGTCCCCACGATCCGCTAGGAGCCAGCCGGTGGCCACCCGCCTCTTCCTTTCCGAGATTTTCGACAGCATCCAGGGAGAGGGGCCGAGCCTAGGTCAGCCCTGCACCTTCATGCGTTTAGCCGGCTGCAATCTGGCGTGCGCGTGGTGCGACACCGAGTACAGCTGGAATTGGCGACGCTTCGACGTGCGCCAGCACACTACCGTCGCGCCCCTTGCAGACGTCGTGCGTCGCTTGCGCGGCAGCGGCCACGTCGTCATCACCGGTGGCGAGCCCCTCCTTCAGCAGCGCGCCCTGCAGGCGCTCCTTTTAGGACTCGAGCCGCAAACATATCTCGAGGTGGAAACCAATGGCACCGTCGTGCCGGACCCGGCCCTCCTGCAGCGCATTACCCACTGGAACGTATCGCCCAAGTTGGCTCACTCCGGCGAACCTGAAGAGCGCCGCTTTAACTTCGAGGCCCTTCACGCGTTTCGCGACACCAACCGCGCTTGGCTGAAGCTCGTCGTAAGTTCCAGTTCTGACATGGCTGAAGCGTCCATGCTGATCTCCCGACTGACGTGGCCACGGGATCGAGTGTACCTGATGCCCCAGTGCCGAAGCCGCTCGGAGCTGCGACGCGCCGCGCCTGATGTCCAAGCGTTGGCGTCTCGCCATGGCTTGGCATACACTTCCCGTGTCCATCTCGAGATGTGGGATGGCGAGCGCGGCAAGTGAGCAGGACTACCGCGTGTGACAAGTGAACACGGCAAACAGTGACCTCAGCGCGAACTTGGCTCGGTCAAAGGCCGTACACGTTCAACGCGTTACTTGTCCGCTCATCCGGATCCACGACTAGCGTCTCGCTTGGCCTCCCGTCCAAAGTCGGCTCCGCTAGAGCGGGAAGACCCACCCGCCACATCCACTGCACGACGAATGGCAGCTCGTCAGTCAAATCGAATCGACACGTGGGGTCCACCTCGAGGTCGCACAGCGTAGGCACAGCACCCAGCCTTCCTGTGAGACGGTACCGGTTCAGGTACAACACGTATTCGTCTCCTTGCCGAGCCACCCGCGCACGGCGCTTCAAGACCGTGGTTGGTTCCAACTGACGCTCCAACGCGTGTGCATCACCCTGCAGTTCCCCACGCACGCGTAACGCCGAAGCAATGCTGATGGCCAGCGACTCCGTATTCACCAAGTGCCTAACCGCTGCTTGGCCAGCCCGTTCACCTGGAAACTTTACGATCAAAGGTACTGACAGGCGCGCTTCCTCGAGGCGCCCCGTGGGCGTAAAGGGAACGCCTCCGCGGTCACCCATCCCGACGTCACCCACCACCGCGAATAGCGTCGTATCCCACACGTCTTGTCGCTTGATCTCGCCGATCAATAGGGCCAAGGCGCGGTCAATCTTCTGCAAAGCCGCCACTTGCAACGCTTCCACGCGCACCCAATCGTTCGGACCGAGCATCCTGCTCCCGGCTCGGTTTCGTTGACGCACCTCCCGTAGGGCTATCGCGGCGCGTCTCGGTTCTATGATCCCGTCGTAGTCTTCAGGCGCCAAGCGGCGCGCCTCTTCGGGCGTGACATCCCACGGCGGGTGACCCCCAGTCAGGTGCATCACCAGCAAACGGGGCGCCGTGCTGCCGTTGCTCAGCTCCTGCTTCAGCCAGTCCCGACCGTACAGCAACGGTTCGCTGCCCGGTCGATCCTCCACGGGCGAGTACTCCTCAAACCTATCCCATCCTCGGTCGAAGCCAAAGGCGCGGAAGGAGTAGGGGACGTTGGTGAACAGCGCTGCTCGTCCGTCCTGCTTACGCACAGCCTCGCTCAGCAGCGGAATGTCACTGCCCAAGCGTGCTGCCGGAAAGCTTACGCCATGCTCCGTTGGCCGCGTGCCGCTCAAGAGCGACGCCATCACGCCGTTGACGTGGCTGGCGCTGGCGCGATAACCTTCAAAGACTACGCCTGCTTGCGCCAGTTCGAACAAGGTTGGCATACCCTCCCGCGAACCCCAAGGCGGGATCAAGCGGCGATCCAGCCCCCCCAGCACCACCAGCACGGCCACTCGAGCCGGCGCAGTGGTCTGCCGCGCCGTATGCCGCTCCAGTCGCGGCTCACCGAACAGCACGCGACCCCCGGCGCCCCCGGCCGTTGCGGTGAACTCCAGGGCGATGAGCTGTTCCGCAAATGCGTCCAGAGAGAGGTCGAGAGCCGTCCAGCGTGCGTCTTCGCCGCCCTCGACCGCCTGTTCTGAAAGCGTTATCACGTCACCACTTGCCAAGCGTGCTTGCACCGCTGCCGTGCCGTTGCCCTCACCCCAGTACCCGACGTCGACTTTGAGCCGAGTACCAGCAACCGGGACCAAGCCGCAGCGCACGGAGCCGGGCGCACGCAAGGCGATGGCTCGCCGGGGCGCGTCCCCAAGTGCCGCGTCGAGCAGCAAACTGTCCCACGCCGGCGCCGGATAACGTGGATCTCGTTCAGAGGCGAAGTGAATCCTCACCCACTGCAGCGCGGCCTTCACTTCTCCGCTGCCAGCACCGCGCCCACTCAATCGCAGCTCCAGGGTGTGACGTCCGGCGGCCAGCTCGCCCGACGCCGTTCCGAACTCGATGACCGACGCGCGGCCCTTTCCCAAACGCGAGGTCCCCAGCAACTTACCGTCTACGTAAGCGGTGATGTGCGAAGCGCTTCCTTGTTCGCCTTTAACGGTAACTGCGACTTCGCTCGCTGCCCGATCCAGGAAGAAGTCGTACTTCACGCGCGGGAGCAGCATCTCTGAAAAGTTGACTCCAGCCAACCGCACACGCCGCACGTCCTGAAATGGACCAGGAGTAAACGGTCTGTGCGCGTCCGCCTGAGCGCTGCTCAGGTCGATGAAGAGCCCCCGGTGTCGCACCTCGCACAGCGCAAGCTCTTCCAGCAGATTGTGTCGCAGGTGCTCCTTTGTTCTAGGTACAGGCTCAGTCTGTTTCTGGGCCTGAGGCTCCGACCGCGGAAACACTTCGTGGAAGAGCGTGCGCGCCTGTTCACAGCCCACCGTCGCAACCGCTAGCACCAGGCTCAGAATCCACAGCAAGCGGCGAATTCTAGCTGCTTCGTACGTCATGGACTCGCTTCGTCAGCCTGCACGCGCAGGCGTCGGCCCGGGACAATGGTAATTTCCTGCACGGTCTCGTCGCCATCTCCCTGAATGCGAATGTGGTGCACGCCCGGCTCGAGCGGAACACGGCGAATTGGCCCGCGGCCTACGAATACATCCCCCACGTAAAGCTTGTGTTGGCTTTGGGTGGCGAGTTCGAGCAGCCCCTTGTCCGGCGCCACGGTTATGTCTTCGGGCAATGCCATCTCGATTACGGTCAAACGCGGGGCGGCTGCCGTTTGGGGGACGCTAGGTGGAGCAACGGAGGGGGGAGCGACCGAGAGCTCCGCGCGCGCTTCATCTACGACTGATTCGGGTGGGGCCGCGCTAGGCCCCAGGCTGGTGAGAGGTAAGGGCTGTGGTGTGTCGCTGCTTTCGGCAGTTACGAGATGTCCGGCGAGTTGGTTCATTCCAAAAAAAGCAGCCAGCGCTGCGGCAACCACAACCAATGTCGGCCGTGCTATCGGTAGGGCGCGGGTTACGGCGTCCTGCATTCGCTGCCGAGACAACCAGGGCCGAGGGAGCCCGGCACGGGCGGCAACTTCTGCAGTCGTCTCCGACACCCGGACTGTCTCTTTAGCGCTTTCGGGCCCACCACCTGGAGGGGGCGCGTGGCGGGGCAACGAGGCGGGGACGGCGGCCGCGTCCAGCCGCGGTGGCTTCCACTCATCGCGCCAGAGCGCGGAAGGTGTTTCGCTACCATACGCCCCAACTCCCGTTAAGGTGTCACCGGTACGCGGTAGCTCAGGGTCCGTCGGCAGCTCGGGGCTCAACAGCGATGGAACCAGCCTCCCCTTTTCTGAGCTTGACGGCTCGGAGACGGCGCTCTCTAGAACGGCACGCGGCACGATCGGTGCCGTGGGGGGAGCGCTGGGCGTAGCGGCCATACCGGCCACGACCACGTCGGCGAGCTCAACCGCCTCCCCGCCAGAAGATACGAAGTCGCCAGGCTTGGTTACCGCCTCGGTCCGCCGCAGGCCTGCAGCTCGTGGCCGCGTCTCACCGACTTGGACTTGGAGGCCCGGCGAGCCCTCGCCGGGCGCTGCCGTCCGCTGCCTATAGCTTCGACGGTTGAGGGGTTGAACCCTTGGTCCGTCGGGCGATTGGTAATCTGGTACACTGGTGTCGACCTCGCCGGCAGGCGACGCGACCAGCGCGGCGGTCAATGGGTCGTCATCTGGCAAAGACCACGCGGTGCCGCTTGGCGGCGTTACGGCCTCGGAAAGTGCCGCCTGGGTGCCGGGCGCGGGGGGGGCGATGGGATCCTTTCGAAGGCTTGCTCGAGGCAGCGGTGGCAGCGAGCTCGAGCGTTCTGGCCGCGGAGCCTCTGGGGCCAGACCGAGCACCGTATCGCGATTGATGGCGGGCGGGATACTGCTGCGACGTTCGCCGTCTGGGTCGCTGGCGGCAGACGGACCGGGTACGATGACCGGAGAGCGTCCCGACGGGGGCGGCGGCCTCGACGTCGGCCTGCCGCTTTGGTTCACCCGCTCGGTGAACGCTGCGGCCGCGTCGACTGCCGCCCCGTCGGACCCAGGCCCGATGCGGGGGGCGCCCGCGGCAGCAGCCACTCGGTGACCCGCGGGAGTCTCGACGTCCGCGTCGAACGCGCCTTCGTCGTCCGATGGGTGCTCCAGCACGTCTTGTCCGGCGTGGTCGAACGCGCGGAGCACGCCGCCCCGAAGCGCCAGGTCGTCCAACACCGATTCGAGAAGCCCAGCACTCACGCTCTGTAACAAGTCCACGGGCGCTGCCCCTTGGTGCAGGTGTTCGACGAGCTTACCCACGATCGGCGGCGACACGGCGACATAGGGGTCCAAGGCTACTTTATCGATTTCTAACCGAGCAATCGCGTAAAGGTCCGCACCCTTCAGGGCGCGTGCGGCTCTACGGGCGCGCGCTACATGCGGTTCGATCAGGCTCTGAAGGCTCCCCTGGAGTTCCGGCGTCAACGGCTTGGTGCTCTGCTCGACCATGAAGCGCCCCGCTCGCATGCCCAACAGTCCAGGAAGCACTCGCTCTCCGTGCTCCACTTCCCCGTCCGACGCGGCTCGTCGCAGCCCGACCACACCGCCGGCACGAACGTCCAACTGGTACTGGAACGCGGCATCCTGAAACGTCACATAGGCGTCGCCCACACTTTGGCTCACTAGCTCGAGAACGAGCCGAGGCGTCACCCCCTCCAAGCGCCCGTGCACGATAGCTCCTTCCTGCAGGCGCTTCTCAATGCGCGTACGCGGCTCGAGCGCCTCCATACAACGCTCCAGAATGACCGCTGCGTCGGCTTCTTTCGCCAAGTAGCCGTCAGCGCCTGCCCCGAGCTCCCTCACGCGTTGGAGCAAGTCCTCTTTCCACGACAAGAGGATGACCGGCACATCGCTCAGGGCGATGTCACGCTTGAGATTGCGGCATACTGCAAAACCGTCGATCTCCGGCAGCATGACGTCGCAGATCACGAGATCGGGTTGTGTACTTCGTGCCAGTCGCAACGCTGTCGCACCGTCCTGCGCCTCCAACACGGTCGCTCCGTTGCTGCGCAACAAGCTCGACAGATACCACTCGACACTTGGATCCTGTTCCGCAACCAAGACCCGTCGTCCTTGCAGTCCGTCTCGACTTTGGCGCGTTCTGCCTGCGCGGCGCATGACCTCACGCCCGGTGAGGATCATCGTTCCGTCGGGGGTCAGCGGGTTGTAGCGGACAGCGCCCTGAGTGAGCTCCGTCACCGTTTCTCGGAGCCGCGCCAGCATGGACCAAACCACCGCTCGCACCTGGCTACCATCCTCCACCATGGCTTGCCCCGCAGCGACTGGGTCTTCTGCGTGGTGCAGCAAAGCGGCTCTCACTTCACCGGCGATGTCTTCTACCAGCTGCTCGAGCGCCACAGGCGCATGGCCCCGGGGGGCGATCATGGATTGAGTGCGGCGGGTCTGACGTAATCTTGCCAGCAACTCGGCCTCGTAGTGATCTCCCACTTGCGCTACCCAGCGTGCCCCAGCACGGCGATAGTCAGCGTCGTCGCCCTTGGCGTCGATCACCATGATCGGAACGCCGTCGGCGCGCTCGAGCACAGCCACCGCATCCGGTCTGCGACCATCCACCACGAACATGTCCGGGTCGTATTTCACCAGCAGGGCAGCGGCATCCTCAGCGTCCTGAGTGCAGTGCAACTCAAACTCATCCCCGCACTCCAACGCCTGCCGCAGCAGCACGCGTTGACTTTCACTGGCAAGAGCCACGACAGTGAAGGGGCCCACCGGGCCAGACACCTCGCTGCTGTGGGTTGCAGGTTGCCAGTTGCTATTCTGGTCGTCCAAGCTGAGCGCAGCCTGGCCCGCTCGAGCAATGTCGGAAAGTCCAGCTTTGACGCGAACCAAGACGTCGTAAGTGGGGGGTCGCCGCTCGAGCTGAGTGACGAGCTGGTCGAAAGCCAGCGCCAAGGCTGATAGCCGCACGGTTTCTGCCGCTCCGCGCATGGCTTTGAGCCGCCGCAACAGCGGTGTGGACTCGGCACCGTCGGCCGGTCCAGTGGCACCCAGCTTGGCCATCAAGGCGTCGACCATGGCGCTCAGCGTGTTGAGACGTGGCGGCAGGCCATCGAGAAATTGCCGGCGCGAAGCGTTGAGGCGTTCTTGATTGGGGGCGGGATCTGCAAGCAGGGCCATGCTCGACCAGGCCTACCACAGATGATGAAGGACGCTCACTTTTCGGCAGGTCCGGGCCTTTGCCGCTCATCTGGGCGCTCAGAGCGCCGTATCACCACTGAATACGTGGGCGACCGTACCTCGCTTGCGCACCACCAAGGTTGCCGCTTCGGCACTCACTTCGAGGCTGCCTCCCGGCAAGTCGACCCGCACCGGTGTATCAAACTCCACCAGTCCCCGCCGCGCCGCTGCGACGACCACGGCGCCAGCTCCCGTGCCGCACGCCATCGTACGACCCACGCCGCGCTCCCAGACGACGACTTCCAAATGATTGGGCCCCGTTTGCCGCACGAACTCGACGTTAGCGCCGTGGGGACGGGCGCTCGAGACGATGGGCCCCAAGGCGTCGACGCGTTCGACTTGCGTCTGAGTCTCGAAAAGTACCGCGTGGGGGTTTCCCATCGACACCAGATCGAACTCCAAGTGCTCCCCGTGCCATTGGAGACCGAAGTTCCCTTCGGGCACAGCCCGGCCAAGCGAAATGGTTACCCATCTTGCTTCGTCGGCGGCAGAAGCAGCGCTCACTTCGCAGCGTCGCAAACCTGCATCAGTTTCCACATCGAAGACCGCTGGCGCCCCACGGCTGGCTAGAAAACTCCCCACACAACGCAACCCGTTCCCACACATTTCCGGTCGGGTGCCGTCGGCGTTGAGCACGATCATGCGCGCGTGAGCGCGCTCGCTCGGAGTCACGACCAACACGCCGTCGGCGCCAATTCCATAATGGCGGTGACACCACGTCCTGGCGCGCTCTGGGGAAATCTCTGCCGCGTCCGCCGCCTCGACGATGATGAAGTCGTTGCCCTGACCGTGGTACTTCTCGAACCGCATCTGCGGCTGGCTTAGCCCGGGCTCCATCTCTGCGCCACTATTCTTTCTCGGGCGACGGCGGTACAAGGCGCCGATGTCTGTGCAGGGTTTCTCGCGTCCTCTCCTCCTCAGCGGCTTCATGGCGACGGGCAAGACCACCGTCGGACGCCTTGTGGCGCAAGCCGTGGGGGTGGACTTCGTCGACTTGGACGAGATGGTCGAACAGCAGACAGGAGTCTCTGTTGCCGAGCTATTCGCGCGCGAAGGAGAGGCGGCTTTTCGAAAGCTGGAGCGAGCGGCGCTCCGAGAGCTCTTGGCCCAGAAGCGGCCACTGGTCGTTGCTTTGGGAGGCGGGGCGTTGTTGCACTCCCCAACACGCCTGCTCGCCCTCGAGCAGGCGGTGGTGGTCACCTTGAACGCCTCGCTCGAGGTGCTCTTGGCTCGTGCGCAGGGTGACGTGAACGTCAGACCGTTGTTGCGCGGTGGGGATGAGGAGCACGTGCGGATGCTCCTGGATTTGCGCCGGCCCGCTTACTGCGAGGCTCACGCGATCGTCGATACCAGCGTTGAGTCGCCGGAGGTTATCGCCCGTGCGGTGGCCGCGGTTTGGCAGCGTGACCCGATTGCCGTGGCAGCCAAGGAAAACTCCTACGTCGTCGACATAGGTCGCGGGTTTGCTCCGGCTGCGGTCGCTCGCGCCGTGGCCGGCGCCCCGCTGACTCTGCTCATCACCGATGACACCGTGGGCGCGCTCTACGCGGACGCCTATCGCGAAGCTTTCGCCGTCCAAGGCACTCGCCATTGCACTCACTCCGTGTCACCCGGCGAAGAACACAAGTCTCCCGGCACTTTAGAAGCCATATGGAAAGGCGCATTGGCCAACGGTGCCGACCGTGGGCTGCGCGTGGTCGGATTGGGCGGCGGCGTGGTCACCGACATTGCAGGTTTCGCGGCGGCCACATGGATGCGGGGAGTGACGTGGTTCAGCGTGCCCACGACCCTACTGGGAATGGTAGATGCCTCAGTCGGTGGAAAGACTGCCGTCGATCTTCCCCTGGCGAAGAACTGCGTCGGTGCTTTTTGGCAACCCCGTCAAGTGTTCTGCGATGTGGAGCAATTGAGGACGGAGCCGCTGCGTGGCTACACCGGCGCCCTGGCAGAAGTCGTCAAAACGGCGCTGCTGGGGGATGCGGACCTGTTCACCCTGCTCGAGCGAGAGAGCGCGAGCATCCGCGCCTTCGACATCGACCTAGTCGAGCTTTTGGTACGACGCTGCATTGCGGTGAAGGCCAGCATCGTATCCCAGGACGAACGGGAATCTGGCCTACGCGCGGCGCTGAACCTGGGCCACACCATTGGACACGCCGTGGAGTCCGTAGGGGGCTTCGGACACCATACCCACGGAGAAGCGGTGAGTCTGGGCCTGGTGGCCGCGCTGCGCATCGGTGTCGCCCTGGGCAAGACATCGAAGGACCTGGAACGACGGGGCGTGGCGCTCCTCGCAGCACTCGGATTGCCGACGGCCATCGAAGCGGAGCCGCTCGCGGACGCGGCCGAATTGTTAGGCCACGACAAGAAGCGCGGCGGCAACGCAGTGAAGTTCGTGTTTTGCCCTGAGCCCGGGCGTGTGGTTTTCGAAGCCCTGCCCATTGCTCGCCTGCAAGAACTCACTCGCGCCCTGGCGCGTCCGGCATGACCGGGTGTGCCACTTCCTCACTCGCGCCCTTCTGTGTAGGCACTTGAGCCGCAAAAGTTGCCCTTCTTTTGGCTCCCACGCCAGGACTGGGTAGACTCCACCATCGAGGTGCGAGCAGGGCACCGTGGAAGGGTAATTGATGGGAAACCGAACGGTGCTTGGCTTTTGCGGGGTCGCGGTCGCGCTCAGCGCGTGCGCAGACAACGAAACGTCTCTATTCGTCGAAGGCATCCTGCTCGGTGATCCGCCCGAGTGCGAGTACCGTGCCGACCCCGGTAGTGCGCGCCTGTTCTCCGGCATCATGGATGTCAGCTTCACGACGGAGTACCAAGCCGTACTCTTGGTAGGCAACCGACAGATCCCCCGCGGATCCAAGGAACAGCTGCGCACGGAAACGATGGGCGTCCAAGTGCGGGGGGCGGAAGTCCGGCTCACCGACTCCGAGGGCCGTCCGGTGGACGAGTACTCCGTGCCGTCCAGTGGCTACGTCGCCCCCACGACGGCTGAAGCTCCAGGATACGGGGCGTCCGTCGTCACTCTGATCGCCGCCGATACGGGCCGGGACTTACGCGCCGAGCTCGAACCAGGGGAAGAGAGAACAATCGTGGCCGACGTGCGAGTGTTCGGTGAGACGGGCGGGGGAGACGAGCTCACCTCCGGTTCCACCAACTTCGTGATCCGCGTGTGCCGCAACTGCTTGCGAGTGGTCCCGGAAGATCCCGAAATCACCTGCACCAGTGGCTCGAGTGAGGGGCTCGTTAACGGTTGCTTCACGGGCCAGGATGCCCACACCGACTGCCGCTTCTGCGCGACGAACGATTGCGTCAGCGCCCGCCCTTGACCCAAACCGAGACGACTAATGCCGTGTGCCCGGGCCGCTGGTGAACGCTACGGGAGCGGTCGGTGGTGGGCCATGACGCTGCAACCATGGTTGCGCCGATTGACCTTGGCCGCGTGTGGGGTGGCGTTGGCTACGCCCGCCAACTCCGCGCCTCAAATTAATGTCGCGGTTCAACCCGGGCTTGCACACCTCGACGACTCCGGCCTCGCCTTCTATGGTGCAGTGGCGGGTGATGTCCTTTTCACGCGGGCGCGTACCCTCGACGCAGGCGTCGGCCCACGTTTGGAAGTGGGGACCGTTGCTTTCGACGACCTACGTCTCGCGGCCGGACCCACCTTGCTCTTGCACCTCAGCCCGCTCGAGGTGCAGCCATCACTGTCTGCCCTCCTACGAGTCAACGATGCCGCGTTGAGTGGCGGCCTGTCCGCACGAGTTTTCGTAGGCGTCAGACCGTACAACCACACCCATCCGTACGGCGCGGCCTTCGGCCTGAGCCTTGGGCTGGATCAGCTCTTGTATGGTGCCGAACGCGAACGCGCCATCGTCCTCGCCGCGCACCTCGACGCCATGTGGCTGTCGCTGCCTTTTCTAGCGCTCGCCAGCTTGTGGTAGGCTGCGCCTCGCCAGCGTTGTAATCTCCCCCGCCCAGCAAAACTGGGTGACCTCCATGTCTTCCTCCTCACCCATCAGTGTTCGGGTAGCCGGGCGCACCTATCGCGTGCATTCCAGCGCCAGCAAGGCCGACCTCGAGCGCTACGCCGCGTGCGTGGACGAACGGCTGAATCGTCTCCCGGCGGCGCAGCGAGAAGATCCGAAAAGCCTGGTCTTGATCGCCCTCGGCTTGGCTCACGAGCTCGAAGGCGCTCATCAAGAGTTGGAGTCGGCCCGTGCTTCCACCGAGCAGCGGCTTCGGCGCCTGCTGACGCGCATCGACGAGGCGCTTGATGGTTGCGACGAGAACGGCGAGCCTTTGACAGAGGTCCCTTCGCACGAACCCGCCTCAGCGCAAGAGCCTTAGCAGCACTTCGCGAGCGATAACGTCCGACTCGACAACGTCCGGCTCGATGGCGTCCCTCCCTCCCGCTCGCGCCACTGAGCCCGTGCCGACGGCCCCGCCGAGAGCGGCGAGGGCGCCTGCGGCCGCCAGAACAAGGCCGCCGTCGATGTGTGCTCCAGAATAACCCGCCGCGTAGAACACCCGATGAGCCCGCTGACACGTCCGGAGCAGCGCGCGGTTGAGCACCTCTGGACCGAACCGAGCGAGCAGCTGGAAGCGCTGAGGATGTTGCCTGCACCACGTCAACCAACCCTGCGCGACCTGCGCGGCGTAGTCACCCGGCGTGCGTGGCCAGGCCTGGTCATCGAGCACCGCCGTCACCAAACCCCGCGCCTCGCTTGCTACCGCTGCGGCGACGGCTTCCGCCACGCCGTCGAAATGTTCATAGAAGGTGCTTCGGCCGACACCGGCGGCGGTCGTCACGTCCGAGACCGATGGCAGGCTTCCGACTGCAGCGGCTACACTGAGTGAAACGATTGCGTCCATGATCCGCAATCTCTGTTCCTGGTGTCGCTCGGCCCCCGTCGCTGCTCGGTCGTACTTGCCTCGGCGTGCGCGTCGTGGCTCGCTAGCAAGCTTGGGCGCTGTATGCTTTGGCTTTGTCGGCATTAGCATAACACTAACGCACCATGAGTACGGCACAATACTTTTAGTACGCCGCATTTCTTGACCGGTCTTGATTTCAGCTGGGTGTGTGGTTTGTCAGTACCTAGTATAAGTACTCTGGCGTACTCTTGCTGAAGACGTGCACTTCAAGCGGTGTGCCCAGTTTTGCGACCGTGTGTGAACTCGGAAGGCTTTGGCGGGATTCGCCCTCTGGCGACGACGGGCGGGAGTCGCGGGCCGCGGCAGTTTGGGCCGCAGCCGTGGGTGGCGCGAGCTTGTCGGGTGCCGAGGGAGCAGCGCTCAAAGGGGGCAGCAGGCAGGTCTCGAGCCGGAACTCTATCGCGCGACAGAACTCACTGGGGAGGCAACCAGCCAAACGTCCTTGGGCAGCGAGAGTTGCGGTGCATAGGAACGCGCGCCTACCCTTTAAGGGGGGACGTAGGCCCGGGCTCTAGACTGGGGCGAGGGCCGGGGAGCTCTGCGGCCGCGTGCTGAGCTGAGCACTGTGCTCATCTCGAACTAGAGAGGACGCCCGCCGCTCTCGGCCGCCACGGGTCCTCCGCTGCGGGGTCCCAAACGAGCTCAAACGAGCGGGTCCCGCGCCGCGAATCTGA
>CAZNZA010000142.1:0-6900 GCA_964577325.1 uncultured Polyangiaceae bacterium
ACGTAGGGTTGAGGTGGTCACTTCCCTTGCGTGCGTCGAGCGCGCGGGCGGGATGGTTCAGAACCGGTTGCAGGTGCAGCATGCGTGCTGACACCGATGAACGCCGCCAAGTGCTGGCCGGTGAGCGTCGCCTTGGCCGCAACCAGCTCTGCCGGGGTGCCCTCGAACACGATGCGTCCACCGTCATGACCGGCGCCCGGCCCGAGATCGATGATCCAATCGGCGTGGGCCATCACCGCTTGATGGTGTTCGATGACGATGACCGACTTGCCCGCGTCGACCAGGCGGTCCAAGAGCTGAAGGAGCTGTTCGAGGTCGGCCAAGTGCAAACCAGTGGTGGGTTCATCCAGCACGTATACCCCGCCTTCGGCGCCCATGTGAGTCGCCAGCTTCAGGCGCTGGCGCTCACCGCCCGATAGGGTCGTCAGGGGCTGCCCGAGGCGGAGGTAGCCAAGCCCCACGTCGGCCAAGCGCTGCAGAATGGTATGGGCGGCGGGCGTACGCGCCTCACCGGCTGCGAAGAAGCTGACGGCGTCTTGGACGGGCAAGTCGAGCACTTCCGCGATGTTGAGCTTGCCCAGCCGGTAGTTCAATACCGACGCCTGAAAGCGGCGGCCCTCGCACTCTTCGCAGGTGGTGCTGACGCCGGCCATCATGGCGAGGTCGGTGTAAATCACCCCCGCGCCGTTGCAGGTCGGGCACGCGCCTTCAGAGTTAGCGCTGAACAGAGCGGGTTTGACGCCGTTGGCTTTGGCAAAAGCCTTGCGGATCGGTTCCAGAAGCCCCGTGTACGTTGCCGGGTTACTGCGTCGCGAGCCACGGATCGCCGCTTGGTCGACGGCCACGACGCCCTCGCGCTTCGCCACTGAGCCGTGGATCAACGAACTCTTACCCGAGCCAGCCACGCCCGTGACCACTACCAGTACGCCGAGGGGAATATCGACGTCGACATTTTGCAGGTTGTGGTGATTGGCCTTGCGCACCTGCATCACCGCCGACGGCTTGCGCACCGTCGGCTTGAGTTTGGCGCGGTCACTCAAGTGACGACCAGTCAGCGTACCGCTCTCGCGCAGTCCCTCGACGGTACCTTCGAAGACTATTTCACCCCCTGCGCTGCCTGCGCCCGGGCCGAGGTCGACGACGTGGTCGGCGATAGCGATCGTCTCTGGCTTGTGTTCGACGACCAGCACGGTATTCCCCTTGTCACGCAACCGTAGCAGAAGGTGGTTCATGCGCTGGATGTCGTGAGGATGCAGGCCCACCGTCGGCTCGTCGAAGACGTACGTGATGTCGGTCAGTGACGAACCAAGGTGCCGGATCATCTTCGTGCGCTGGGCCTCACCGCCCGAAAGGGTGCCGGACGGGCGGTCCAGACTGAGGTAGCCAAGCCCTATCTCGACGAATGAATCCAGCGTTTGCTGCAGAGCTGTCAAAAGCGGGGCTACGGATGGCTCCTTCAAGTCGCGCACCCACTCCGCGAGCTCGTTGATTTGCATCGCGCACACATCAGCGATGTTGACGCCCTTGATCTTGGAGGAGCGCGCGGCGGCGTTCAGGCGCGTGCCTTTGCAGTCGGGGCAGGCGGTGAACGTCGCTGCTCGCTCGACGAATGCCCGGATGTGCGGCTGCATGGCGTCCAAGTCTTTCGACAAGAACGCCTTCTGGATACGGGGTATCAAACCCTCGTAGGTCATGTTCGCGCCAGCGACTTTTACCTTGGTTGGCTCCTTGTAGAGGAAGTCGGCGAGCTCCTGTTTGGTGTACTTGCGGATGGGTTTATCGGGGTCGACGAAGCCCGACTCGCCAAAGATGCGCACGTACCACCCGTCGGCGGTGTAACCGGGAATGGTCAGCGCGCCCTGGTTGAGCGACTTGCTGTCGTCATACAACTGCGACAGGTCGATGTCGGAGATCGACCCCATCCCTTCACAGCGCGGACACATGCCGCCGGTAACGGTGATGGTGCGCGCCTCGGTTTTCTTACCGGTCGGTTTTTCGACGGTGAGTTCCCCCGTGGCGGTCACCGACGGGATGTTGAAGGAGAACGCGTTGGAGGAGCCGATGTGGGGCCTACCCAAACGACTGAACAGCACCCGCAGCATGGCGTTGGCGTCGGTCGCCGTACCCACCGTCGAGCGCGAGTTTTGCCCCATGCGCTCTTGGTCGACGATGATTGCCGTCGTCAGCCCCGACAGGAGGTCGACTTCGGGGCGCGCCAGAGTTGGCATGAAACCTTGCACGAAGGCGCTGTAAGTCTCGTTGATCATACGCTGCGACTCGGCAGCGATGGTTCCGAACACGAGCGAGCTCTTGCCCGACCCCGACACGCCGGTGAACACCGTCAGGCGGCGTTTGGGAATGGCAACACTGACGTCTTTGAGGTTGTTCTCGCGCGCGCCCTGAACTCGGATCAGGTCGTGCAGGTCAGCGGGGTGCAGGGCAGGGGAGGACACGGTAGCAGGTACAGGGGCAGGAACATTGGCGGGCATGGGCGCGAGCTTGTCACGAGGAAAGCCCGGTGCGCCAGTCCACTGGGGCGAGTTCACGACCGCAATCGGCCGTATTGCCAGAGGCTATTGCCGAATCCATTGCCAGACCTTGCGACACCCGATCAGTGGGGCGCGAGTGAGAAGCGCCCGTAGGCGATGAACGCGCTGACGGCCGCGACAACCATCCAATACACGACCGGGCTGTTGTCGGAGTCTCCCGAGCGCAGGTGCAAACCCGAGAACAGCAGCATCTCGGCGACGATCCAGGTGGCAGCTAGGGGCGCCAAAAATCCGAACGGCTTGTGCACGGCAGGAAGCAGCAGTGCAACGCTACACAAGAGATCGACGACGCTCAGCGACAACCACACCCCGTGCGGAATGACCTGCAGGGAAGGCACCGCTTGTTCGGTGTTTTTGAACTTCCACACCGCACCAATGGCGGTATGCGCGGCCAGCAAGGCCTGAAGGATCCATAGCACTATGTTCATGACTGACTCCTAAGTAAATGGTGAGATGAGTTCGACAGCTGCTTCACGCAAGCTCGTCGAGTAGCTCGACGAGCTTGCCACCCATCATCTTCCAGCCGTACCGCGCACCGCCGAAGTTCTGCTTCTGATGCGGTTTGAATCCTGATTGCACGAGCGACAAATGTGTTCCCGAAGCAGTAGGTTTGAGGGTGAATGTCACGACCGTATCGAGCTCCATGTCGCCCACCACCCAGGTGTAGCTGAGCTTCCTATGGGGTTCGATTTCGAGCATGCGGCAGTTCACCGTGCCGTCCCAGTCCGGGAACGGTTGTGTTTTGAAGGTAAACGCCACCCCCGGCGCAAGCTCGAGCCCCGTCACGGGCAGGAGCCACTGATTGAGCAATTCGGGCTCGGTCAGCGCGCGCCACACTTTCTGCGGAGAATGCTTCAAGTCGAATTCGAAGCTGAGCGCTTCCGTTTGAGAGGCAGCAGTTTTGTCGACGGGTTTCATTCGTCCATGTTCTCCAGCAGTTGTTCCAAGCGATCGACGTGCTCCGTCCAGAACACGCGATAGTGAGCAATCCAGTCAATGAGCGGCTTCATCCCGCGCGGCTCCACTCGGTAGTACACGCAGCGGCCCTCGCGCCGACCGTTTACCAGGCCCGCGTCCTTGAGTGCGGCGAGATGCTGCGACACGGCAGGCTGTGAGATGTCGAAGCGGGACGTGAGATCTTTGACGGCTGCTTCGCCGCGCGTGAGCGACTCGAAGATCGCTCGCCGACTGGGGTCTGCCAACGCCTGGAAGATCTTGTTCTCGGCCACCGCTGCGGTCACCCAATACGCATAAGCCATAGCTTATGAGTCGTCAAGCACCAATTCCCGGCGTCCGCCGCTTTGGAGGGGCGTCGGGAAGCGACGCCTGACGGAGGTGTTGATAAACGGCCCCCTTGCAGGCGCGCGAGCCCACGCCGTCAAGAGCGCGGGGCAAAGCCAGGAACGCGGCCTAGGTGGCTGCGCGCGAGCGGGCCATGATGGACGCATGGCGGTGAGCGTCGAAGAAGCAGTGCGCACGTTTCGGGAGCGAGACCGGCGCGAACAACTGCAGCGCGAACAAAACGCCGCGCGCGTACGAGGCGCGGTAGAGGAAGCAGTCAGAGCGCATCTACCACAGCACGGGCGCGCGTGGCTCATCGGCAGCTTGGTGTGGGGTGGCTTCGGAGAGCGTAGCGACGTCGACTTGGTGCTATCGGAGGTCGGCGGCGCGCAGGCCACGGAGATAGAGGAAGCCGTGGCGCGAGCGGCAGGTACGTCCGTCGATTTGCTTCAGCTCGAGGAGCTGCCGTCGAGTTTTCGCGAGCGAGTCGAACGTGAAGGGTGCGCGCTACATGATGAGTGACTCAGCGTCCATCGCAATCCACACAAGACTATCCAGCATGGTCGGCGCGTCGAACGCACGCATCCGGCCGTGGCTGATGGCATCAGGATGCTGTTTCAGCATGTCGAGTCGGTAGTTCGGATGCTGGCTCGGCAATGAAAAGAGCGGGGACGTCGAGTCCGCCCGCCACTCTACATCGAAGCATCGGCTTCCGTGGCTGAGCCCGCTTCAGGGGCGCCTGCGTCAGCAGTCGTTGCGCTGCCGCCGTCATCTGCACCAGCATCAGACACACCGGCGTCGAGGCTCGCGTCGGCGGTGCTGCTTGCGTCCAAGGCGATTCCCGCGTCACTCGCGACGCCGCCGTCGAGCTCAGCGCCGGGATTGAGCAATTCGTCGATATCGACGCTGGAATGGGCGACGATGACGTCGTCGAGGTACAAGTCGACCCCCGCGGCGGGGCCCTCGATGTACATCACGAACTCCTGCAGATCGTCGCACAGCGGGGCCGTGAACGTGCCGCGGAGTTCCAGCCATTCTCCAGCCGTCGCCTCGCCGCTGGCGACGGTTTCATAGCGTTCCTCTGCACCACACATGGCTTTGGTGCTGATCGACACCGGTTCCGTGCCGGCAGAAACGGTAACCCACGCAAGCGCCGTGTATGCTTCCCCCGCGGTCACATCGCGCAACAAGTTCCATACGGCACCGTTCCACGTGTCTGTGCGATTGGTGACGACGGCGCTTTGGGCGCCGGAATGCGCTTGTTCGGTCGTGGTCGATATCTCACCGGCCCACACGACCCAGCCGTCCGTGCTCTCCTCGAACCCAGAGTTGGCAATCAGGTTGCCCGAGGCGTCGACATTGCCCGGCGGCTTAGGCGTCGGCGGCACAACCGGATCGGCGTCGAGGGGTGGAATGTTCGGGTCGCTCGGCCCCTGAGTGAGTAACCCCAAGCCGTAGGGCAGCTGCGAGTAGTCTTCGGGGGTGTCGTCGGGGTCGCGTCCCTGAAACAAGAGTTGCATGTCGCACGGGCGCACCGTCATGCGTTCGTCATAGCCGGAGCGAAGTAACTCGCCGTGGCTGATGTCGGTCGTCCACGGCGATCCATCGAAGCTGACGTTGGTGGCTCCAGCGAAGGGGTAATCCCAGCCATCGGTCCACGGCGTCCAGTTGCCGTCTAGGGTGTCGGCGACCCAAGCCTTGTAGTAGCGCGCGCCGTCGGGACCCCCGATGCCCTCGGTCAACGTCAGGTATTTATCCATGCCATCTAGCTTGTAGGTGGCACTGCCTTCGAACAGGTCGTAACGGTCTTGTTTGATGACCGTGACCGGATCGCTCATTCCCTCCGGGAAATCCTCGATATCGGTTTGACTGCGGTACAGGCCGCCATCATCGCCCGTGAAGAACAGGTAGCACTGGTCATCGTCACAGATGACCCAGTAGTCGATCCAAAGATCGGGGGCGCTCGCAGGTTTGCCTTGGAAGAAGCTGCGTGGCTCGGTCCAGGTTTCCGGACGACTGATGTCGTCGGTCGTCGAGTACTGGGGGTGCTGCGATTGGTAGATCAGGTACCACTTCTTGTGGGGTCGAAAGTAGAACACGTGCGGCGCGGCGTGGTACCCGTCCAAGCCGGGAACTTGGTCCAAGTAAAACTGGTCGGCATCCTTGGCTTCGTCCCAGTCGTCGAAGTTCAGATAGACCAGGCTCCAGTTGCCTTCCGTATTCGCGGTGGTGGCGATGATGTGCCACTTGTCGTCGTAGAACACGACGGACGGGTCTTTGATCGAGACCAGGTCGTGCTCGGCATCTGAAATCGGGTCAATCAGACGCTCGCTCGCCGTCCAGGTGAAGTTGGTGTCCAACTCACACCCTGCTGCTGCCCCGGAATCCGTCTGCGGGCGGCTTGGCTCCTTTGGCTCGGATTCGCTGCAGCTGAAAGTGAGCGCGGAAAGCGCAAGCATCGACGCCCACTGAACGACGTTGGTTTTGGATACGATATGCATGATTGACCCCGAGGGCTGCTCGTTACCAGCCGGAGCCGTCAGGCCCAGGGGCGAAAATTCTCCCCCGTAGTCCGGCGGCCCATCGCTGCCGGCGGCGCCTCAAAATGCCGCATGTATACCGGCCCCGAGCCCCGTGCCCTCCACGAGCATTGGGCCAACCCGCACGTCGACGAGATCCTCTCTCACCAAGAATTGTTCTCGGATGCTCAGTCCAGTGACTAACAGAGCGACGCCTATGAGCTGGACGCTTCCGAACTTAACCTCGGTCTGGGTTAACGCTTGTCCGCGAAAGGCAGGCAGCCAAGGTCCGACGATGGGGATACCGATCGCCGGATCTGCTCCGAAACCTATTGCCATTCCCGTCCCGACCCAGCCGCCCGCCAAGAAACCCAGTCCACTCACCCAGAGCCACTTGTTGCCGCGGCTTTCGTAAACATAACCCTCAGGTATGGGTTGCGTCGGGTCGTACGGCAGGCGCTTGGGGCGGCTTTCGAGGTTTGTCTCCTGTGCCCGAGGCTCGTTGGGTGATGCCTCGGGTTCAGATGCAGGCGCAGCGGGTTCAGACGCAG
>CAZNZA010000142.1:7000-12785 GCA_964577325.1 uncultured Polyangiaceae bacterium
TACTGGACGCGGACTTCGACCCGGTAGATATCGCCGGAAATGAACAGCACGCGGTGCAAGTACGACTCGTGCGGCGGGAAGTGCTGTAAAGTGTGCTGAGCAGGGCCGTCCCTCTGTCCCAAAAAAAAGCTTCTTCTACCGCACGCAAGTTACCCGTATACTGCGCGCGTGGAGAAGACGTCGAAATTCGGTGAATTGACGCAGGGAGTGCCGCTGCCGAGCGGCCACCACCATCGCGTCACCGTGGAATCTAGCGCGGTCGTGCAGGTCGTTCACGCGTCGGGTGCGCCGGCCACCGACGAACCAGTGCTGGTGCGGCGGTCAGACGGTACCCAGTTCATGAGACGCACCAATCGCTTCGGGCGCGTGCACTTGTACGATATTGACCCTAGCGCGCCGTTCGAAGTTCGCTTAACGCGGAGTGCGAAAGTGGTCGAAGGCAGCAACGGCAGCTGACGGCGGTCACAGCGATTCGAGGGTGATGGGACACTACTACCGAGTGGGCGACGCCCAGACGCTGCCGGAAGTCGTTGCTGACGCCTGTCCGCTGCTCTCGCTCGAAGCCGTTCGCAACCACAAGAAGAACCAGCCGCTCATAGCAGCGCGAGGTGACTACGGGTTGCGCGGCGGCGACGAGGTGTGGATCCCGGAGCAGGACGCGGAAGTGACGTGGTTTCGGGTGGAGAGTGGGAGCAAGCTCACTCTGCAGATCGATGCCGGCGCGCGGCCGTTCGCTTTGCGCTTGCACGACGCCAAAGGCAAACGCCTGCGCACGGTGCCCTATCAGTTGGACATCGATGGTGTTGGCTTCAAAGGCACTACCGACGAGGAGGGACTGCTCGAACTCGAACTGCCGGTTTCGGCGACCAGGGGCACCCTGCGCGTCAAGCACACGACCCGGGAGATCGTCATCGGGGGACTCGATCCCTTGCACACGGCTAAGGGCATTCAGGCCCGGCTCACCAATCTTGGCTACTGGCCTGGGCCGATTGACGGAGTGTTTGGCCCCAAAACCACGCGCGCCATCCGTGCCTTTCAAAAGGAGCGCGGGCTGAAGGTCGATGGCATCGCGGGTCCCAAGACGCGAGATGCACTGAAGGAGGCGTACGGATGTTGACCCTTGTGGCCCCCGAGGCCGAGAGGGGCAAGAGTAACGTGAGTTCCGCGCCGAGGAGCCGTCCATGAACCGAGCACTCGAGGAGATCGCCAACGACATCAACGAGGTCGAGACGGAGCTGTCGTTGCTCGAGGGCTACGAAACGGAGTACCCGGAGCATTACGAGCAACTGAGGCTGCGCCACGAGGCGTTGGTCGAGGAGTACGCTCAGGCTTCGGAGGCAAACGGATCTCTCACGTGCGAGCCGGCCTCACCCGAGGAGGAGCTCGTATGCGAGCCGCCGCCCGATGACGAGGAAAACCAGTGTCGGGTCCCCGCACCGGTGCGGGGCGAGGGGGACCACCTATGGTTGAGTGGAGTTTACGCTGACGACGGCGTCCTGCGCGTGGTATGGAAGGTGGAACACACGTGGTGCTCTCAAGCCGCCAAGTGCGACATCGAGTTCAGCGAGTTGTCGCAGTCACTGCCCGTTACCCTGAAGTTTCAGGAGGCCAACGACGCCTTCCTGTATCAGACGACGGAGTTCGCGGCAGAGCGCAAGTTGCACGAGGTAACTTTCGAGGTGCTCGATGTGTTGCCGCAGCAGAAGGCAGGCAAGTACCAAACGGAAACTAGCGTCGCAGCCGAGGCAAACGGCGTTCTTTCCGCCAAGCCCTTGCAGGTCAAGCACGTCGTCAACTTTGCTGCGGCGGAGTATAGTAAGGACAGGGCGCACTTCAGCCTGCAGCTGAGCGAGCGGGAGCTCAGGATCTCGCGCTTGATTGCCTTCGTCAAGGGGTGGGGGGGGCAAGTCGTCAAACTGGGAACCTCCGTGGACGCGGGCACGGGTGGCTTGCTCGACGCAGAGTTCACTTGGTCCGGCTACCGATGGATGAAAGACAACACCTTCTGGGATGGCGCCGCGTGGCAACCGTTGCCGGCGGGGTTCGTGCTCGACGATAGCGTCCACTTCGGAGTGGGGTTTTACAAGTCAGGCGCAGACTTCGTGTGCCAATACGGCGGGAAATGGCCCGAGGCATTTACCGATTTCGACATGAGTGCGGTGCCACGCCAGAAGAAGCTCGCGGATTGGTCAGCAACCATAGCTTCCACCTGGACGGGGCAGTTCTTCATCAAGCGCAAAGAGTGCCGAAGTGTCGACTCCGCCTGTTGTCGCTACCCCACGGCGGCCTCTGCAGCATTTAGCGAACTTGCGGCGTTCGTCAGCGGCGCCTTGGTCATCGCCGACGGTACTGGGCGATCGAACGATTCGTTGTTTTTCTTGGGCGATCCGGATCTCGCCATGGCCGCCCACGAATTTGGGCACCACCTGGGCAACCCCGACGAGTACGCGGGAGCGGCTGTGGACACCGGCATGAACGGAGACGGCGCAACCAACGGCATCGATCCCAACTCGATCATGGGCCAAAACATGACCACAGTGAAAGCTCGGCACTTCGGGACGATTTGCACACACTTGAGCGCGGTGGTGAAGTCTACTCACGGCGTGAACTTCGGGTATGAGCCCGTCAAAGGATGAGCGCCGCAATGACTCGAGCAAGCACGCCCTGCTGGCGACAGAGTACGACTTTGGTCGCCGCAGCAATGCTGTGCGCTCAGGCGAGCTGCAACCGGCCCCAGGATGCTGCGCGTTCATCTAAAACAAACCCCATGCCGGCTTCCACCGGAGTCCAGAGCCAGGAGCAGACGATGCGGATCCAATACGACACGACCGAAGGACGAGCAATGGGCGCCGGCGTTCAGCGCGTCGAACGGCGTCTCACGATTGCCGGCACTCCTGCCCTAGCCACGTACAAGAGCGTGCGGGCGCCGCTCGACACGCCGGGCGCACCCATCGGAGTGTTCGCCACCGCGTTGACGGAGGAGCAGGCGAAGGCTTTGCGGCGCAGTGCTCATGCCGCCAATTGGAGTCCACCTCAGGCTCCAGGGCGAGGTGGCCCCGGGCGCAGCTATATGCATTTGCTTTACGAAGACGATGCTGTGCAGGGCAGACTCGGATTCAGTCAGATGGACATAGAAGTAATGGGGCAGGTCGAGCCGTTGTTGGAGCAGCTTCGAGGGGTGGTGGGGTTGGTCATCAGTCACCCTAAACGCGCCCTGCGGGTGTCGGTGGTTCGAGGGCCAGGACCAAACGCTGCTTTCGAGCTCGTGCTCGAGAACATCGGCACCTCTCCGTTTTGCATGTATGATCCATCGCGTTTGAGTTCCACACCGGGCGATGCGTGGGCCGCGGTGCAGGTGGCGGTCGTGGAGCCATCAGTGCCGGGAGTGACCGATCCTCCCCTGCAATGGAAGAGTGTTGCGTTGCAACCCACAACGGCGGTGAGGAATGCGAAAGCTAGCCCGACCCCGCCGTCAATCGTACTCCAGCCGCGCACTCCTGCCCGCTTTCCGACCGAAAAGTGGGATCCGCCACCGGGGCAATCCTACGTCGCTCAAGCGGTGGTGCACGATTACGAAGCACCCGAAGACATCGACGGGTTACCGTGCCTTCGGGGCGCTGCTTTCTCGGAGCACCTGCGAGTGGCGGGCGTAGACAGCGCACGCCAGAGGCACGCCCCGTAGTTCCCGCATCTGCCACCGCTCAACTACTGCAGCGTCGGCGTATCCCAATCGACATAGGATTCCCAGTTGTAGTCTACGCCCGAATTGAATTGCGTCGCACCGCTGCCACCTTTGAGAAATCGGTCCACGAACGCATTTGTCGCCTGTGACTGACTTTGCGACGCCTGGCAGTGGTACCCGCCCTGGTCGTGTCCAACAATTCCCGCGTGGTCTTCAACGCCCAGAGCTTTCCAAACCTGCTTGGCCGCTTGAAAAGAAGCATAGGCGGAATGGGGAGCCAGGTGCGTCATACCCGGGTCACCGGGCAGTAGAATGAACGCTCGGGGTGCGATCAACGCCACCAGCTCGTGGTGGTCATGAGGAAGCAGGTGGGGGTTCTTACCTCCGCCGCCTGATGCGATGTATGGCTCGACCAGCCAGTCTATGAACCAGGACCAGCCAGTGTTGTCCAGGTCTTCCACCGAGGAGCCCGTGGCGTCCTCGTAGTCTTCGGAGATCCGCCATGCAGCGGCGCCCCCTCCCCCAGATTCCTGGGCGACGGTGAGCGCAATGCGCGCATCCAGGGCGCCGGCCCACAAGGCCAACTTACCAGCCCACGAGCAGCCGTGGACGCCGATCTTGGTCATGTCGATGCCCAATTCATCCTTCACCTGCTCCAAGCCATCGATGAGTCGACTGACGCCCCACGACCAAGCGCTGTAGTTACCCACGGCCGCGTTGCCGTCACCCGCTGGCTCCCAAAGCTCTGGATACACCTGGTAGTAGCCGTCACTTTGGAACGCATCACCGGTCGTACCCTGCCTAGCCACCTGATTGGCGCTGAACGGCACATTCCTGCATCCGCTGATCATGCTGGACGGCCCATCCACTCCAATCGCTACGCACGAACCCGTCCCGGAGATGTTTGACGTCAGCGTGATGGATCCGGCGTCAGTCGTCACCACCACAGACAACGTATTGCCGCTCAGCGAAGCCGCGACCTGGGGTGGCGGCGGCTTGGGTCCCACTTCGAACTCTTCGAGGTCATGGATGATCTGCGCCCGTCTGCATTCCCACTCCGCCTTGGTGCTGATGATGTCTCCGTTGTGCATCTGGAACGGATTGGGCAACTTAGCATTGTCGACGGCACCATATTCGCCAGCAGGGGCGTCACATCCTGCACCCGGGAACTCCGGGTAGCCCTCGCCCGGAGGGCTCACGGTGGAGCCGGCGTCCTCCATGTCGTCCGAGCCCCCAGCGGTATCAGTCTCGTCTGTCGAGCCTGTCCCGCCTGTTGAATCTGAACCCTCCATGGAGTCCGTCGTGGGCTCCCCCGTGCCTGCACCACTGTCTGTGCTGGGACTGCCCACGTCAGAGCCCGGGCCGGTGACTGGGCCTGTCGCCCCAGTTTCCGTATCCCCAGATCCAGTGTCTGCGGGGCCAGGCTCGGTAACATCTGCGCCGGTCATCCCTGACGGCGTCCCGGGGCCCGTCATCCCGCCACCGGTAGGCACTACTCCGCCGGGTGGCACCACGCCGCCGGGTGGCACCACGCCACCGGGTGGCACTACGCCACCGGTAGGCACTACGCCGCCGGGTGGCACCGTGGCTCCGGGAGCTGATGGCTCCCCCCCTGGCGAGCTATCCTCCGCGGCGCATGCCGCCACTACGATGCTGCTGACAAGTACGAGGGAAAGGGAGGTTAGTCGAGGTTGTGTCTTGCGCATCATAGGTCCGGTCCGTCGTTGCTGCGAGTCGCGCTTGCTTTTGGTGAGACGTGAAAGCCCGCGTCCACTTTGCCACGTTAGCTCGAGGCTCCGCGCTTCTGGCACAAAGCGCGCCTCTTTAAATGCGCGGTTGCGGCCCTATGACTCCATGATTTGACGCCCTGCTATCCAGCAGAGATGTTTCCCGTGTCGGCAGAAGTGTTTTCTTGCCGCCATTAGAGCTAGGCCATCTCAACCTGACCGGACCCGATCCCGCTTGGGTATGGCAGCAGTCGCGGCAACCTGATAGGTTGGAACGGCCGGACGGGCTCGAGGCGGCAATGGCGAAGGTAATCGGGAAAGGCAAATACAGCGACACCCGCACGCTTGCTTGCGGTGCCATGTTGCGCTGGGCGAC
>CAZNZA010000143.1:0-12729 GCA_964577325.1 uncultured Polyangiaceae bacterium
GCGTCAGGGCAGCAAGCGCTCTACGTCCTGCAGCAGGCGGTTCTGGGCATCGCCATCCATGGTGCGGTAGTAGCCGCGGATGCGTCCCTGTTGGTCGACGAGCACGAGGTGGGAGCCGTGGCTTATCCCGTAGTCGGCGGCGCTCGGGTCGGCTTTGCCTTCGGCGCCAATCTTGAAACCCTGCTCGGCCACCTCCCGGATGCGCTGGTGATCGCCGGTGAGCAACGACCAGTTGCTCAGATCGAGCTCATACTCCTTGGCGTACTCGCGCAGCACTGCCGGCGTATCGTTGTCTGGGTCGACCGTGAAGCTGAGCCAGTGAACGGGCAATGAAGCCGCCTGCGCCCGCTTCTGAAGCTCGCGCATGGTCGTGGTGATGCGCGGGCAGATCGTGGGACAGCGCGTGAACATGAAGGCGACGACACTCACGCGGCCCTGCATGTTTTCTTGCGTGAACGGCGCCTCCGCCTGGTCCGTGAAAGCAAACGCAGGAATTTCGCCCAGCACCGGTAGCTCGGGGGTGCGCTTGCACCCGAGCGCTAGCGCGGAAAGCGCGCACCAAGTGAGTGCGCCCAACGCGCGGCGTCGCGACTGAAACGCGAATCGGAAAGCAGGAGCATTGGCTGAAGTCATGGTTGCGTCTCCTCATACAGGGTCCGTAGCGTCGCGAAGCTCGAATGCCGACCGCCGTTGGCGATTTCCCACACCAGCTCGCGAGCGCGGGCGTTGACGGGAACCGACAACGCCAGTCTTTCGGCGCGCTGCACGAGCTCGCCGTTGAGAAAGTCGACCGCCGGTGGACGGCCGCGCTCGATGGCCTGCAACATCGACGAGCGCATGCGGCGATAGCGGCGACCGATGGCGTAGACGAGCGCATGCTTGGCGAAGACGGCCGGGTTGGCGCTCCCTCGCGCCTGGCTAGGACGCAACGCAAACCAGCGCACGTCCACCGTCGTGGCCAGCTTCTCGAGCTGTATCTCCAGGGCATCGGCCACGCGACACGCCTCGGTGATGATTTCCAAAGCGAGGCGCCTGACGAATGCATGCCGTAGCAGCCCGCCCACGTGCGTTCCCCCCAGGGTGCCGAGGGTGGAAACGGCGCAATTGATCGCTAATTTGCTGAAACGGGCCCCCAGCAGATTGTCCGTATACGTCACGGGTCCGACGGCGCCCAGGATCTCCCCCAGGCGGCGGGTTGGCTCGTCGATCGGACCGCGCAAACGGCCGACGGTGAACCCCCCTTCCGACGTGCGGTCGAATACCCCCGGCTCGGGCATCGAAGCGCCCCAGGCCACGATGCCGCCAAGCACGCGTTGCTCACCGACGACGCGCGCGACTCTTTCCTCGCACAAGCCATTTTGAAAACACATGACCCGCGCTTCCGGCTTGAGCAAAGGGGCTATCTCCGCAGCCGCAGCCTCCACTACCGGTGGCTGCACGGCGAGCAGAGCGTAGTCGAACCACGCGTGGTTCCCTTCACTGGCGTTGCCGAGCACGGCCGGCCCTTCGACGACTCGCAACGGGGTATGGCCACGCAAGCGATAGCCATGGGAAAGCAATGCTTTCCTGGTGGCTGGATTGGTCACGAGCGAGGTGACCTCTACGCCCGCCGCCTTGAGGTGAGCGGCGGTCACGCCGCCTATGGCTCCACCACCGACGACGAGTACCTGAGGGCTAGACGGACGCGACATGAGCGCGCGGACCCTACAGCAAACCGTGCCGAGCACCAATGCCCGGCCGGACGACGGCGCGGCCTGCGGACTGTGCGGCCAAAAGGTTCCCTTGCGCGGACGGCTAGCAACCCACGACCGACGGTCCAGCAAGATAATGGCTCAAACGTCTTAAGCTTAGGCCGGTGTACCGGATGTGAACGACAATCTTGCGCCTTCCTTTCAAGGTGCTCGATCGGCCGACGTTCACACCAGTGTCATGTTTGAAAACAACGACCTACCGCCGGACTTCCACGCCCCCACCCGCAACGGCCGCCGTGGAGGGAGAGTATCGACGAACTTCTGGCTCCGCGTTGCGGGGTGGGATTCCGAACCCATCGTGCGCAGCGGTGACTTAGCCGCGACTGGGTTGTTCGTGACAACCGGGGATCTGTTCGGTGGTCCCGGTGACGTCGCGATGCTGGAGCTCGAGAGCCTGGACCACCAGGCGCAAATGCGCAGTCTGGCTCGAGTTGCCCGCGTATTACGTCAGGATGACCGTAAATTTGGCGCACGCGTAGTGGGCATAGCGTTCGAGTTCTTGCCGTTGGAGACCATCCAACCAGCTGCCGCCAATTTGGTGCGGCACGCGGTGCGCGAAGAGTTAGTGCGGCACGGCCACGTGCGCCTCGATGATCCCGCCATCGTCAACGTGCGCGCCGAAGACGGTTCCGGCGTCAAGACTGCGACCCTACTGGGGCTCGGTATCGAACAACTCACGTTGCAGACCACCACTCGCTTTGCCTACGGATCACGCTTTACGATTGAGGTGCCGCATGAGGGGGGCCATCTGAAACTGGCCGGCGAGGCGGTTTCCAGTCAGCCTTTGGTGGGTACGAACGTCTCGCTGTTCTCCACGCTCGTGCACCTGCGGGACGCCATCGAAGAGCGCCAGAATCTGTTGGTGGACCTCGGCCAACGCCTCGTCGTGCCGGACGACTACGAGCCGCCTCCCGAGTCAGGCTTCGACTTCAGTGGTGAGCTGGGGACGGTAAGCGTGGACCAGCTGCTGAAGCTCGTGAGCCACCGTTGCTACAGCGGCGTGTTGAGCGTGGGCAACGAGCAACAGTGCTTCAGTATCCAGATATCTCAGGGCCGCGTGACCTCGGTCGAGGGCGGCAACTCCGACAGCGCGGACAGTGCCGACAGCCTGGACGCCTTGCGCACCTGGCAGAGCGGACAATTCCGGTTTCGCAACCGCCGTAGCCCCCGCCTTTCCCTGATTTCGCCCGGCACCGCGCAGCTGCTCGACCAAGTCATGTCTAGCTCCTCCAGCAGCCCGTGAGGGCCGCGGCGGCCCCTCGTCACCGTCGATCGACGGTTCACATATAATGGAAAACGGCAAACGGTGATCCGGAGCGCGACAGCCGACGCAAGCTTTGCTTTTGACGCTCGGGAAAAAGTGTTAACCGTTCAATAATGAAACGGTTCCTTCTGCTCTCCTTGGTCACCGCGAGCGCCGCGGCGTGCGCCTCCACTCCCGCTGCTCCGTTCGATACGCTCAAGCACTCGAACGTCGTGGCCTTCCGCCTCCAGAACTACGAGCCACCAGCCGCGGCCGCAGCTCCTGGCATCCAGGGTCTCCCTCCTCAGATCTTGCAATGGGCCCAGCAGGCAGCACCAGCCCTGCAACAGATGCTTCCGCCGGGGCTCATTCCGCCGGGGCTCATCCCTGGCTTGCCCGGTGGTACGGCTACGCCCCCTCAAGATGGCCCGCGTTTTCACGGGTTCCGCATCCTCGAACAAGCTCCGGTGGTCGACGTCAAGCTGAAGGAAGAGCTGGCGGAGCTGTTGGGGGAAGAGGATAGCTTCCAGCCTCAGCACGCCAACTGCCTGTATGCAGAAATGGGTTTGAGCTTTTCCGCAACGCCAGGAGCTCCGCCCAATGACGTCCTGATTTCCTTTTCGTGCAACCAAATGCAGGCTCACAACTTCATTTGGCCTCATCCCACGACGGGTATGACGCCCGAGACCGTCAAGACGCTGTCCGAAGTCGTTGCGCGTCTGTTCCCCCTGGGCTCGGCTCCGCCGCCCGTGGCCATGGTCCAGCTGTAAGCAGCTATCGCTAGCCGGATGCGGCCGTACCAGATGGACCGTACCAGATGGACAGCCGCATCCGCGTGTTCACGTACCGCGAGGAGCGGGCGATGGGGTCGTATCCCGCGCCGGCGCTACAGAGGCAGAGCGGCGCGGCTCGACGTCGACTGCAATGCTCAACCGATGTGCACCCCCGCCCAGCACCACTCCCTTCAGAGGGCTGACGTCGCTGAAATCCCTGCCCCAGGCCAGCGTGATGTGCCGGTCGCTCGGCAGAACGGCGTTCGTGGGGTCGAAGTCGAGCCAGCCACAGCCGGGGACGAAAGCAGAAGCCCAAGCGTGGGAGGCGTCCGCCCCGACCAAGCGAGGCTTGCCCTCCGGGGGGACGGTCTCGAGATAACCGGAGACGTAGCGGGCTGCCAAACCCATGCTGCGTAAGCAACCAATAGCTACGTGGGCGAAGTCTTGGCACACGCCCCGGCGTTGGCGCATCACCTGCCCAAGCGGCGTACTGACGTCTGTTGCAGCAGGTTCGTACTTGAAGTCTTCGTAGATACGCCGGTTTAGCTCCATGACGCTTTCCACCAAGTCGCGCCCCGGCAAGAACACCCCTAAGGCATAGTCCCGCAGCATGCCGTGGGCGCGCACCAAAGGTGAGTCGAAGCGCAGCTCGGCATCCCTCAAGTCGACGTCCAAGTCGTCGAAGCGCGCGCCCGCTTCTTCCCAACCGATGACGCCCAGCGGAGGGCGTTCACTCAGCGGATTCGCACGCGTATCCACGGTGCTCAGCGCGGTGATGCAAAAGTTGTCGTGGGGGCTGAGCACCTCAATCGAGTCCGTTGCATTGCCAAAGTAGTCGAGCTCGGTGGCTATACGTCTTGGCGCCGGAGTGATGTCCAGACTCGCACCTCTCACGGACTGATGCGCAAGCTCGCGGGGTCGCAAACATGCCAGGTGATGGGCGTGCACCACCGGCACGTCGTATTCGTAACGCGTGGTGTGTTGAATGACGTAGGTGGTCATTGGGCCTCGAGCTCCTCGTTGATCCAACCCGGGGCCGCCAGGGCGTGAGGGGCTGTAGCGTGGGAAAACCAGGTGTGACTGACGTCGTCTGAAACCTGCCACAGCAGCACGCCGCAATCGTCGAGCAATTGGCGTAAGCCTACGCCCTGCCCGGCGCAAGCCGTAAGAATGTCGACCGTCATCAAGTTGCTTTGTAGTTCGATGATGCGCCGCTCGGCACGCGACCGCACCACGTCGTCGAGGCGTGGAAGCTTTCGAATGTGCTCACACAGGGCATTGACCTGAAACACCAACGAACGCGGGTTGGTTTCGTCCGTCAAAACCAAGTCGACGACGGGTCCCACTTGCAGGCTGCTCAAGTAGCGCGCGCGGTAGGTAAGTAGGCTGTCGGCGACTTCGAGCAACGTCTCCATGTGGCTTCGCTCTGCCCCCGCCGGAAGCAGAGCCCGCACGGCTGAAAGCGTCTGATTGCCACGTTCGACGCGCCGCCCCATGTCCAAGAAAAGCCACGCGTGCCCCCGCACCATGTTCTCTAAAATCGTGCCACTGATGGCCGCCAAGTTGGTGAGTGACTCGTTCAGCAACTCGGTGGCGCCCGCCGGTGACCGCTCGTCACTGGGGAACGCCTGAAACGCGAGCACCCCGCGCCGCAAGACGTGCCAGGCATCGCGGGATAGGCGACTGCGTACACCGAGCGTCAGTTGACGAATGCGCTGAAACACGCTGTACAGGCTGTTCGGCTGTGTCGTGTCGAGCAGGCCGCCCAACAAGAGCGACAGCATGGCTGCGGCGTCGAGGGAACCTGAACCTTTGGCGACGACTTCCTGTTGTCTCAAAGCCAGCATCACGGCGCTGAGATTGGCCTCTTGGCCCTGCCCCCCCTCGGAGCCGATGCGATCGAACGCTGCCCGCAGCAAGCGTGCCGACATGTCGGCACGCTCCACGTAGCGTCCGAGCCAGTAGAGATCGTCGAGCAAGCGACTCGGCAGATCGACTCCACCCCGCCTCAAGTGAACGCGAGCATCGGGCATGGCGGGAGGCACCAGCGTCTTTTCGCGACAAGACGAGGTGACCCAGACGTCCTTGCTCGCGCGTTCACTCTGGATGTCCATGAAGATGCCATCCGGAGATCCGTTCACGCGCGCCAAGCCGCCGGGCATCACTTCGTACTGGTCTTTGGCTCGGCACAAGAAGGCGCGGATGGACAACGTGCCATAGCTCACCTGCTCGCCTTCCAACATCGGCACGATGCTCGGCTGTGGCCAGCGCTCAGCCACGAACCTACCGGGGGCTGCGGTGATGCGCTCGAGCAGGGCCTTCTTGGCGGCCCGGTCCATCAGCGCCGGTCGCTGCGGTGCGCCGTGTCGATCTTCATAGGTTGGCTTGATGACGAAGGCATCCGGTTGCGCAACGACCCGCTGCAGGCTGGTGCGCTCTCCGCACCAAAGCGTTTCGACGGACGGCAATTGCAACGATTCCCCCAGAAGATACTCGGCTGCCTGGGGCAGGTAGGCCTTGATGGCCGGCGATTCGAGTACGGCGGAACCCAAGGGATTGACAAGCCCAACGTTGCCTGCGGCCGCGGCGCGCACCAATCCTGGCACGCCCAGATGCGACACTTCCCGCAACGTCAACGGATCACACAGCGAGTCGTGAAGGCGACGAAGCACGACGTCCACTCGCTGCAGTCCACCTAACGTCTTCAGGTAAACGACATCGTCACGTACGGTGAGATCACGCCCCTCTACGAGCTCGTAGCCCAGATACCGAGCCAGGTAAGCGTGCTCGAACGAGCTCTCGTCGCGAGCACCGGGGCTGAGTAAGACGACCCGTGGCTCACCGATTCCCGCAGGAGCCACCTCGCGTACCGATTCCCGTACGGCATCGAAAAACTGACGGACGCGTTCAACCCGACACGCGTTGAACGCCTTCGACATCGAGCGCCCCAAAACCAAGCGATTCTCCAAAGAATAGCCTGAACCCGCCGGCGCGGCCGTGCGGTCCGAGAAGACATAAAAGTTGCCGTCTTTGGCACGAGCGCAGTCGGCGGCGAAGAGGCGGATGTGTTGCCCTCCCAAGGGCGTCCAGCCCACGCAGGGTCGGGCATATTCCGGATGCGCAAATATCAACTCTGGGGGAATGACCCGCGCCCGTAAAAGTCGCTGTGCCCCGTACAGATCGGCGTAAATCAAGGACACGAGCCGTGCGCGTTGAGCCAATCCGCGCGCCAAGGCTGTCCACTCAGCTTCCGCAATGACAACGGGCAACGGATCCAACAGCCACGGTCGCTCCGTGCCTTCTGGTACGCCCAAAATGTTGAAGGTGACCTCTTGCTCGTTGATGCGCCGTCGCACCGAAGCGCGCAGCGGCTGCAGCTCAGCTTGGCCGCCTTCGTCGAGCACCGACAACAGCGTACGGTAGGGTTCCCGCGTGCTGCCGTCCGAAGCGAACACTTCGTTGTAAGCGTTCGCCTCGCGCATGCCCCCTGCTAGCAAGTCGCTAACACGAGAGGGAGAAGCGGGAACGACCGTTACAGAACCCATAGGCTGCACATTTCTAAAGAGCCGACGCGGCCCCCACCAACGAAGGCAGCCACTGTGACCTTTTCCAGATGCCACCGCAACCCCCATGGGGGCGTGCGGCGACGAACCGAGTAGCGAGCTGCGTCAGCCTCGGTCGGCTCCCGTCACGTGCGCCCAACGCAAGTCGAGCGTATGGGGAAAGTGAGGATGCGGCGGCACGCGCCGCGGCGAATACGTACCGCTCTGGTGCCCACGCCGCTCGAAGCGCGCCAGTCGACGACTTTCTGCAGCCACCGCGTTGACGGGCCGCACCTCACTGGCTCGTCCGCCGGGATGCACGACGTGATAGGTGCACCCGGCAAGCGAACGCTCTGACCACGTATCGTACACGTCGATGCGCAGCGGTCCGTCCACGCCAATATTGGGGTGTAAGCAAGATGGCGGCTGCCACGCTCGATAGCGGATACCGCCGACGAATTGCCCATTCGTGGCGGTGGGTCGCACGGGCACCTCATAGCCGTTGCACACCACCTTGTAGCGCTCCTCGAGCATGCCCTCGACGCGCACTTGAAGGCGCTCGATGGACGAGTCGACGTAACGCGTTTGACCGCCCGGAGCCGCTTCTTCGCCCAACACGGGCCATGGCTCGAGCGCACCACGCACCTCTAGGCGTACCGTATCCAGCCGTATCTCACCGAATACCGGAAAGCGGAACTCGTAGTGGGGAGCAAACCAGGCGGGATCGAAATCGTAACCCCGTTGACGCAATTCTTGGAGCACCCCCTCCAAGTCCTGCATGACGTAGAACGGCAGCATGAACTGATCGCGCAGGGCGGTTCCCCACTTCACGACTTCCGCTTCGTAAGGCGCGCTCCAAAAGGAGGCCAACAACGCCCGCACCAACAGCTGCTGAGCGCAGCTCATCCGTGCGTGAGGGGGCATTTCGAACGCGCGCATCTCGATCAACCCCAGGCGCCCCGTCGGACCATCGGGCGAAAACAGCTTGTCGATACAAATCTCGGTGCGATGGGTATTGCCCGTGGCGTCGACCAAAATGTGGCGCAGCACTCGATCCACCAACCACGGTGGCACCTGTTGTTCACCTTTGGGCAACTGTTGCAGAGCCAACTCGAGCTCGTAAACGGAATCGCTGCGCGCCTCGTCGATACGAGGTGCTTGCGAGGTAGGCCCGATGAAGCGACCCGAGAACAGGTAGGACAGCGAGGGATGGTTCAGCCAAAAGCGCAGCAAGCTGCCCAGCACGTGGGGACGGCGTAAGAACGGACTGTCGTTCGGCGTCAGGCCACCGAGCACCACATGGTTGCCGCCGCCCGAGCCGATGTGAGCGCCATCGAGCTCGAACTTCTCGGCCACGAGCTTCTCTTGATACGCGGCCTCGTACAGGCCACACGTCTGCTCTACGGCCTGACGCCACGTCGTCGTCGGCGGGACGTTCACCTCGATGACGCCTGGATCGGGAGTCACCTTGAATTCTCGCAAACGCTCATCCTTTGGCGGATGATAGCCCTCGAGCTGCACCGGAAGTTGAAGCTCGTGCGCCGTGAACTCGATGGCAGCAATCAGCTCCACGAAGGCGTCGAGCGTGGTCAGCGGCGGAAGGAATACGCGCAAACAACCGCCACGCGGCTCGACGCACAGCGCCGTACGCACGATGCCCGCCGCCGACTCCGGGTACTCGGGAGGCACGAACGGATCGGCCACGGTGCCGCTCGCCGTGCCGCTCGAGTCGGCCGGCGTCTTGCCAATCTCGTCAGCGTGAGCTCGTAAACGCTCGCCGTCCACGTTGCGGGCAACTCGATGCTGCAACGTTGGAGCGGCACTGCTTGGCGCCGGGCGCTTCAGAGGGAACGCGAACTGAGGCGTCAGCGGTAGATGGGCGACCGACGGATCTGGCTCCTCGACGTCGATGTCGACGCTGCTCGTCCAGGGCAAGGAATCTAGGGGCAAGCGGAAGCCCATCGGCGAATCGCCGGGTAACAGCAAGCACGTCTGAGCTCGCAAAAACCAGTCTCCACTTTGCCACCTGTCTTGGTAGCTCAAAGGCAGCACCCAGCCAACGACCTGTTCGAGCCCTTGCGTAAAGACTTTGGTCAACCGCTCGCGCTCAACGGGATCGTCCAGCCGCGAGTCGAGGGGAACCACGTTGCTGGGGAGGCGCTTCTCCCGCCACAAGTAGTACCATACGTCTTCGTACGCGGGCATCAACCCATGCCGCTCGAGCGACAAGTTGTGGATCAAGCGGCGCGCGAAGGCTTCTGCGTCTTGATTGGTATGCCCGTACTCGATGTCGTTGCGAGCGAGCAATGCCGGCTCTTTCCACAACGCCACACCGTCTGTTCGGGAGTAACAGCTGATAGCCCAGCGCGGCAACTGTTCACCCGGATACCACTTGCCCTGCCCGTGGTGCAGCAGTCCGCCTTCGGCCCACATGGGCCACAGCCGCCGCATCAAGCGGTCACCCATGGCTTCCTTGGTGCCGCCGAGTGCCGACGTGTTCCACTCGGGCGCATCGGGAACTTCACTGCTGACGAACGTCGGCTCGCCACCACTGCTCAGGCGCACGTCCTGTTCATGAAGCTGTCGATCGACCCTGTCGCCCAGCTCGAGGATCGCTTCCCACTGCTCCTCTGAGTACGGCTTCGTGACTCGCGGCCGGTCAACGACGCGCACGACGGACATGTCGAAAGAAAACTCCGTCTCCACCTCCTCGAGCAAGCCTTCGATCGGCGCTGCTGATCCGGGCTTGGGTGAACAGGCTAGGGGAATGTGACCTTCCGCCGCGAACAGGCCGGACGTGGGATCGAGCCCCACCCAACCGGCGCCTGCGATGAACACCTCGCACCACGCGTGGAGATCCGTGAAGTCCGAGGTCGGACCCGCTGGGCCGTCGACGGGTTTCTGATCGGCCACCAGCTGGATGAGATATCCGGACACGAAACGTGCGGCGAGTCCAAGATGGCGCAGCGTTTGCACCATCAGCCATGCCGAGTCACGGCACGAGCCGCGGCCACGCTCCAACGTCTCCTCCGGCGTTTGCACGCCGGGCTCCATGCGGATGATGTACTCGACCTGCTGATGCACGGCGCGATTGACGTCGACGAGAAAGTCGACGGTGTTGCGCTTGGTCTTGTCGATACGTTCAATGAACTTCGCGAGCAACGGCGTCGGACGCTCGCACTCGAGATAAGGACGCAACTCCTCCCCCAACCCCTCGCTGTAGCGGAACGGATAGTCGCTCGCATCCGGGTCGAGAAAGAAGTCGAACGGGCTGTACGCCTCCAGATCGGCGACCAGATCGACGTCGACGCGGAGCAACGTCGTCGGCTTCGGAAAGACGAGGCGAGCCAGGTAGTTGCCGTGAGGATCCTGCTGCCAATTGATGAAGTGTTCGCTCGGCGCAACCTCGAGCGAATAGTGATGGATCGGCGTGCGATTGTGGGGCGCCGGCCGTAACCGCACCGTTTGCGGTCCGAGCGCTACGGGGTGGGCATAGCGGTAGGTCGTTTGATGATGCAGAGCGACACGAATGGCCATAAGACTCTCGAGCGGGCCGACTTCAGAATGAAAGATCCTGCAAGCGCCGTAGCATCGTGTCGGCCCGTTCGGTGGAGGTTACGGAAGCCATCTTTCCGGAATGTGTCGTCGTCGTAACCGCCGCGACGGACACGGTCGTTTCGCTCAGCTCACGAGCCGCAAGCGCCCGGGGCTGCCCGCCCCCGGACCGACGCCAATACCCGTCAGATCCCAATCCGGTTGTTGACGCCCGTGGCGATTGACGATGGCGGGCGGACGCACGCACCCCAAGCCGGCGAGCAACGTGTGCAGGGCTGCCCAGCTCATCACTGGCGCCGCGCGCTCAACCAGCGAACTGCGCTTCAAGGTGTCCGGACAAGTCCGTTGAGCGTCGGCAAAGACCTGTTCGTAGGCGCGCACGCAGACTTCCGGATCGGAGCGCTTGCGCGCCTTGTTCTCCGCGCGGCGTGAAAAGCCGGCGCGCAACGCTGGGTCAGCCAAGAGCTGGCAGACCCGGGACGCAAACTCGCGGTCGCTCGCCGGACGGGTGGGGTCGACGAGAAAGCCGTCGGAATCGTGGATGACTTGGTCCGATACTCCCTTGTCATCGACGAAAGCCACGACCGGCAAGCCGCACCACAAGGCCTCGCTCACCACCTGACCGTAAGTCTCCGACAGTGACGTGTAGACGAACACGTCAGCGTACCGATACCAGGCGGGCGTGTCTTGCAGACTCACCTCACCCGGAAACAAGCAGCGGTCGTAGACTTTGAGCTTCTTGGCATGTGCCTTGAACAAGTCATGGTCCGGGCCATCGCCTACGAGCGTGAGCGTAGCCAAAGGCCGCTCGGGCAATACGTGTTTCGCGAAGATCTCGATCAGCCGCAGCACGTTCTTCTCGCGGGTATGACGACACACGCACAGCAACCGTTCGCCTCGAGCCGCCCAAGCCGGATACGGATCGAGCTCCGGCTGCTGATCGAAGATGGTAGGTTCGACACTGCGCGGGATGACGGCGATGGGTACCCGGACCCCTCGTTCACGCCAATAGCTCTTCAGCCCTTCGGAGAGCACCACCAAGGCATCTGACCCGTTGTAAATGTCGACGGTGCTGCGCTCGACCCACGGCACGACCCGCTTTTGAAACAGCTCGTGGGAGATGGCATTGCGGTGTAAACGCTCCGGCAACAACACATCGTAAACGCTCGGCAAGTGAATGGTGTTGACGCACACCAAGGGCACGCGGTGATTGCGTCGCAACCACAGCCCGGCGTTGAGCAGGGCCGAGCCGGTCTGAGCGACCACCAGATCCAGGTCCGCCGCCACCAGCGAACGCAGCGCTTCCCGGTTCGGCATCGGCAGATACACACCAGGGTGGTTGCGCAGCGGTAATGAGGAAAAGCAGATGTGCTGCGGCGGAAGCTGCGACTCGCTCATCTTAGGATCGCGCGGCCCCACTACCGTGACCTCGGCCCCACGCCGGCGAAACTCGCGGTAGAGGAACTGGGAGGCAAACGACGAGCCATTGGCGTACGGGATGCGCACGTAGTCGTTGAGGATGCCCAGACGCTCCACCACCGGACGCGTGGCAACGTGCGTGTTCGGCAGGGAAAGGTGGTTCAAGCGGGGAAAGGTAGTCATGGGGTTCCGAAAGCGAAGCGCGGGGGGTTTGTGGCAGCAGACGCTGGGCGTAAAGGCATAAGTGGCAAACTAAAGGGATCCGGCTCGTCTGCCCGAGGGAGCTTCCGCTGTGGCTGAAACCCCGTTAATTTCGAGATGTTACGCACGGGCACAGTGACGCAAGGAAGCAACACATCGGGGCGCAGAGTGTGAGTATTTTTCACACGTGTGGGCCGTCATCAAGCGGAAGGGAGAAGCGAGGGATCACGAGCAAACCAGCGCGC
>CAZNZA010000144.1:0-12711 GCA_964577325.1 uncultured Polyangiaceae bacterium
CGAAGGACTCGATGGCGAAGTCTAGAATGACTAGGTTTGCTTCAGCGCCCCCTTTAACCGATAAAGACTTGACGCTTTCCGCTTGCAGGGGTTGTGCGTCTGCTTCGCACGCCGCCCCATTGGCGTGGATGACACCATTCTCGACGTGTAGCCTTACGGCAAACACCTGGGGGTCCAGCTCGAGAGACAATGCGCTGTTTTCGGCGTTCCAACCGTCGAAACAACCCGCTGGCGCAGTCGCCCCCGGTAGCGCTACGTCGATGCCCGGGTAGGCCGGATCAATGTCTGGCACGTGGTCGACTGGCACCGGGATCGACGGCTCGTCGGGTGACGGTGTTTGAGCCGTGCCACTGGGTTTGGGCGTAGGAGTAACTGAATTCGACCCCGACGGTGTCGGCTTGCTCGGCTTGGTGGGAGCGGGCTTATCTCCAACGTCGGAGCCGTTGATAGGCTCGTCCTCGACCGGGACAGGGGGTGCGCATGCGGCACACATGAGTGCTCCTATGCTGATCCAGCACAGCACTTGCGTCGTCGACCTCGCTCGGTTTTTTCGCCGCTCCATTTCGACCCGTGAACGGCGCCTGAACTCGGAACTGTAGACCGAGCCGCGCGCGAAGAGGCGCGCCGGCAGATCTCCTGGTCCGGATGTGGGCGTCCGGCCACGCTGGTACGTTACTCTGAAACCCGTCACTCAACGAAGGCAGTGCCAGCGCCCCTGCCGAGGTTGAGCGCATTGAGACTTGCTCACATCGCCAGAGCTTTAAGGGCTAGGACCCCCGTCAAGCCCGGTTGCTGCGGCCGCCTTGCGAGAACCGGCTCGGAGGAAACCTTGCGGTTTTTGAGCACCGGAAGCGCAGCGAGGTGGTCGCAGCGACCGGGATCGGCGGGGGTGGTTTGCGCTTAAGATACCGGGGATGGACTTGCTCATCAGCCTAGAAGCCAGCATAAGAAGGCGCTATGGGCAATGACGTCAGTACCCGAGCCATTCTCTTGGTATCTTGCGCCGACCGTCGGGGACTGGTGGCAGGTCTAGCGCAAACGCTCCACGGCCACGGCGCGAACATTCTCGATGCTGATCAGCATCGAGACGAGGTGGCCGGGCAGTTTTTCCAGCGCATCGAGTTCGATACATCCGAGTTGTTGACGGACCGGGCGACCCTGGAGCACGGGATAGAAGAGGTCGCGGCCCGCTTCGAGATGCGATACCAGCTGACCTATCGCTCTGCCTTGCCACGTATTGCCGTCTTCGTATCGAAGTACGATCACTGCCTGTACGACCTGCTTTGGCGACACCAGAGCGGAGAGCTGCCGTGCGAGATCCGGTGCGTCGTAAGCAATCACGAAACCTTGGCCCCGATCGCCGCGCAATTCGGGATCGCTTTTCGAAGCTTCCCGATTACCAAAGAGACCAAAGCCTCCCAGGAAGCGGCGGAGCTAGCCCTGCTGGAAAAGGAGCGGATCGATCTCGTCGTGCTCGCGCGTTACATGCAAATCCTCAGTCCAGACTTCGTGCGCGCATTTCCTCATCGCATCATCAACATTCACCATTCGTTCTTGCCGGCGTTCATCGGCGGCAAACCCTATCATCAAGCCCACGAGCGCGGCGTGAAGCTGATTGGCGCTACTGCACACTACGCCACGGCAGATCTCGATGAAGGGCCGATCATCGAGCAGGACGTCCAGCGCACATCCCACAAGGACTCGATCGACGACCTAGTGCGCAAAGGGCGAGATATCGAACGGGCGGTATTGGGCCGCGCCGTGCGCTGGCACCTCGAACACCGCGTGCTCGTTTGGGGTAACAAGACTGTCGTCTTCGACTGATGCGCAGTACCCGCGACGGGTCCAGTCGCGTTCCCTGGACCGGGCTCAGTTCAAGCCGGGCGTGCCGTTCACCGGCACGACGCCTAAGCGCCCTAGTGCTGTCGCCAAAACATCTGAGCCGGTGCGAGACCAGCGCTCGTACAGCTTGAGAATGTCGGCCTCCTTGCGCAGAGAAGTGGTGACCAGAGAGTCTGCTACGTGCCGCAACAAGTCGACGAACAGCTGAAAGCGCGCCGCGAGCTCGTCGAACAACGACACGTCCCGGGTGTATGTACGCAGTACGGACGCAGCTCCACAATAAGCCAGCTGTCCCATTCCGGTCACGTAGTCCGTAGCCAAGCCACGATGCTGCAGATGCTCCGCGAAAAATCCGCTCGTAAACAGCACGTCATCGCCCAGGATCCGTAGCTTGTCGAAGCGCTCGGAACCCTCCGCGGCCATGGCGTGAGCAAGGCGCACACTGAAGGGGGAATCCAAGCGCCCCAGTGCTTCCGCCGAACGCAAGTGATCGGTGAGCAATGTCGTCAGATACAGCTCTGATTGCTCAGAGGCACGCACGCCGCGTTGATCCATCGCAGCGGCGAGCGTATCGCGGAAGAATCGGGGGTCCACTTCAAGCGCCAACCGGGACTCGCTCGCGTCTTCTACCGGTTCGCGCCGTGTCTCATCGTCGCGCTCCTGATTACTCATACCTCCCGAGCTTGACCCGAGATGTGAGTCGGCGCAAACGAGTCGCGGGCGGCGGAGGGGTACCTGGGATGCTCACGGGCCGAGGGGAGCGGCCGGAAATGGCCCCGACACGCGCTTCTCCTCGCCCCGCAACGACAACGCCCCATAAAGGAGCGTCACTTCTCCTCGAGCTTCGCCTTCCGACGCTCGTACTGCTTTTCGTTGTAAGCGGTGACCTGCTCTGCGTAAGCCGGTACCAGCCCAACGACTAATTTCTTAGAGGCGGAGTATGTCTTTTTCAGCGCCTTGAGATCCTTGTCGGCTTTCTCGAGCTCATCGAAGCCTCGCCACAAAGCTTTGGCCTCTTCAATGGCCCTGTGCCCGGCGTCGGCTTCAGCTTTGGCCTTCTCCTCTGCGGCCTTGGCCAACGCCGCCTCTCGCTCCATGATCTCCCGATCGAGCGTTTCCAGCTCGGGACCTACGCCGCAGATCTTTCCCGCGTGCTCACGCCACTGGCGGGCGAGCGCCATGTCGAGGTACTCATCCTGCATGGCTTGCCGCGCGGTTTGCAGCGCGTCGGTGCACTTTTCCTGATCCTTGCATCCGGTGAGCGAGGCAAGCCCCGCCAGAACCACAGCAGACCAGCGATTGAATCCAAAGTGGATGGTCCCTCGTGAATGCATACGTGCATACCCTCTTTTGCTAGCGTTTTCTGACGCCGCGAAGGCGCCGGATGGCCCGTATACCTTGAGCTTTCCTCAGAGGCGATAGCGAGCTTAGGCAGCGCGCCGCCTCCGGCCGATGGGCTCGTGCTGCGGGTTCCAAAGCCGCGACGGTGGAGACTGCGCCTTCGGCTTTACAAACGCGGTGCCTGGGGTATGTCCCGCCGCGTCACCCATGCAGCGTCGGACGTCCCTCACCTGTCATTGGTTCGTGGGCGCGACGCTGGGATCGATGGCATGCAAGTCCGTCACCGCACCGCCAGCCAACGATCGTAGCGAAGCCACCGCAGCCGCTCCCGCGGATCCGACCGCGGCTCCGGTCGACGTGGCCGCGCCCCCGCCGAACGCCCCACGCACCCCAAGCGGGCTCGCTAGCCTCGTGCTCCGGCCTGGCCACGGCAAGCAGCGTCCCGAAGCGCATGACCGCGTCAAACTCCACTATACCGGTTGGACCCGAGACGGCGCCCTGTTCGACACCTCTCATGGCCGGTTGCAGCCCCCGACGTTCGACCTCTCTCGTGTAATCCCTGGTTGGGCTCAGGGGCTGCGCATGATGGTGGTAGGCGAGAAGCGCCGCTTGTGGATACCTCCGGGCCTGGCCTATGGCGATCAACCGAGGCAGCCGGGCGCGCCAGCGGGCCAGCTGACGTTCGACATCGAACTTCTGGAAGTCATCCCGACCCCGCTATTGCCGTCAACACCGAGCGACGTCGCCACGCCCCCTGAGACGGCGCTCCGCACCGACAATGGCCTTTCGAGCGTCGTGTTGCGACAGCCGCTCACTTTGGACCCGCCCGCTCCCCACGACAAGGTTCAGTTCCATTACACGGGATGGACGAGTGCCGGCCGCATGTTCGACACGTCGTTAACACGCGAGACGCCGGTTTCCACCAATTTGCTGAGGGTGCCCATGGCCGGCTTGAAGCAAGCGCTCAGTCTCATGTCCACAGGTGAGAAACGGCGTTTTTGGATCCCTGCTGAACTAGCCTACGGGACGCAAGCCCAAGGACCTACACGCCCTCCGGGGCAGCTCACGTACGACGTCGAACTGCTGCGCGTCGTTCACCTCACACCTCCGCCTCAAGCACCGCCTGATGTCGAAGCGCCGCCCCCCCAGGCCCAACGCACGCCGAGTGGATTGTCGTACCGTGTGTTGCGCCAAGGCAGAAGTGGCAAGCGCCCGCAGGTCACCTCGACGGTGGAGATCCGCTACACTGGCTGGACCACCAAGGGCGAGCTCTTCGACAGCTCGAGCTTGGAAGGCAGCAATACCATCGTGCGCCTCGACCGCGTCATTCGAGGCTGGACGGAGGGCATTTGCCTGATGACGGAGGGAGAGCAGACGCGGTTTTGGGTCCCCGCCCCCCTGGCATACGGCGAGCACCCCCACTCCGGCACGCCCGGTGGCAGCCTCGTTTTCGACATAGAGCTCATCCGCATCAGGCGTAGTCGCGAACAGGCCCCCCCGCACGAACCACCGCCACCAGGGCCGACACCACACGTCGGAGCCCAGGATATGAACCCGCTACCCACACATCCTTAACCATCGAACCTGCAGAATCCTTCCATGGAGCTCGACCACATCCTCATTCGCGGCGCCCGTGAGCACAATTTGAAAGGCATAGACGTAAAGATCCCCAAGAAGCAATTGGTGGTCTTCACGGGCGTTTCAGGCTCTGGAAAGTCCTCGCTAGCTTTCGACACCTTATACGCCGAAGGGCAACGCCGGTACGTTGAGTCCCTGTCGTCGTACGCACGGCAGTTCTTGGGCCAGATGGACAAGCCGAAGTACGACACCATCAGAGGCCTGGGCCCCACGATTTCGATTGAGCAGAAGACGACAGGTACGAATCCCCGGTCAACGGTGGGGACCATTACTGAGATATCCGACTACCTGCGCGTGCTGTACGCTCGCGTCGGCAAGCAGCACTGCCATCAATGTGGGCAGCCAGTTCACGGACAATCACCGGAGCAAATCGCCCTCGAAATCAGTCGCCTGCCTCAAAGCGACCGGTTATGGCTATTGTGCCCGTTGGTAAACAACCGCAAAGGCGAGCATCGAGACGTGCTAGCATCCGCGCGCGAGGAAGGATTCGTCCGACTCCGAGTGGACGGCAAGATCGTGCGCAGCGAAGACGTCGAAGCGCTCGACAAGAAGCGCAAACATACCGTCGAAGCAGTCACCGATCGCGTCGTCATCGGAGAAGCGACCTTGCAGCGCCTGACGGAGTCGGTAGAGCAGACGCTGCGGCGCGGCAAAGGCGTGCTAGTGCTGTGGAACGAAACCGCCGGCACGGAACGCATATACTCTGAGCACCTCGCTTGCGACCAGTGTGGGATCTCCTTCCCAGAGCTCACTCCCGCCGGGTTCAGTTTCAACAGTCCTCTGGGCATGTGCCCCGACTGCAATGGCTTGGGTACGCGCCTGGAAATTGACGAAAAGCTGGTCCTTCCCGATGCCTCCAAGAGCATCGACGAAGGGGCAATCGTTCCCTGGGGCGAGGACGTGTCCGAGAAGAACACGTGGGATTTCCGCGCCCAAATCTTGGATGCGCTCAAGGTGGACACGGCAAAACCGTTTCACAAGCTTTCGCTCAAGACTCGAAACGCACTGATGTACGGGACCGGAAACAAGAAGTACGCCGTGACGTGGAAAGCCAAGAGCGGACAGGGACAGTTTCAAATCGAATGGGAGGGCATCGTTCCGCGTCTGATGCGGCGCTTCAAGCAGACGCAAAGTGAGAGCGCTCGGCAGTGGTACAGCAAGTTCATGACCGACACGCACTGTACCTCTTGCAGCGGAAGTCGCCTCAGGCCCGAAAGTCGTTCGGTTCTGATAGCTGGCCGCTCCATTGCCAACGTCTCGGCAATGACGGTCGCAGACGTGAGCGTGTTCTTCGACGAGCTGCAACTCGATGGGGCTCGGGGCGAGATCGCCCGAGAGGTCATCAAAGAACTGCGTTCGCGCCTCAGCTTCCTCAGCGCCGTCGGGTTGGACTACTTGAGCCTCGACCGGAGCGGACCCAGTCTGTCGGGTGGCGAATCTCAGCGCATTCGCCTGGCCAGTCAGGTGGGCAGTGAGCTAACGGGTGTGATTTATGTGCTCGATGAGCCTTCAATCGGGCTGCACCAGCGCGATAACGCACGGCTGCTCGATACCCTCAAACGCATGCGAGACATTGGCAACACCGTCGTTTGTGTCGAGCACGACGAAGAGACGATTCGTGCCGCCGACCATGTGATCGACTTTGGGCCGGGCGCTGGCATCGCCGGCGGCAGCGTAGTGTACAGCGGCAGCCCCAAAGCGCTACTGCGCGCCAAACACAGCCTCACGGGAAAATACTTAGCGGGCAAAATGCGCATCGCATCCGTGCCGCGACGTACACCCAAAAGTTGGATCTCCTTGAAGGGTGCACAAGAGAACAACCTCAAGGGCATCGATATCGACTTCCCTCTGGGCGTTCTTCTGTCCGTGACGGGGGTATCCGGGGCAGGAAAGTCCACGCTCGTCAACGACGTACTCTGCCCTGCGGTCGCGCGAGCGTTGGGCTCCGCCGAGGCAAGACCTGGCCGTCACCGGGAGTTGCTTGGGGCCGACGCTGTCGACCGTCTGATACGCATCGATCAGCGAGCCATAGGGCGCACACCGCGTAGTAACCCGATCACGTACATCAAGGTATTCGACGCCATTCGACAGTTCTTTGCGCAGCTCCCGGAGGCACGGGCGCGCGGCTACACGCCTGGACGCTTCTCCTTCAACGTCAAGGGAGGGCGGTGCGAGCACTGTGAGGGTGACGGAGTGCGTAAGATCGAGATGCACTTCCTGGCCGATGTATACGTCAAATGTGAACAGTGCCAAGGCGCTCGCTACAACCGAGCCACTCTGGACGTGACATATCGGGGAAAACACATCGCCGGTGTGCTCGAGCTCACCGTTGCCGAAGCGCGAGAGCTGTTTGCCGCGCATCCAGCCATAGAGCGTCCCCTCGCGTTACTCAGCCAGGTCGGCCTCGACTACATGCCGCTCGGTCAACCCTCGCCTACGCTTTCGGGAGGAGAAGCCCAGCGCATCAAGCTTGCACGGGAACTCAGCAAGCGCAGCACCGGCAATACGTTGTACGTCTTGGACGAGCCAACGACGGGACTGCATTTCGATGACATCCGCAAGTTGCTCGACGTTCTCCAGCACCTCGTCGACCTCGGCAACAGCGTGCTGCTCATTGAGCACAACATGGACGTCATTCGCTGTTCGGACTACATCATCGATCTTGGCCCTGACGGTGGTCCTGCGGGTGGCGAAGTCATTTGCGCCGGTCCCCCTGAAGTGGTGGCCACAGATGCACGCTCCTACACCGGCAGCTTTCTCCAGCAAGCGCTGGCACGACCGTGATCGGTCGGCGTTGAAGATGAGTCAGCCCATCGCTCAGCGCCCCCGGCGTACCATTCCGGGCGGTGGCTGACGTGGCGCACCACCTTTGGACGCTGACGCCGCGCCTGGTGTGCGCGTATCGGGTACACGGTCACCGGAAGACGTGCGCGGATCTGATGCAGAAGCGGTCGAAGGCGCGCCGCGATCGAGGGGCGCTGGCGGTGCTGGTTGCGGATTTGCCGCAGGTGGGGCCTGCGCCTCATCGCTCGGAGCCGGGGACTCTGGAACCTGCAAGCCGAGCTTGCTCGCCAGCAAGGCGCCAAAGGTACCGACAGGACCGGCCGCCGAGCGAGCGGTGCCTTGGCTCTTCGCAAAATCCTGATAATTGCGGCGCTCTTCCACATCCGCCACCCGCGAGATGCTGAACGTGGTGCGACCGCTGTTGTCCTGATTGACGAGAACGACGCGCACTTCGGTCCCGACCGGAAATGAGCGGCGGAAGTCCGCGCCGCGCGGCAGTCCTAGCTCACGCACCGGCACGAGCCCGCTCCCTTTGGGAGTATCGACGAAAACCCCCGCCGAACCCAACTTCGAAACGGTACCGGTCAGCACTTCTCCCGCGCTCAGCTTTAGGTTTTCCGGCGCCTCGATCCGCGCTCGAAGACTCAAGCGCAGCTTGGGGAAAGGTCCTTTGTCGTTGGGCTCGATGGCAAGCACCCGCACCGTAACCCGTTCACCTACCGAAACCACGTCCTCTGCACGCTCCACACGCCCGTGCGCCAACTCCGAAATGTGGATCAGCCCTTCTACGCCTCCGCCGAGGTCGACGAACGCGCCGTACTGCTGGACGCTCTGAACCGTGCCTTCGAAGTCGCCTCCCACGGCCAAGCGCTGAAGCACTTCTTGACCCACCCGCAAGCGGTCCTTCTCCAAGAGAGCCTTGCGGGAGACGATGATCTTTCGCCCGCCGTCTTTGACCTCGAGCACCCGAAACGACATTTGCTGGCCCTCGAACGGCGCCAAGTCCGACACGAAGACGTTGTCCACTTGAGAAGCAGGGCAGAAGGCGCGCATGCCTCCAATGGATACTTCGAGGCCGCCCTTGACCGCCTTTTGCACGGTGCCCTCAACCGGCAACTCGTTGTCTCTTGCCGACTCCAGAGCCGCCAGGTCGACGCCGGTCTTGCTTCCACCTCGCCCGAGCGCCGTAACCAGCCTCGGGCCCTCTAGATCACTCACGCTCGCCACACGGGCGCGCACGACGTCCCCGAGCTGAACCGTAAGCGCCCCCTTCTTGTCTTCGAACTCGGCCCGCTCGATGCGTGCCTCTACGGTGGCACCGACGTCCACGAACACATAGTCCTTGCCGATCTGGACGACTTTACCTTCGACCGCTTCTCCGACGCGAAGGCGTCGACTGCCGCGAGCTGCCTGTGCGTTACCAAACGCCTCCATCATCGAGGCAAAGTCATTTCCGTCGCTCATGAGGGTGCTTTAAGAGTCGCCAGTGCCACTGACAAGGAAAATGATCGGGGAGGACCAGCCTGGGGTGGAGCAATCCTCGAGTCGCCGCGCCGGTTTGGCCGAGCCTCGATCAGCCGAGGGCAATGTCGTGCACGCTGACTTCATTCCAGAGCAGCAACACCACGGCAATTCTCTGCTCTGGACTGTTCAATGTCTGCAAGACCGGAAGCGGCGCATGGGCACCGCCGAGCCAGCTCAGGGCTTCGTCCGGGGCCAAAGCCATCACGCTCAAGGGATCGTGCAGGTCATGATGTTCTGCAAAGCGCTGGCCCAGGCTGTCTTCCAGATCAACGAGAAAAATGATGGGGTCCACCATCCCGCGCCCGAGGGCATCTTCGTGGCAGGCGGATACCTCGTGCGCGAGCAGGCGCAGTAGCTGGAGTCGGCGCTCGAGGTCCGTAGCGGACATTGCCGGAACCTACCCCGGCACGAGCCGTTCGGCCAGGTGCAAGCACGACAATCTGCCAAACGAAGTAAGGAGACAACGCGGCCGCGTTGCCCCCTCGTAGGCAGATTGAAAACCGTTCCTCTTTAGAAGGAGCGGCGCTTAGCCTATCAGGCCGAACGCGAGCTGAGGCAATTGGTTGGCCTGAGCCAAAACCGAGATACCGGCTTGCGTTAACACCTGGTTGCGCGACATCTTCGACGTCTCGTCCGCCACATCCACGTCCCGGATCCGAGAGTTGGCGGCGGAGATGTTGAGGCGCATGGTCTGGATGTTGCTGGTAGCCACATCCAAACGGTTCATGGCCGCACCGAAATTCGAGCGAGCGGTCGAGACTGACGTGATCGCTGCGTCGATGGTGTCCAACGAGGCCAAAGCATCGGTGGCAGCCGAACCAGCAACCGATGCCGATGAAACCACGCTACTCAGGCTCAAGCCGCCGAAGTCGATCGTGATCTGATCCGAGGTATCGTTACCGATACCCACCTGGAACGTGATCTCCGAGGCACTGGCGTTCACCAGTTGCCGCCCGTTGAACTTCGCTGACTCTTGGATGCGTCCGATTTCCGCCTGAAGTGACGTGAACTCGGTCTGCAAGAAGTCACGATCTTGTTCGGTGAGACTTCCGTTTGCCGCCTGCATGCCGATTTCTCGCATACGACCCAAGACGTTGTGGATCTCACCGAGAGCGCCTTCAGCGGTTTGTGCCATCGAAATGCCGTCGGAGGCGTTTCGCTCGGCAACCGTGTAAGAGCGGATTTGGGAGCGCATGGATTCGCTGATGGCTAAACCCGCTGCGTCATCCGCTGCTGTGTTGATGCGATACCCGCTGGAAAGCTTGTTGAAGCTCTTTTGCAGGTTGCTTTGGTTGTGTAGGAGGTTCTTTTGAGCCTCCATCGACGACGTGTTCGTCTGAATGAACAATGCCATTTTGCAGTCCCCTTCCTTGGAGAGATTTCAACCCGAATGGGTTGGGTAGGGCGTCATTGCCCTACAACCACAGGAACGGAGCCGCTCTCAACTGCTGAAGCCGAAACCACGGGCCGGTGAGCATTCAGGCAGGTGGCGCTCCAATTAGAGCCACTTACCCCTTCCCGCAGCGCATCATCTCACCATTGTGAAGCAGTAGGCCTCGTGGGCAGCTCGCCGAAACACCTTCCGGCACGGCTCGGGCGAAGCAATGCTTGGCTCCGAGCCAAGCCGAGGGTGCTGGGATGGTTGCGATTTGAGCGCGCCGACACTAGCGTGGGAGCCCTCTATGCCTTCGTTCGCGTGCCGTACCTGCCAATCCGCCTTCGACGTGCCGCAGGCGTCTCTCGATCGCTACCCGGGATGGGTGCCGAAGGTGTGCCGCAAGTGCAGAAGTCGCGAAGGAGCCGCCGTCACACCTGGTAAGGTTGCCCGCGTCGCCAAGGCAATCCGCGCACGCACTAGCGCCGCATCGGCCACTCGCGAAGCGGATCTCTCGGTTGAGGAAGTGCTGAAGCGCTATGCAGGCGGGCCGCAGGATGGCGTCTTCACCGACGGTGCGTCCCACCCCAACCCGGGCCCGGGCGGCTGGGGTGCTGTTTACGTTCGCGAAGGCGTCCTGCAACAGGAGGCGTTTGGTCACGACCCGATGACGACCAACAATCGTATGGAACTCACCGCCCTGATTCGAGGCTTCGACCTCGTGCCGAAGGGCTTGGCGTGCGACGTATGGACGGATAGTCAGTTGTGCGTCAAGACCATCAACGAATGGGCGGCAAGCTGGCAGCGCAACGGTTGGCGGCGCAAAGGTGGCGAGATAAAGAACTTGGATTTGGTGCAAGAGCTTTACGCCAAAGCGCTAGAGCGACCCGAGCTGAAGATCCGTTGGATCGCCGCCCACTCCGGTCATCGCTGGAACGAGTATGCCGATGCTTTATCGACGGCATACCGACGCGACCAGAAGTGAACCCCGACCTATCGCCTACCTGCGCTCACTTCCGCGGATGATTCATCAGAAATCTGGTTGTTCCTAAACGAGCATCGAGGATTCTTCTGCATGCGGTTTGGTTTGTGCCGTCCATTAGAGCAAGGCACACTTATCAGGTGCAAAAGGACGTGGGTTTGGAACACGATTGGACAATGGACGACCCCGAAGAGGAAGCGACAGCTATCTTCAGTACACGTGCGCTCGGCGTGTCCATCCCGCCGTCGCGGCCGACCGTGCAACTGCTCGTGCACTTAGATGGTGCGCAGGCAGGGAAACCGGTGCGCTTGAACCCCAAGAGTCCCTTCACGCTTGGCCGCCGCGGTGACTGTGATTTGGTGCTTCGGTATGACGGGGTGAGCCGCACACATGCGCGCCTGATACCCTCAGTCACTGGCTTCGAGTTGGAAGACATGGGCTCCTCCAACGGTACCCACGTTGGGGGCATGTGTGTCGACGGGAGAAGGCCGCTGCGAGATGGCGACATCATCCGCATCGGTCCTCACGTCCGTTTGAAGTACTCGATCACCGATAACAGTGAAGCCGATCTCCTCATGCAGATGTGGGAAGCGAGCGTCCGCGACTCGCTCACGGGCGCTTTCAATCGCGAGTACCTCACCGAAAGACTCAAGGCTGAGATCGCGTTCGCACAAAGGCATTCTACGGATACTGCGCTGGTGATGTTCGACCTGGACCACTTCAAGAAGGTCAACGACACGTACGGGCACCAAGCGGGAGACGCAGTGCTGATCGAGGTTTGCCGGGCCGTGATGTGCAATCTGCGCACCGAGGACGTGCTGTCTCGCTACGGGGGTGAGGAGTTTGCCATCAGCGCGCGCGGTATCGGCGCTCGTTCAGCGGCCCAACTCGCCGAACGCTTACGAGCAGCCACTGCCCGCAACGTGAAGTTCGAGCGCCATAGCATTGCCATCACGACTAGCTTCGGTTGTGCGTCCGTCAACGAGTTGGGGGGAGACGCCAACCCTGAAAGCCTCATTGCTACGGCTGATCGAAGGCTGTACTTGGCCAAGGCCGCGGGTCGCAACCGGGTCGTTAGCGAAGGCTAGGTCTGCGACAACTAAGTTCTGAGCAAGAAAAACAGGAAAAGCCGAGGCAAACAGAAACCCTTCGACGGTTTCGATGCCGACCCCATCCCCGGTATCTTAAGCGCAAACCACCCCCGCCGATCCCGGTCGCTGCGACC
>CAZNZA010000145.1:0-12657 GCA_964577325.1 uncultured Polyangiaceae bacterium
GTAGACTTGTTTCAGGGCCCGCTGTTCCGGGGAGACGGCGACTGATCGCTACCTAACGGAGCGGGCTGCGAACTGCCACAATCACAGGCACCAAAGCCCTGCCCCTGCTCCAAACAGGCTTGAGCGCCCTTGCACGCACCAGGCCCCAAACAAGCCTGCGTCTCACCGGGCACGCATACACGCTCGGACGCAGCCTTTGGAGCGATGAAGTCGACGGGAGGGTTGGCCGGCGACTCCGAGCGCTGCAGGGGAAGCGGGGGCAGCGTTCGGCCGCACTGCACGGTGAGTTCGCCCTTCCAGTCAGCCAAGCCCATGCTCGGCCCCGTCGAAGACACATCGGATTGGTCCACGCTGGGAGTTTCCGGTCGATTGCTCAGGCGCCCAAGTTCGGCGTACTCTCCTCCGCATACCTTTTCGGCTTCAAGCTCACAGAACCTAAAACGCTTCGCGCAGGTGACCCGGTACTGCTCCGGCTCCTGTTCCGGGTTCAGCCTGAAGGTCTGGGCGGCACTGCCACACGCTGAACCGCTCATGGCCAGCATGAGCAGACCAAGCGAAGTCGGAAGCTTCCGACTGGCGAGCAAGAGAAGAGGAAGTCGCAGGTGTCGAACCACGGTGGAGGCCACGCCTAGCATAGGCTGGCCACTCCTACACCAAATTCGTGGAGCTCAACCAGCCCATCGACTAAAGGCGGGAGCATGAGCGCGCGCAAGCTTGCTGTGGTCGTAGAAGGTGGCGGGTTGAGAGCCGCCTTCTGTGCCGGAGCACTCGAAACCTTGTGGCGCCGCCTCCCGCGGCCGCCCGACTACGTGTTCGCCACCTCCGCGGGGGCGCCATCGGCCGCGTTCTTCGCGCTGGGGCACATCGATCGGGCCGTCCGCCTTTGGGAGAACTGGACTCACGCCTCGCACCTGGTCAGCCCTCGGCACCTGTTGCGAGGAAGGCCTCTCATGGACGTCGATAAGCTGGTGAGCCGTTTCCGAGGGGCGGAGCCGTTGGACGTCGAACGTCTGGACTCGGTGGCCACGCAAACGTTCATTGCCGTCACCAACTGCCGCGCCGGGCAAGCGGAGTTCATCCGTCTCACCCAACGCAACGCCTTCCAGGTGCTGACGGCAACCATGGCTTTGCCCGTAGCCTATGGCAAGGTCATCGTCGTCGACGGACAGCCGTACATCGATGGCGGCGTGTGTGCCTCGATCCCGATTCAGCCTGCGCTCCAACGGGAGATCCCCGACATCATCGTCCTGCTCACCCAGCCCCCACACTACCGCAAGAAGTTGGGCGGCCTGGCGCCATCCATCCTCCGGCTGCAGTATCCGGCTTATCCGGATTTGATCCTCGCCATCGCTCGTCGGGCGGAGCGCTACAACGCTCAGCTCGACCTGATCGCTCGCTTGGAGGCGCGCCGGCGCATCTGGGTCGTCCGACCTAGCGAGACTCTACCAGCATCCCGGATCACTCGAGATCGCGACCGGATCATGAACACCTTGGACATCGGCCGCCGCAGCGCCGAGCATTGGCTCGACACGGCCGGCCCTAGCTTTTGACTCGCCTCGTAGTGTTCACCGCAAACGGCCCAGGCCCGCCGCTGCAGCTCAGGCCGGCAGACGCCGTTCTAGCTGACGTAGGTTGTGGAGAACTCTTGCATCCTGGGGCCTCTCACGAAGGCACTCGTTGAACAGCTGAAGGGCCAGTTCATAGCGGCGCGAGATATACGCAGAGGTCGCCTCGCGAAAGAGCGCTTCATAGCCGCCACCACTGCGCGTCGTGGGCGGCGCATGCTCTTCCCGCATCAGTGTTGGCTCCGCATGCGCTGACGAAACCTGCGCTGACGAAGCATGCACCGCTGACGTCGTGACCCGCTCTACCGATACCCGATCACGTTCAATGCCGTCTACGGGGAAACTGATGCGGCCGTTCTCCAGCAGCGCACACAACACGCGACTGGTTGCCAGCCTGCCCAGCTGGCAGGACTCGACCACCTCGAGCAAGCTCGCTCGACCATCCACGTGCGTCATCACACGGCGCTCTTCGACGCTGAGTCCGTCGAACCCAGCGCTTGTCTTTTGAGGCACACGGTCTAGGTGACCCAGCGTATCCCAATACTGCCCGAGCAAGCGGTCCCGGAGCAATCGTATGCATTCGGCGATACTGCCATCATCGGGCTTACGCGTCCGCATGGCATATAGCTGCTGCAGTGCCTGCTCAAAGAGCCCGGCTTCTACGAGCTGGGCCACGTCGCTGCTCGCCTCTTCGTCGGGTTTACCTGCTCGAGCGCGAACCACTCCGACATGGGGAGCGGGAGGACTGCTAGCTAAAGCGAGGCGCTGGCGCACGGCATTCAAGTCTACGACCAGCGCCGTCGGTCTGGCGGCTGATGCCGCGCGCGGTTCGTGGGGTGCGCCAGCGGCGTCCAAGTAGTCCAGGGCCTGAGCGTTATCCGGTTGCAACTGCAACACCTCTTGCCAACATCGCACGGCCTCATCCACGGAGTTGCGTCCGTAGAGATCGAGGCCCTTGGACAGGAGTCTCTCGACGAGTTGAGGGGTAGGATCGGTTTGAGACATCGAAAACGGCTCCACAGGGATTTGACTTTGACTCTGCTTCTTACCACGGCACTTCCAGGTCATGCCCATAGCCCAAATGGTCGATCGGGGCATTACCCTCACACAAGTACCGCTTTGAGACGTCTGGCGGCACGGGAATGAAACGCGTCTGCCGTTTCCCGGTTACGAAGTGCTTCCGACGGTCGTTACCAGAAGTGGCTCGTGCTGTCCTGGACCCGGCTACTGGAGGGGGGTTACGTGGGTACTTCGTTATGTCAACATCGACGTTCGCAGTCTTCGCTGCGCGCCCATGGGGGTTCGAGTAGAACATTACCCTACCCCGTGTCACTGATGGAACTAGCACCGGGTGAACGTCCAAGTTTCGATTGCAACCCCAGGGCCAATGAAATATGAACTGTGGCACTAGAGACATAGTGAAGGGAGCTAACTAACGTGGTGAAGACACTCGCTATTGCGAGCCCTAAAGGCGGAGTAGGAAAGACGACCCTCTCTCTTAACCTGTCACTTGCACTCGCTGAACAAGGGATACGCACCCTTCTGGTGGACACGGACATGCAAGGTGGCGTTGGCTTATCCTTGCAGGGGGACCTGAACAAGCAACCCGGAGTTGTAAACCTCTACACGAACAACGGCGCACCAACCGCGAGCGAAGCGGTGCGCACGACACGCAACAGCGCGTTGAGCCTACTCCCCTTCGGCCAACTCGACAGCGGCTGGCTCGAACGTTGGAACGACGTCGACTTTCAGTCCCGAGTAATTGACGGGATTCAGCATGATCTGGGCGATGCCTATGACTTGATCATCTTTGACAGTCCCGCCGGATTATCGGGAATTACGCACACGCTGCTCACCAAGGTGCAGTACGTGTTGGTCCCGCTGCAAACGGAGCCTTTGGCTTTCCGTGCTCTACCATCTCTGGTAGCCATGCTGCGGAGCATCAACGAACGCAGCGAGAGCGGCAGTGCGGCGGCACAGTTGGCTGGTGTAGTGCTCACCATGGTACGTTTCAAAGAGGAGTACTCGTTAGCGATCGCACAGGATGCGTGGGAACTTCTCCCACCCGACGTAGTGTTAGAGGCGTACGTTCCTAAAGATCCCGTGTTCGTCGAGGCAAGTGCGAAGGGTGTGCCCGTCGGGCTGCTATCGAGGAAGCGTCCGCCAGTGGCGTCGGTCTTTGCGAGCATCGCGAGCGAGGTAGAGAGGCGTTTGGGGCTGGATACAGCCGGAGATACCGATGAGCCGATTCCTCTCTTCGACTGACAAGCATGCGTTCACTGCTGATCTTGCCGCGCTCGTGGGCAAGAAACAGCAGCGAGAGCAGTGGTCCTCGACCCCCAAAACACGCCGTCGGCATCACGAGCTGCGCGTCATCGAAGAGCTGAGCGGTCAGCGACCCGACAGCACCCCCCGCCCGACCAAGGCCGAGCCGCCGATTCTGCGAGCGGACAGTCTGACGTTTTCGTCCCCCCATCTCGCCGCGCGTCTCGGCACCTTCATTGCCTGGATGCGCCCGCTGCCGTCTCTGGAAGCTTGCTTCGTCGCAGATGAACAGGGTCTGCCGCTGATCACCGCCGGAGCATTCGACTATTCACCGCTATCGAGCGTGCTTCAAAACGCACTTGGACAGGTCCGCTCCGCCGTTGGAGCCTCCACCACGGGAGAGATCAGCCTGTCATTGGGCGAAGGCAAACTTCTCCAGCTGCTGGAGTGTCGACAGGTGCTCGGCTCCTTCAGTCTTGGACTCGTCACCACCCAGCGGGTGGGTCAAGACCAAATGGAACAACTGCAGCTGGCCCTCCAAAAGACACTAGCGAACGATGTCTAGAACTCACAACCCCATAACCCTGCCCGTGCTGATGCCCGAAGACTTGGTGAGATAAAAAGGAAACTCGATGAGCGACGAATTACTCAGACAACTCGGCCGTGAAATCCCTGGGATGCGCGCCGTGCTGATAACCGCCATGCCGGATTGCCTTTTGTACGCGTCTTGGATTCATGACAGGTACGAGTTTGCGGCGGACGAGGTGGCTTCCTACTTCGGCGACTTGATGCGCGCCAACCGCAGCGGGCTCAAAGCGCTTGGCTCGTGGTCTGCAGAAATGCAAGTGACCATAGAGTCGGCCGACGCGGTGGTCATGTTGCGAGAAATCCGCAGTGACTTCGTGTGCGGTTGCCTGTTCGACTCCAACGTTGCCCTGGGCATGGTCCGCTTGCACCTCAAGCAGTTGGTCGCCACGCTAGAGCAAGAGCTGCCTCGGGTCCAAGTCATGGACCAGAGCCGCGCTGCTCGCGTACTGGCCTTCCTCGAGCGTTACGCGCCTGACCCACATGCGGTCATGCTGCGCGTGTCGTTGCGAACCGGCTTACCCAAGGAGCGACTCGAGATGCCAAACACTCTATCGGACGACGAAACGCGCAGGCTGGAGCAAGCGGCCTGCGACATCCTTGGATTGCCGGAACTGAAGGTTTAAAGCATGAGCGCTGCAGACACAGACGACACCACGCACCGTATCGCGCCGCTGCGCGAGCGTGCTGAAGAGCAAAACTGGATGTTCCTGGGGGGAACGCAGACGGTATATCACTGCCATCACTACAACCTGTTTCATGATCAGACGGTCGATGACGCACTCGGGGACGCGGGCGGCCTGGCGCTGCGCACGGCGGCGGCCCACGGAGCTTTCTATCGTTTACTGAGTGGGATCTTTGCGCGGCTCGAGGTCATCCAGCCGGAGGACCGCATCCGCTTTGCGGAAGACCTGTTCGCCTGGATGGGACACGGGCGCGTTGACATGTCGCTGCTCCCGTCAGGCGGCAGTGCTACGTCCGCGCATACTCACTACGGCCTGAGTTGGAAGGAAAAGTACGGTGCCCAAATCACCCGCCGCCATCCAGCAGACGCCGTTGCCGCAGGTATGGTTGCTGCTTGCAATGAACTCGCCTACGACCTACCTCCTGGCTCACTGCTGGCCGTGGAGAGCAAGTGCCTTGCCACGAAGGCTGCACGCTGCGAGTTCAACGTTGGCCCCCAGAAGGACGGGAAGCTACGAGAAGGTGGCGTCGGCCGCGTAGCGCTAGAGGGAGTCGACAGCCCAGTGTGCCGCGGCTTGCACGAGGAGCAGATCGGCGCCATCACTGCCGGGCTTTGCGACTTCCTCGGCAACGTCGGCGGTGATGCGTACGGCTTGATTCCAGCGTTCAACATCTACGCGACCATGCATTTGGTCGAGTACTACAATGAAACCGCCTTTCACCTCGTTCACGAGACGGAACGTCGTGCTCCCGGGGCCGTGTCAGCGGCCGAATCTCTGATTCGAGAGGCGGGCCAGGTGTGTGTCTTCAACACGTTCGGAAACGTACTCACCTCCCCGGAGTGGGAGGCACTCGTAGGGCCACTATCCGGCGATCCCGAGGAAACCGTCGCGCACTGCTTAGCCACTGCACGGGCATTCGGTTTTGGACGTTGGACGATGGCGGAGTTCGAGAGCAACAAACGATTGGTTCTGCAAGCCAGCTCGAACTACGAAGGAACCTATTACCGGCAACGCTTCGGAACGTCCGACAAGGCGCGCTGCTACTTTCACCAAGGCGCCACGCTCGCGCTCATGGTGCTAGCTGAGAAGGCCAAGCTCACGACCAAGCCGAGCCTGAGCGACGAGTTCTACCGCGACTTGTTTGGTGGCAACATAGGATGGAAGGTCGAACAGACACAGTGTCAGGCGCGAGGGGATGCGATAAACGAGTTCGTTGTGGAACGCACGTGAGTTTCACCCCGCTTCGCGCAGACCGCTCCTGTCAGCGGCGAACCAATTGGCGATTCGATCTGGATCCGGCTTTGATTGAGATGCTGTCAGAAGCTCTGGTTCGTCTCGGATACACGGCCCAGCGCGTCGCCGATCGTTTGCTCATCTTCCGTGCAGCACACCCCAAGCTACAGGTCTTGTGTGTCCTCGAGAGCGGTCGGGTGCAACTGCGGGTGCACCCGACCGTGCCGGAGATGGAGCGGCGAGCTACAGCCGAAGCCCTGTACGCCAATTTGTGCCGCTGCTTGGTGAGCGGAGTGACGTGACGGCGGACGGCGCCGTCTCACACTCGCTCGAGCACAGCCGCCGCCCCAAGACCTCCGGCTGCGCATATTCCAAGTAAAGCGTAAGTCTCACCGGTTATCGCTAGCTCATTAGCCATCGTAGTCACCATGCGGGCACCGGTTGCACCGAAAGGATGGCCTATGGCCAGCGACCCACCGTGAACATTGAGCCGCTCGCGATCGATCTGACCAACCCGTCCTGGGCGTCCAAGCCGTTCTTTGCCAAAGGCATCGCTTTCGAGCGCCTGGATCACGCTCAGGCACTGGGCTGCGAAGGCTTCGTGCATGTCGACCCTCCCCATGTCGGCCAAGCTCAAGCCTGCCAAGTCTAGCGCTTTGGGCATGGCAATCGCAGGCCCGATGAGAAGTTGATCAGCGGGATCGACCCCCACATACGACCAGCTGCGCACCCGCGCCAAGGGCCGGTAACCAAGAGCACGCGCCTTGTCCTCGTTCATTAGCACCACGGCCGCCGCGCCGTCCGTCAGAGGGCTAGAGTTGCCGGCCGTTACGGTTCCTCCCGTTTTGAAGGCGGGACGCAGGCGCGATAGCTTTTCGACACTTGTATCGGCTCGGATCAGACCATCGACGGCGACGGTTGCGCGCTTCGTCGTGACGGCACACACCTCCGCGTCGAAGCGACCGCTCTTGACGGCTTGCGCCGCTCGCTGATGACTACGTAGGGCGAACTCATCCTGCGCTTGCCGCGAAATCCCATTTCGCTCAGCCATACGCTCGGCGCCCTGGCCCATCGTCTCACCGGTGCTGCGTTCAGCAATCTTCAGAGCCTGCGGAATGATGTCACGTATACTCAAGCGGCTTACTGCTTTGGCGATGTCTAGCGCCGTCGCTTTACCCCCCATCAACACGGGTCCCATTTGATGGATGAACCCAGGAGGTAAGGGCACGGGCGCCGTGCTGACGGAGTCGGAACCACCGGCCACGACCACCTCGGCGTCACCCCGCTCTATAGCCGTTACGGCGTCGGTTACCGCCTGCAACCCGGAGGCACAGGCGCGACTCACCGTCACCGCGTCGGCACGCGGCGTCAGACACGAAAGCCCGATCTCCCGGGCCACGTTGGGAGATGCCGGCGGCAGGATGACACAGCCCCAGATGATGGTATCCACGTCTTTCGAGGCGAGCTCGAGCGAAGCCAGCGCCCCTCTCACCGCCGTCGTTCCCAAGTCGATCGTGTCGACAGCGGCCAAGGCCGCGAATCCCTTGTGGAAAGGGGTTCTCATTCCCCCGACGATTACCGCTCGAGCCATTGTTGTATCCTCCTCGAAACCTTTTCCAAAATCCTGCAGCGTCGCGCCGGACGTTCAGCAAGCACGTTGCAGCGGCTGCTGGCGGCTAGCTGCTCCTGTCTCAATCTGATGTCAGTCGAGTTCCCGCGTCGACCGGTAGCGTGGCTAAGCGCCTAAAAGCGCCCCGCCACATACGCGTAAGACGTTACCCGTCACCCCGTAAGATTCAGGCAGCGCCATGAAGGTGATGGCCTGCGCCACGTCCTCGGGCAGGCCGCCTTGATTGAGCGAACTCAGCCGCCGGGCGGCCTCTCGCACCATGGCGGGCATGCGCGCCGTCATCTGCGTTTCGATGAGTCCAGGAGCGACGGCGTTAACCGTTACCCCGCGCCCTGCCAGCCCGTTCGCCATCACGCGCGTCCAGCCGATCAATCCAGCCTTGGACGCTGCGTAGTTCGTTTGACCAACGTTGCCGGCAATCCCCCCGACGCTGGACAAGGCGATGATGCGGCCCTCGTCCCGCACGAGGTTGCGCGCCAGAAGCTCGTCGGTGATGCTCATTGCGGCGAACAGATTGACACCCAAGACAGTACTCCACGCGTCGGCTTTCATTCGAGCGAGAGTCTTGTCGCGGGTCACTCCGGCGTTGTGAACGATGATGTCGACCCCACCGTACTCTCGAGCAACCCACTCGCATATCTTCTCCGCGGCATCGGGTGCGGCCACGTCCTGCAGCAAGGGCTTCCCTGACAGGTCTCTAGCCAGCACACTCGCGTCCTGACCTGCCGTCGGATGGTCGACGATGATGACCTTGGCTCCCTCCGCCCACAGCGCTCGCGCTGTAGCCTTACCGATGCCTCGAGCCGCCCCTGTGATCAGCGCCACCTTCCCCAACAGAGGTCCGTCGAATTCGTAAGCGGTCTCGCGCACCAGTGAGCTCACCCGAAGCGGCTGACCCGTGACGAAGGCAGAGTAGCTGCTGAGAAAGAAGCGCAAGGGGCCAGTCAGACGGGCTTCAGCACCCGGGCTCACCCACATCAAGTTCGCGGTGCTGCCCTTGCGTCCGAGTTCTTTGGAGAGACTGCGGACGAAGCCCTCGAGTGCTTGCCAGATACCAGCGACCTCCGCTCGTCGCTCCCACGCGGGTTCAATCTGCTCCACGGCGTCCGGAGGATGAGCGATCAAAACGACGCGCCCCCCAGCGGACAACAAGTTGAGCGTATTGGAAAAAAACGCGTAGACGGCGTCCAGATGCTCCCGGGTTCGTACACCGGTGGCGTCGAACAGTAAGCCGAACGTGGGTCCAATGCTATCGTTCACCCGACTCTCGGCATCCCTGTCGGTCCCTGGTTGAGCCGGCAGCACACAATGCGTCACGGGCTCCGCCCATGCCTCGGCCGCCGCGCGGAAGGTCGACAACGCGTCCGGCTCCCCCGTCCACACGACCCTAGCCCCCATCGGCGCTAGAGAGGTAGCGATGCAATGCATAGCGGCTCCTGACGCGATGCCTCCGACGACCACGCGCGCGTCGTTCAAGAGGCGCCTGGTGCGGGCACCTGACGGGCGCCGTAGGACCGGTGGTAGGGCCAAAGGGAGACCCAATGACTTCACCAGGCTGCGGGTCGTCGCGTTGCGACTCAGTGACAAAAAGTAATCCATCGCGTTCTCCATTCACTGTCATTCAGCAGACACCCGCCCCCACTCTCACTAGGTCGCCAACGATACGTTGGCTGTCATGTAGCTCGGGCCAGCTACGGCATCCCCTATCACCACTCGTCCGTCCGCCCAGAAAACTCCAACCGTATGGGGCAGTACCAGAGGTGCTTCGAAGTCAGCGTCGTATCTGACGAGATCTTCGACTTTTCCGCTCAGCCGCGTGGTCACGAGCGTCTCGAACCCGACGGCGAACGAAGCGAAGCCATGTAGAATCGGGCTTTTGAAACCGACCAGCCGAGCATAGCTCGCTGACCAATGAATGGGATTGAAGTCCCCCGTGAGACGCGCGAACTCGGCACCAGCGCTCCGACTGAAGCGGCGCCGAGACAGCTCTCGTGCGTTCATTGGAACAACAGGTTTGGGCCGCGAGGTCTTCGACGAGCGCGATGCCTTCGGCTTCGACAGCCGAACGAGCAATCTCAGCTCGGCGCTGACGGCAGGATTGTTGCCAACCAAGGTGAGCAGCCCCAACGTCAACTTCACCCGGCTCTCATCCTCCTCGAGAGCTTTCAGCGTGCAGTGAACTTCGGCTTTGCCCTTTGGCGGGAGAGGCTCGATGAGCCGCAGCGAACAACCGAGATTGACGACCGAAAGCGGGGGATAGGGCAAGCGCTGAGCGAAGCGCAGAGCCACCGGCAACGCCCACTGGCTGAAGAGATGAGGTGGAGTTTGGTGACGGTATCGCGCAGGATCCCCCCCACAGAAACGAATGAAGTCGCGTTGCAGGTCGGTGTCTGGCAGCTCAACGCTCTCCCGGCGTGTCAAACCAGGCTCCACTCGTTCTGAACTCGACGCCTGCTTGTGCGCCGAGCGAGTCAGCGCCGTCCCAATCAGCCCACCGAAAGCTCTGAAGCTGGACTTTTGAGCACCGAGGTGGCGCCAATAGCGCGGCGTCACCGCGTGCTCTCCTCAAGCCGACCGTCGTCGCACCCCATGGCTGCGTTGTGTGCAATATCGAGCGGTGTAGCAAGCTCACTATGAACCAAACCGCTCCGCTCACTGGCCGTCCGATGCGGTGCTCTCCGTCATGAGGTCATCGCCATAGCGTTGAGGCTAGGCCCCCGCGCGGGATGCCGGGGTGGTCATGAGGTACGGCTTTAACGTCCAATTCCCTTGTTGTGCCAGCGTCCGGCCGCTAAAAGGCGACGCTTCATGGACCATGGCCGGCGCTTTCTGGGAGGACTCAGTGCCGAAACCTTCCTTCGAGAATATTGGCAGAAGCAGCCATTGCTCGTGCGGGGAGCGGTCGCGGACTATCGGTGTCCGATCGAGGCGGACGAACTAGCAGGGCTTGCGTGCGAGGAAGAGGTCGAGTCCCGGATCGTCGTGCACGATGGCACCACTTGGCACCTCGAGCACGGCCCCTTCATTGAGCCCGACTTCGCAGCTCGAGGAGATCGGAACTGGACCCTCCTCGTGCAGGATCTCGAGGAACACATGCCGGAGGTGGGGCATCTGTTGCAGGAGCTCGACTTCCTGCCGGCTTGGCGCATCGATGATGTGATGGCGAGCTTCGCGGCAGTCGGGGGTTCCGTCGGCCCCCACTTCGATGAGTACGACGTTTTCCTGCTGCAGGTCGAAGGTAAACGGCGCTGGCAGATCAGTACTGACTACGAAAGACATTCGCTGCGCACCGATACCGACTTGCGCATTCTGCAGACCTTCGAGGCCCAGCACGAGTGGCTACTCGAGCCCGGCGACATGCTTTACTTACCCCCCCACGTGGCGCACTTCGGGGTCGCGACCAGTCCCTGCATGACGTTCTCCCTCGGGTGTCGGGCGCCCAGCGTGACCGAGCTCGTGGCGCAGTATGCAGCCATGGTCCTCGCCCGCTGTAGCGAGTCTGAGCGCTATCGGGACGCGGACTCACAAGTATCCGAGGCGACCAGCGGACTCTCTGACCGCGCGGTAGCCCGTGCCACGGCCATCGTTCACCGCCTCCTGACCCCGACGCCGGATATCGTCGCTCGCAGTCTGGCTACTTTGGCGACCACTCCCAAAAGCCTTTTCAAGCACGACGAGGCGGAATACGAGCTGGAAGAGGTGAACAGCGCACTGAGTTCGCCTGCCGGGCTCTGGCGACGCAAAGGTTCGCGCTGGACGTGGTATCGCGGCGAGCAGACGTACCTGTACGTGAATGGGAGAGAGTACGAGGTACTGCCTGGCGCTACCACTCAGCCCCTCGAAAAGCTGTGCAAGGATCGGCACTTCGAGCACCGTTGGCTCCGTAGCTTAACCCCGCCCTACCAAAGCGTCGTTCGACAGCTCGTGCGCGATGGTTTGCTCCTGCCGGACGAATAGACCATCGCCACGAAAGAAAAAAGCTGCCCCCGATCCCGGGAGCAGCTTTCTTCTTTGGCTGACGCCATCAATTCAGGGGATGTCGCCGTTGAGCGGGTCGAAACTCGAGCCGCCGCCCTTGGGAAGGGCCCCACCGCTGTTGGACGACTTCTTCGGGGCTGCGCTCTTTTTGCTGCCACCGCTGTACTTCGCCTTCATGGCTCCCTTTGCGGCCGCCGCCTTTTCTTCACCCGATGTGTCTGCCTTCTCACCGTTGGGGCCAGTGAGCGCTTGAGCCATCTTGTCTCGCAGCTCCTTGTCCTTCTCGGCTTCCTTGGCAAAGGCGGCCTTTTCGACTTCGCTCACCTCATAGCCCTTGCCCATTTTCAATGGGGCGTTGGGATCATCCTTGCTGACCGGCTTTTCCGCGGGTCCCGCAGCCGCAGCCGCAGGCGCTGCCGCCTCCTTGGCGCCACTTTCACCCAGATTCATGACGGTAAAACCACCCGCTCCGAGCACGATGGCAGCTGCAGCGAAGATACCAAGCTTCGACTTCTTCTTCGGCATCTCGAGGGACTCGAGATCCAGAGCATCCATGTTCATCGCCACGGGCGCGGTGCTCAAGGGGTTGCTCGCACCCGGAGCCTGGGAGGGGAACTGGCTCACGTTGGTGAAATGCCCCTGCGACTGCATTGGCTGCGCTTGCTGATGATGCTGCGCTTGCTGATGATGCTGCGCTTGCTGATGATGCTGCGCT
>CAZNZA010000146.1:0-12646 GCA_964577325.1 uncultured Polyangiaceae bacterium
ACCAACGACGACTCCACGCACAGCGGGTCCGCAAGCGACGACTCCACGCACAGCGCGTCCACAAGCGATGCGTCCGCCAATGATAACTCCACGGACGGCGAGACCTCCGGCGCAGACGACGGCTCGCCGCGCATCGGCGACTGTCGCATCTTTCCGGAAGATAACCCTTGGAACACCGACATTTCAGCGCTTCCCGTGCACCCGGACTCAGACATCCTGGTCGCTTCAATCGGCCGCGACACCACCTTGCACCCCGACTTCGGCACGGTCTGGGAGGGCGCACCGATCGGCATCCCGTACACCGTCGTTGGCGCCGGACAGTCACCCGTCACCATCACCTACACGGCTTACGGCGACGAGAGCGACCCCGGACCGATGCCCATTCCGCTCGATGCTCCGATCGAGGGCGGTTCGTCGAGCGACGGCGACCGCCACACGCTAGTGATCGACGAAAGCACTTGCACCCTGTACGAGCTGTACCGCGCGCATGCTACGGCCTTGGGCTTCGAGGCGGAATCCGGCACGGTGTGGGACCTGCGCCGCAACGAACACCATCCGGAAGGTTGCACGAGTGCTGATGCCGCCGGATTACCCATCTTCCCCGGCCTCGTGCGCTACGACGAGGTGGTCGAGCAAGGGGAAGTGCGACACGCCCTGCGCTTCACAGTCGCGCGCACGCGCCGCGCCTACGTCTTTCCTGCGCGCCATTACGCGTCGAGCCACACCGACCCAGCCCTGCCCGCCATGGGCATGCGCTTTCGCATGAAGCAGGACTACGACTGCACGGCCTACACCTCCGAGGTACGGGTGTTGTGCCAAGCCATGAAGCGCTACGGCATGATCGTTGCTGACAACGGCTCCAACTGGTACGTGTCGGGCGCGCCCGACGCACGCTGGAGCGATGGCAACTTGCGTGATCTCAAGCGCATCCCGGGTGACGCTTTCGAAGTGGTCGACACCGGTGACTCGCTCGTCACGGACGCTCCCTCCTGCCAATTGTAGCGTTAATCCGCTCAACGCGCAGGTTGAGTGGAGGAGCGCTTAGGCGGCCGTTACCATGACCTGGAATTTGTCGCCAACGACGCGGCCGATGTGATGAATCGCCGTCGTCGTCAAGCGTGTACCAGGAGCAATCAACAGCACCCCGGCACTGTTGCGTATCTCCGTAGAGAGCACCATGCCTTCGCACAAGTCCTTGACCAAAACCGGGGTGTTGGCCCGCTGGCGAATGGTCGCGCAGACGAAGATGCCGTGCCCGGCCCAGTCAATGGTCCACGTCTTTGCTTCAGCCGCTTCCTCCCGCGCTTGCACCATTGCCTCGAGGGAACTTTCCTCGGGCAAGCCCGTCGTCATCTCGAGCTTGGCGCTCGGCACGTCACGCTTGAAGGATCCGCCGAGGGTGTTCAGCACCTCAGAGGCCACTTCCCCGAGCACCTCCGGCGCGGTCTCGGCCGTCCCCAACATCAGCTCGGTCATGGCCGACAACGCGCTCGCCTCCGCCACCATGTGAAACACGACGCCGAGTTGCTGCTGAGGTAGTGAGTAGTCGAGTTGAACGACGCGCGGCGCTTGCCACTCCGTATGCGGGAGACCCAGCGCGCATTCGGCATTGAGCATTGCGGACAGCTCAGCCGTGGTGCGCGTCTCCAGATTTTGCCAGGCAGACAGGCTGCTAATTTGCTGGGTTGGATCGTGACGCGGCCGAAGAGAGCTGCGCAGCAGCGAACGGATCCGCTCTGCCGGCAACAAGCGAGCCACCAACTCCGCGCGGTCGAACGGGACGCGCACGTAATCGTCCGCACCCATGTTGAAGGCTGTCGTTGCCTCGGCGGTGTGCTTGGTGTGGCCTAACACGATCAAGAAAAAGTAGCTCTGACCGGCGCGCAAACGTTGTAACAACGGAAGCCAAGCCTCTCCCGACAGAGAGTTGTCGATGATAACCACATCGAAGTCACCCGTCTCCGCTCGCTGCACGACGGCAGCCGTCTCGCGCTCCTCCGTCACCGTGTGACCCGCGGAAGCGAGGCAACGCGAAACGGAAAGCCCGACGGCAATTTTCTCGGTAGCGACGAGGATCCTCACGCCGTTCCTTTCAACGCGCCCCGGCGGTATGGAGGGCCGTGATCTTTTGAACTGCTTGCACGAGCAGCTCGGGCTTGAAGGGTTTCAGGATCCAAGCCACGGCGCCCGCCTTCTTGGCTTGCGCCACCAGACTTTCCTGCCCCTCCGTCGTCAGCATGATGACGGGCACGCCAGCATTGCGTTCCCTGAGCGCAGCGAGGAGCTCGAGTCCTCCCATGCGCGGCATGTTAACGTCTGAGATAATCAGCACCACAGACGTGGTGTCGAGCTTCTCGAGAGCGTCAACTCCGTCGACGGCGAGCAGGGTCGTGAAGCCCGACGCGTTGAGGGCCCGGCTCACTTGCTGGCGCACCAGCACAGAATCGTCCACCACCATCACGACCAGCTTGTTTTCTTGGCTCATGTCACTCATGTGTTCCCTCAGTCTCTCCCACTCACGGCTGCAAGGGCGTTCACCCCGTACGCATGGGTACCCGGATCGTCACAGCGGTGCCGTTGGGGCCGGATGTCACGTCGATGTGGCCGCCGCATCCAGTCACAGCCTCGCGCAGCGCCGCCATGCCCACCCCTCGTCCGGAAACTTCCGTCGCATGATCGGCCGACGTGACGCCATCTAAAAACATTAGTTCATAACCTTGTGCATGCTGCTCGCTGACGTTACCCAGTCGCCTCGACTCGGCCGCTAGTTTATCCAGCTGAACCCCTCGTCCGTCGTCGCCCACCTCGAGCTCCCAATGGTCGGCGTGTTCGCGCAACGTGATACTGAGACGACCAAGAGACGACTTCGGACCACGCTGGCTAGGCGGCTCGATGCCGTGGTCGATGGCATTGTTGATCATGTGCGGCAACGCTCGAAGCACCGGACGCATGCGCTCGACATCTATGGCGATATGCATCCCAGAGACACGCACTTGTATCGTCTTGCCCAGGCGCGCTGCTATGTCATACGCATAGCGTTCGATAGGCCCTAGTAGTTCAGACGCGGGGCGCCTGACGACCCCCACGTGTGCCGTAGACAACGGTGGGCGGGAGTAGCCGCTGTCGTCGCGTTGCGTGGCCAACGCGCCGTTCATATCCAAAACAGCCTCATTGACGTGCAGGAATTCTTCGAGGGCGGCGCGAACGGGCTCGACGCATTGAGCAGACAGCTCGGGCATGGCTTCGACCACATGAGCGGCAGCAACGACGTCGTCCAAGCCCCAGGCACCGGCATTGCCCTTGATGGTGTGCACCAAACGGCGCAAGCTGATCGAAGCTTCCATGTCCGATGCCGCTTCTAGATTGTCGCGCGTGTCGCGGACGAACTCCACGAAAGCGGCTTTCTGCCGCAGAATACCAATCAGTACGTCGCGGTTACGGCTCAACTTGCGCGTCGCCTCGATCGCCGTGGCGTCAGTCACGTTGAAGAGCAGGCCGACGACGCTTTGTGCCGCGTCCCGAACCACACGGCCGTCGAGTTGGAGGACCACCTCGTCGACCACGAAGCGCGTCGGAAGCTGCGCCAAGCACAACTCCTCCGGTAGTACGTCATCGAACACCTGCTCGACGGCTGACGACAGCGCTACCCGCTCGCTTTCCTCGTGTAAACCCAAAAGCTCCCGGAGATCGTCACCCACCATCAAGCGACGGCCAAACAGCTCATTGCACACGTGGGAAAACCCGTCTTGCAGCTTCAGGTCACGATCGACGAGCAGGAAACCGAAGCTCACGTTTTCCAGGATCATCTGGATCGAGCGCGTGCGCCGGGCGACTTCCGCCTCCAAGTACCGAGAATACTTCTCTAGCTCCTGACTGCGGACGTCGGCCACGTCGTTGTCGCGCTCGGCTGCTTCCGCGCGTTGTCGCCAGCTCGACGGCACGTTAGCGGCTCCTCCAAGCCCCACGGCGTGTGGCACGAGTCGGGTGGGGGACGCTTCGCACGCGCGCGTGCGCTCGGGCCCGCGCTGTGGGCGCCGCCTCTCCGCCTGCCTGATGTTGTCTCTGATTTGCGCTCATGCGATGCAAGCCCATAGTCCCTAACGGCTACGCGGCTGGGGTCTTGAGTGGTTCGTCTAACCGAAGCCGGCCAGACGAGGCAGGATAGCAGTCCGCGCGCAAAAGCTTTGCCGTGCTCGGTCCCGGCCCATCAGAAGACGCTTCAGCGCCGGCGTGGACTGCCGTTGTAAGGGGCGATGCGTGGACGACTGAGCGGCGGGTGCCGAGGAGTGACCGCCGTGGCTTCACGGCGGTCTATCCTTGCTCTGCTCGTCGCTACGCTGGCATGGGTGACCGCCCCGGAAGGTGATACCCCCAGCGAGGCTCGCGCCGCCGGGTCGGGTTCGGTCTATTTGTTTGCGATCACAGATGTCCGCCCGCGGGTGCTTCAGAAGCGCGTGGAAGAGGCAATGCCCGGAATCAACGTCAGCGTGTTCGGCCGCGTCGGGGATTTTTCTCGAGCGCTGAAGGCAACTCCGCCTGATGCGGCCATAGCGCTTGCTCCCGTGCTGGAAACCTTTGGCCTCACTCCTGCTCTGCAGGGGGTGAAGAACGGTGAGGCGGAAGAGGCATACCTGCTGCTATCGACGAAAGCCATCACGACCACTTCCTGGGCGGGCCGCAGCGTTGGGTGCTTGGATCTTTTCGAACGCCGCCATTTGCCCACCTTCGTGAGCAAGTTGCTCGGAAGTGCGGAAGCTCCCGACATCCAGCGCGTTACCAAAGTCGAAGACCTGCTCCAGCTGCTGCAGTTCGAACGCACCGAAGCAGTTCTCTTGCCTGAACGCTTCTACGCCGAATTCGTGGCGCTGACGAAACTGGAACTCAAGGTGCATCGCCTGCCGACGGCCAAAGCCAAACGCATGGCGGTGGCCTTTCCTGGCAACCGCAGCAGCGTGGAGGCGGTGGTGAGAAACATGCCGGACGACCTCAAGCAGCGGATCGGGATAGACGCATGGAAGTGACACCCCACATGAAACAGGCGCTCCTAGTCTGTCTATCGCTGCTCCTATCATTGAATAGCTGCGTCCACCAACAGGCGGCGAAGCACGACGTGGTGCGCTTTGCCGGCACCGAAAGACGCAGTGGTTTGCCTTCCGTCATAGTCTTCGTGCCGCCCGATGCGAAGTTGGAAAATGTAGTGGTTCAGCTTCGCGACGAACTCGAGGCGGACTTCAACGTTACGGTCGTACCGACTACGGACAACTATACAGATATCGCTTTAGCCCAAGCACTGAAGCGCGAACGCTTCGATGCCGTGGTATTGGTAAACAATTCCACGGCCCGCGCCTACCGTAGATGGGCGCACAACCAACGCAACCCGCCCGTCGCCGTAATCCTCATGGCGTCTTTTGCTGAAGACCTTCAGCGCACCATTCCCCGCTCGGTGGGCATTGCCTACGAGGTGCCCGTGGTAACCAGCGTCGTCGGGTTACGCAGCCTCGGCACCTCGGTCAAGCGGATCGGGGTCGTGCACCGAGCGGGCTTCTCCGACTACGTCCACACACAAGCACGACTGGCGGCTGTGGAACACATCACGTTCATATCGGAGGTACTGCCCGAGGATCCGGATGTCCGAGACCTCAAGGCAGCCCTCGTGCGCTTGAAACGTGCAGGCGCAGACTCGCTGTGGTTGCCCAACGACAACGCCTTATTGACCAAACGACTCTTGACCAAGGCGTGGCTGCCCTACCTCGAGCGGCTCGAGCTACCGGTCATCGTCGGCGTGCCGTCGCTCGTCAGTGCGGATGTCGCCTTGGGCGTGTTTGGCGCCATTCCGGATCCGGAAGCCATGGCGTTGCAAGCAGCGGATCTGTTGTTTGAACTCTATGACGCAGACTGGGAGCTACCCAAGCAAGGCGTGCGGTTACCACTATCCGTTCGCACCTATGTGGCCAAACCGCTTGCTGCCAAGTTTGGCATGAAACAAGAGGCTCTCGCCAACGTCGATGTGGTCGTGGGCGGCCAGGAAAAAGTCAAAGCGGGGCAGTCGCCGGCCGCAACGGAAGGTGACGCCCTGTGAACGCCAAACCTCTGTATCGCTGGTTGCTGGCCCCCATGGTGCTGTTGCCTGCCTTGGCGCGTGCCCAGACGACCGGCCGCGAGAAGGTCGATCTCCTGCAACTGATGAACGTAGAGGTATCGACGGCGACCAAGACAGCAGAAAGCCTCGACGACGCGCCGGCGGTGATCACCGTCATCACGGCCGAGGACATCCAGCGCTGGGGTTATCAAAGCGTGGGCGATGCCCTCAAGCACGTCGTCGGCTTCTATCTCACGGATGACCACATCCTGCCAAACGTCGGTGTACGGGGCGGCTCGGGCGGTTTGGGCGCGGAGAGTGGTGTCATCAAAGTCATGATCGACGGCGCCTCCGTGTCGTTTCGCAGCACGTCGGGCAACTGGCTGGGCGTGGAGCTCGTCCCCCTCACGTCCGTGAAACAGATCGAGATTATTCGTGGTCCGGCATCCGCGCTGTACGGTGCCGATGCGTTCTTGGGCGTCGTCAACATCATCACGCTAGCTCCCGAAGACATCCCTGCCCTCGACGCCCGCGGCCTCGTCGGGTTGGAGGGATCAAACGCCGGCGGACAGATGGATGTAACGGCGGGCCTACAGTCGGGCAGCTTCGACTGGATGATCGGTGCCGCGGGAGAGGTGCGGGACCGCGAGGGTTTACGCTTGCCAAGTGAGTCACCCACGTCGACGGTACCCAGCTACAACGCCGATCAAAGCGCGGCGCAAATGCTGGATAGGCGGTCGTTGGTGGTCCACACGCGGCTGGGGTATCGCGTTCCCCAACGTGGCCACTTCGTGCTGACGGCCGCGGCGTCTGGCATCGACCGCGGAGGCGACTTCGCTCACTGGGCGCAGCTAACCGGGGGAACGGACACGCAGGGTCATGCCGTAGGTACACGCGTGGCTCTGGGTCAGTTCCGTATTAACGGCAACGCTCTAGTCATGGCTTCCGAGGAGCTTCACCTCGAAGTACAAACGATGTACTTCCAAGGCGGAGTGTTGCCAGAAGATCGCATTGAAGTGGCCAGCGATTTGTTCTGGGTCAAGCGACGTTTTCACTATCATGGCGTTGAATCGAGCCTTCAACTACGGTGGATGCCCAACCCCGACTTCAACCTCATCGTCGGGGCCGACGCGTTCTACGAAGCCCAACACCTTCCACCCCCTCAGCGTGTCAGCAAAGAGACGGGTGAGATCTTGGGCAACGCGCACCTAAACCTACCAGTGCGCTCCAACAACCTCGGACCCTTTGCCAGTGCCAATTGGCGGCTCATCGACCCGTACCTGAAGCTGACGGGCGGCGTGCGCTACGATGAACACAGTAGCTACGGCAGCCAGGTTACCGGCCGCCTCGGTACCACGTCGCGTTGGACCGACTCGCTCGTTACCAAGCTTTTGTATGGCAGCGCTTTCAAAGCGCCCTCTCCTTATCTGCGTTACGCCGAACCGCTGCGACCGGGGGACGTGATCGGGAACACAGAGCTGAAACCACAACACATCGATACCTGGGAGGCGCAGGTATCGTGGGCTCCGATGCAGGAGTTGAAAGCATCGACAGCCGTGGCCTACAGCCACTTGCGCGACAAGGCTGAGTTCACCCCTTACGGCATCAATCAAACGGCGCGGAACATAGCAAGCCAGGACGTGGTGAGTTGGGAGAACCAGGTCGACGCGCGCCTTGGCCCCGTCTCCGGCTATGCCTCCGTCGAGCTCACCAAAAGCACGCGCTCGATCGGTCAGGAAGGCTACAGCGCAACCCTCGTGGGTACCGAAGGCGTCGGCTATCCAGACTGGATCGGACGCGCAGGAGTGGCCACCGCACTGCCCTCATCCGGTGAATGGCCTTTGGAACTGAACACCCAGGCAATCCTGGTAGGACCGCGTTCAGCAACGGACGCGAGCATCATAGAGAATGGCGCACGCTTCGAGCTATCCCCCTACCTGCTCCTCAACGCCTCGTTGGTCGCCTCCAAGTGGTTCCTAGCTCCCGGTCACGAAACGACGTTCGCTTTGCGCGGCACCAACTTGCTAGGCGCGGCTGGCCCCGACCCCGGCTTCTCAGGTTTCGAGTACCCGCTGCGTGGGCGCGAGGTGTTTTTGGAGGTGCGTCATGCCTACTGACAAAGACGCGGTCGAGAACGCCGCTCCGACCTCGCGAAAAGCGGGCTCGACGTCCAAGCGCTTCAAGGGTCTACGCACCAAGCTGGTTCAGCTCATCCTGGCAACTCTCGTCGTCTCAGGCGTTGCCAGCCTAGCGGCGGTCGTCCTCATCCAAGTGCGCTCGGAAGCGCAGAGCCTAGCAGCCACCGAAGCGCAGATCCGCGCGTCGCTAGAAGACAAAGGCCGCGTGTTGGCAAAGAGTCACGCCATAGCGCTGACTGATTTGGCCAATGACAACGCCTTCACCGCCATGAACGCCCTCGTCGGTCAAACCGTGCATGAGGATTCCGACCTCGTCTACGGCCTCTTCTTGAGCGCAGAGGGTGAACCTCTGGCCTACTTCGCTCCCAATGCTCAGCACGGCTCGGATGGACTTCCGGATCCTCAAAAGCAGCAGGACGCGTGGAAGGTCCTGCGCCTGGGGGAGCAAGAGGTCGCTCTGAAAGCGCCGACCGTACGGCGTCTGCAGGTCTTCGACGTCGAAGTGGTCGAGTTCGCGGCACCGGTCTTGGACGAAGATACGGCGCTTGGAACCATCCGTTACGGCGTGTCGACCGAGCGCATGCGGATGGCACTCGCTGATGCACGTCAGCTGTCGAGCCACGCGCTGAAGCGCACGGTCATGATCCTGGGGGGCATCGTGGCGTTGACTACGTTCGCCATCGTATTGCTTGGACTGGGCGCCGCGGCGCGCATCACCTCTCCGCTGGCAATTCTGAGTCAGGCTGCGGACCGGCTGGCAAAAGGCGATCGCAGCGTGCACGTGCGCATCGACAGTGGCGATGAACTCGAGCACTTGGGCCATTCCTTCAATACGATGGTCGATGAGCTCAAGCATTCCTACGACAACCTAGAAAGCCTGAACAAAACGCTAGAAGAACGCGTCGCCGCCCGCACGGCAAGTCTACTCGCCCGTAACGAGGAGATGCGCGTCGTGCTGGACACGGTGGAGCAGGGCTTGGTCGGCATCTACCCGGATGGTACCTTGTCCGCCGAGCGCTCAGCGGCGTTCGACCGTTGGTTCCCAGCGCCCGAGGGTGTTGACTCATTTTCAGCTGTCGTTGGTGGAGCCAATGAACAGCAACGCCTACAACTCGAGTTAGCCTGGGAGTCTCTGGTCGACGGCTTCTTGCCGCTGGAGCTCGCCTTGGATCAGCTGCCCGGACACCTGAAGATCGACGACCAGCATTACTCTTTCGATTACCAGCCCAGGTTCAAGGACGAGCGCCTCGAGTACGTGCTTCTCGTGGTGTCCAACGTGACGGCGGAAGTCGAACGTGTACGGGCTGAGGCCAACCAACAAGAGCAGCTTCACATCTTTCAACGCGTAACCCAAGATCGCTTCGGGTTCGTCGAGTTCTTCAACGAGGCCCAGCGCCTGGCGGAAGACATCCTCGACGTCACGCGCGACGACAGGGAACAACTCCTGCGCGACATCCATACGCTCAAAGGCAACTGCGCCATCTTCGGTGTCGAAAGCGTGGCTCGCGTCTGCCACCACGTCGAAAGCATGATGGTGGATGAAAGCCGTTCTCTGGTAGATAGTGAACGGGCCAAGCTCGGCGCGGCCTGGACAGCGTTTGCCGACCGCGTGCGCGAGCTCCTTGGCGACGAGGACGGACACGTGGTCGAGGTCAGCTACGATGAGCTGCAGCGACTCATCCGGCGCGCCCAGAGTACACCGGGTGCCGAAGCCATCGTGCTGCAACTGGAGCGCCTCGAGTACGAACCCATCAAGCAGCGCTTCGCCCGCGTCGCGCGTCAAGTGCGCCTGCTGGCTGAACGCCTTGGTCGCGCTGAAGTCGAGGTGCACGTCGAGCACAACGACATGCGACTGCCCGCCGAACGTTGGTCACAGTTCTGGTCAGCCTTTGCCCACGTCATCCGCAACGCCGTCGACCACGGTATCGAAACGCCCGCCGAACGTCTGCAAGCGCACAAGCCGCCGCTTGCGTCGATAAAGCTGAGCGCCCGAGTGGAAAGCGACACCTTCGTGATTGCCATTCAAGACGACGGCCGCGGCATCGACTGGGAGCGCATTGCGGTCAAAGCACGCGCGCTGCAGGTGCCGTGGGAAACACAAGCGGAACTCACTGCGGCCTTATTCACTGACGGCGTGAGTTCTCGCAGTGACGTCACCGAAACGTCCGGCCGCGGCGTTGGCCTCGGCGCGGTGAGACGCGCCTGCGAAACCCTCGAAGGCCGCATCGAGATCCTCACCTCCCGCGGCCAAGGCACGACCATGCTCTTCCGCTTCCCCGCCGCAAGAATTTACCGCTCGCTCAGCGCCTCGTCGTACCCCGGAGCCCGCCCGTCGCTGGCTCCCCGTTCTTTGCCGCTCGGAGCGTGAAGTAGCTCGAGGACTAATTCTCGGCCTTGGCGAAGCCATCGCGAGCCCGCGCAAGGAACGCCCGCAAATCCGCTGGGCCAGCCACAGCGGCGGCATAGACGCGGGCAAGATCCAAGCTTTCGTCGGCGTGGGCGACGCTGTTGCGGAACCCCGCCGCACGGGTGAGTCGTTCGCCGAGACTCGCGTCGATGTGGCCGTTGCTGACGAGGCGCTCGAAGGCTTCGCGGTAGGAGCGGGGAGCACCGAGGTTGAGGCGCACGCAAGAGGACACGGCGAGATCGATCACGATCTGAACTGCTTGCCACAGGTGCAGCACTACGGAGTCCGTGGCGTCGCTGTTGGGAACCAGTTCGGCCGGCGTCGCGGGCAGCTTGGCTTGAACGCGCGCCAGGTGGCGTTCGACCGCAGCGACCCGTTCACTGAGCACGGCTTGGTTGATCGGGCTCATCCCAATGACCTCAGTTGTTCTTCCTGACTCTTCCGAATCACGGGCCAAGCATCGAGCCAAAACCTCAAGACGTCGATCACGTAGGTGACGAACGTTTCCGGCACGTGCTCGAAGACGGCAATACCGTGGTCTGCAGCTTGATGGCGCAGCACGCCAGAGGCTCGATCCAGGTCGACCAAATCCACGTCGTCACTGTTCACGGTTCTACACAACCATTCGAGCAACGCCTCCACATCGAGCTCCGGCCCGGCAAGGTACCCGAAATCCCAATCCGACGCCGTGTGCGCATCCCCGCGCGCCCGCGAACCAAACAGTACCAACAATCGAAGCCCAGGGAACTGACGCTGCACAACTTGAGGGTCGACCCGGGCAAGGCCCAGTCCCGCCAAACGCTGTGGCGTGGAGTCGACGGCGCTCATTTCGCTACAGTACCACAACCCGGTTGCGGTACCCAACCGTTCTCTAGCTCTTGATGCGGCGCGCGGTACACGGCCCCCGCAGCCAAGCCGGAGCCGCCACATCGTCGCGACATACGGCGATGTGCGGCGGCTATCCTAGCGTCGCGCTTGCCTCACGGATAGAGATCTTGCACGGCGATGCAGATCCCACTGGACAAAGTGAACGATATCGCTCCCCGCAGACGACGCTCAGCCCGTCCACGAACTCGAGCCGGATCTGACTCGTCTCCAGCGCGTCGAGGTACTCGTTGTACGTATAGGCAGGAGCGGTTGGTCGATGCATGACCAGAGGGCCGTCAGCCTAACTCAACTCGAGGAAAAGCGCCGCGCGTGTTCCCCCCGCGCCACGGCTCTCGTCGACAAAGCGGACGAGAATTTTGGTTGGGCCGGGCCTCCACTGCGCGGCACCATGCGTCGGGTCGGGGCACTATTCCGCCGAATCGAGGTCCGGATGCGCCTCGCCACCGATTCAAGGTGCACGCTCCACGGTGTCGAGAGGAGCGCGTGTGTCCGCGAGAGTGCCCACCTGCAGCTACGGTGCTGCAGCAAGAGCCGCTCTCCTGGTGGTGCGTAGCCGGCCTTCTTGCTGGGTGCTCGACGCAATGGTAAACCCAGGTGGTGTCGCCGTTGCATGATCACACGCTGGATGGTCACCGAACCGCGGAGCGCCGGAGCTTGGCGTACCATCGTCGCGTCGCGGAGCATTTGGCACAGCGACCTCAGCTGCGACACAAGGCACTGGAAAAAGTAACCAGGCTACTGGACTTGGCCCCTACGACTGCTTCCAACACCCATTACGCGACAGGTTGGAAGAAGCTGCTGGAAGGACCGCTCGACGAGCTGATTGCCTTCCTCACCGACGATTCGCAAACAGCGCGCGACTACCGCCAATCCTCACCGTTCGCTGGCGCGTTAGACCCCAAAGAGCGGTGGAACTTGTGGCGCGATACTCGGTAACCATGCAGCGCCATCAGCTAGAGCACATCATTCGTGCAGCCTCCACCATTGCCGCATGAACGACAAATTGTCATCGTTGGGAGCCAGTCGATTTTAGGGGCGTACGCCCAGGCTCCCGATGGTCAGGAGAAGGACCTGGCTTTATCGCGCTCGAGGCCGAAACCGCTGAGGAAGCAGATCGTGTGTTCAACGCGTTGT
>CAZNZA010000147.1:0-12624 GCA_964577325.1 uncultured Polyangiaceae bacterium
GTGAACGACGAACCGGGATCCACCACGGCTGCGCTCACTGTCGTCCCGAACACGATGTCCGCGTTGTCACTCCACGCCAGAGAGACCGACGGTTTCAGGCCCACCTCCGTCCAAAGGCGCGGACTCGAGGTGGTTGCGGACGCGTACGAGCCGGCGAAGATGCCAAGCCCTAACCCTGCCTCGCTTCGCACCCAAATCTCGCCTCGAGGACCCACCAGGAGTGCTCCAGCCCGCGGCCAGTATATGGTTTGCGCGCCCAAGCTGACCCCGCCTCTGAGGCGCAGGGTATAGCCCGCGGGCGCGGCCGGGAGGTTTGCGGAGCGCAAGTGCCGTTTCAAGTAACGCTGACGTTCCAGGATCCGCGTCTCACGCAATCTGCGAACGAGCTCGGCGCTCGCCAGAGCAGCGCGTCGGGCCTGGTACTGCTCGGTTCCTGAAACGTCGAGCTTGCGTTCGCCACTAGGTTGCCCACGGGCCCATAGTTCCACGCGCAACTGGTCCTCCACGCGCAGAAGCCTCACGAAAACAACCTCACTCTGGCTGTGCTGCGCGTGGTCGCCGACGGACGGCGGCAGGTCAACGTCGGCCAGCTCCAGCTGGATCAGGCGGCGAGCAAGCCGCGAGTCCACCACCACCTCGGCTTCATCGCCGACCTCGATGACGACGGCTACTGCCCATGCCCGTGGCGCGTACGCGAGGCAGACGGCAATGGCGCCAACGGCTATGCGCCTAATCTTCCAATGGCTCAGGCTGGACGGGAGACGCCTCACCCGCGCCGCCAGCATCGACCACCAGATCCCCCAGCGGCAACTGCTCCGACCACCTGGCCACTTCATCTGCGCGTCGCCCATCAGGAAAGTCGGACTCATACTGCGCAACCAGATTGCGTGCCAGCTCTTGCTGACCCGCGCTCACGGCGCTGCTGATCTGGCGAACCAGCGCGTCCTCCGCAAAATCGCCCCTAGGCGACAGAGAGCGATAGATGGCGAAAGCCTCGGTCGCCCCGGCGCCGTCACCCATCTTCTCGAGCAGATTACCCAGGTTGAGCGCAGCCAGTGGTGCCACTGGATCTGCCGCATACTCGCCGACGATGCGACGCAGAGCGGCCAAAGCTCGTTGCTGCTGCCCTGTGGCACGAGCCACATCGGACAACAGCATGAGCTGCTCGGCGGTGGCGTCGGCCAATATCCGTTCGAACCCGCCGCTTTGCGTGATTTCTACGAGCGCCGCTTCGTAATCGCCATTGTTCGCCAGCTTTTGCCAAGGGGGGGGAGCTTTAACGACGACTTTAGCGTCTTCGCCGTCCCCGCCATTGCTTGCGGAAGGTGCTGGCGCGTTCACTCCTCGACCACCGCTACCCGCCAATGCGTCACCGTCGTTCGCTGCGCGCAACCCAATACTGGTGTTGGCCGAGGCAGGAGACGCCGCATGATGACCGCCCTGCGTCGCGTCCGAACGAGGCCCGAGTCCTCGGTGCGTCGCGTCTTGGCCGACACGCGCCCCGCCGTTGCTCATCCCGGGCCGGTCATCGGCGGGAAGCTCCCCCTGCTGCGTGCGGCTTAGCGGTCGCCAGCCAACGTTGCCCTGCCCGGGAAGAGAGGCACCGGGCAGAGGTTCAGCGGATACCACGGACGGTTGCCGATGCGCCTCGCTTCCGCGTTGCTCACCAACCCACACTCCAATACCGAAAGTGGCGGCACAAGCCGCTAATCCGACCAAGGCACCACCGAAACGAGTTGGCATCGTGCGCGGGTTGCCTTTGCCACTGGACTCACTGTGAACCGAGTCCGCCAGGCGACCCCAAACGCGATCCATTCGCTCTTCGGATACCTCGTATTCAACAGCGTTCAGGAACGTGAACTTGTCCGCATCGCTGTTCACCTCGTGGTCACGAGCTGCGCCAGGTTGGGGGGGAACAGTTTTTCTCGTCATGGCTGGCCCCCACTGTTGGATGCTCGTTCTGCCCTCGGCCGGCCGTCGTCATGCCGCTCTTCGGTAGAGCGGTCGTCGCTCGTGCCGCGCACGAAGTGTTCCTCGATAAAAATCTGGGCTGCATGGAGCCGACGTTTGGCCGTCGCTAGCGAACAGCCTGCCAAGCGCGCGACGTCCTCGAGACGGTGCCGTTCGACGTGACGCAGAGTCCAGGCGATGCGTTCGTTCGTTGGCATCAAACGCAGCAGGCCGTAAACCTGTGCGAGCTGCGCGCGCACCTCTGGTCCGGCGTCGGCCGAAGCCAACGAATCCAAGTCGACGGGCTCGAAGTTTTGCAAGCGCAGCGTGCGCATCAGCCGAGCCCGCCGCAGCCGAACCTTGACCTCGTTGACCACGATGCTGCCCAGCCACGCGCGAAAGGCCGAGGGGTCTTTCAGAGACTGGATGCGTCGGTGTGCTTTGAGGAAGGCATCGTGCACAACGTCGTCGACGTCCTGCGAGTGGCCCTGGAGGCGCAGGGCAATGCGAAAGGCGAACTCGGCGTGCCTACGATACAGTTTCTCCAAGGCAACCCGCTGCTCCCCCGCTGTGCCTCGGGGCTGAACCATCGCGTGCACGAGCTCGGCATCCGTTTCGTCCGCCAGGACGGCGGCGCCGTAGCGACGGCGCTCTTTCGGCTGGGCCGCGCGCTCGGCCCGTTCGGCCGGTGTCACGATGCGAAGCGCAGGGATGCCCATTTTCATACCGATGCACTTTACGCACGTTTCGGCTCACGAGCACGGGGCGAGACTGTCGCTCTAGGACGGCAATGGAGCGAGCGGCGACGACCGGCCGCACAGTAGGCTGCGGTAGGATTGTTTGCGGCGGCAGTGAGCCGAAACCGACAGCGCCTGCATCTGTTGCCAGTCCAGGCCGAAGGGGAAACCCCCGAGGGGGTCCGGACGTTGAACGGCTTCGAGCGCCCCAGGCTTCGTCGCCGATCCATTACCTGGAGAACACCTATGAAAAAGATTGCACTCATTTCCGCCCTTTCCTTTGCAGCCTTCTCTGTCGCTTGTGGCGGCAGCACCCCCGAGGCTGAGTCTCCTGAGGCAGCTGGCGCCGAAGAGCTCCCCCCGGTGGAGGAGGCTCCGATGGACACTGCTGAGGATCCCGCCATGGATCCTGCCACCGATCCTGCTGCAACCGGGACCGAGATCCCCGCAGCTGGCGAGGGCACCGAGGACCCTGCAGCGGCAGAAGAGGGCACTGAAGAAGCCGCTGAGTAAGCAGCTTCCAATGACTGCCTGACAACAGGCGGAGATGGCGATGGGCGTACCCATCGCCATCGTCGTTTTTGTGGCCGTGCTCGGTGGCAGCTTGGTGCCGGGTTCCTGAGCTCGAGCAGCGCCCTCCGAAGCGGCGTTACGACGACAGGTCGACGGACAAGCGCGTGCGCCCAATCATCAGCTCGTCCCCAGTCACGAGTTCGAACTCTCCGCGAACTCGAACGAACAACCCGCTGCGCGAATCGAGATCGGTCAACACGACCGTGCCGGCTGTCTCTTCGACCAAACAATGCTGATGGCCAACGAGAGGATCGTCGGAAAACACCAGGTCTCCCATCACCGAACCGATCTGCAGCGCATTGCCGCGGGCGACGACGCATGCCCCCAGCGCGCCCCCCTCCAGAATTTGCACGACGCGAAACGACGAAACCCACTTGGGAGACGAATAGAAATAGGTGGGCGCAGGGTCGGGTTCGTCATCTGGCATCGGATTCTGCTCCAGCCGGAGCAACTGATCGCCAACGACAAACTCGTCTCCCCAGGCAAGTTCCGTCGGCGACTGAATCTTGACGAAGACGCCGTTGCCTTCCTCCAGGTCTTCGACGAAGAGTCTACCCTCGCGCCAAATTAACAGTGCCTCGCGCGGATGGCAAAAGCGTTCACCCAAAAGTGGCACTTGGCCATTGGCTCCGATGTACGTGACTTCGGACACCGGAGCATAGCTTTCGGGGCCCCCGTAAAGGCTGCGAGTGACCATGAGGCGGTACAACGGAGTTTGAAGCAGCTGTTGCGGAGCCGAGGCGGGCGGCGCTTGTTGCGCTGAAGGCGGCGCTTGTTGCGCTGAAGGCGGCACTTGTTGCGCTGAAGGCGGCACTTGTTGCGCTGAAGGCGGGACGCTGTGCGGTTTCTCTCCCGCAACGTCCGGCGGTCGGCGTTTCTTGTTGATTCGTTTGACGATGTCCGGTTTGGGCGGCTCCTCGAGAAATGAGATCCCGCCGATCTCCCGGCCTTCGATCACAGCGTCAAAACGCCCATCGCGGAGCATGATCACCATCTCGAGGTGCTGAGCCTTCATCAGTTCGCGGACGTAGGTGGCGATATCGGGTTTGGTATGGACGGCATCCGCGTACGACCGTTTGTGACTCTTGATGACTCGTCCGCCGTCGGCGAAGAGGTGCGTGATGATGTGGGGCGCGTCTAGGCCGCTATCCTCGGTCTGCACGTGAAAGACCCGACCGCCAAAGCGGATGTTGTTGTTGAAGCCCATTTGGGCACGGCGGAATGTCGGCCGCCGGAACTCCTCTTCCAATGACTTGAGAGCGGCCTCTCCGAATCGCGCCAGGGCATCGTCCAGCAGTTCATGCTCGCCGGTCATCCCCTCCATGCGTTCGAACGCCTGCTGCGCGACCTTCGAACTCGGATCGATACGTAAGGCCTCAGCTAACAGTTGTTGGCCCGAGCTATCGTTCGGTCCTTCGACTGCCCAGGCACTGAGCACGCATACCGCGTCGTCAGGACGCCCTTTTTCTAGCAGCCACTTCGCAACGCGAAGCGCGCGAGCCCGCTGCGCAGCGACATCCTCACTCATTAGCAGCATCTTTCCCGCCGTGACCTCCGCCTGCAAGCTCTTTGTGCTGGCTCGAAACACAGGTGAACTCGAACCTTCCTAGCGTACAGCGGCTTGGGGCAGCCTGCCGCAGATCAGTCATCCGCCAGCCGTCCTGCATCCTGTTGAGCTGCGGCCACGGCCACTGCGGCGAGGTGCTCTTCTGCGGTGGCCTCAGCGGTCAAGCCACGGGTGCCTCAGGGCGTGCTCAGGCCGGCGGCCAATTGGAACGCATTCCACATCGCGCTAACCGAGTCGAAGCGTTCGTTCGGATCGATAGCTAAAGCTGTCAGCACCCAGTCGTCCACGGCTATGGGAAGGTCGGGCCGCCGCAGCGTTAGCTTCGGACGTGCAGCCGTCGTTACCAACTTTAGCAGTCTCACCGCACTTCCTTCGAACGGTGGGCACATCGCCAATGAGCGGTATATCACCGCAGCCAGCCCATAAACGTCGACGCGACGGTCCAGCACGCTGGAGTCGCCCCGCCAGCACTCGGGTGCCAAATAGTAGGGGGAGCCCGCGACTTGTCCAAACTCGGTCATCGCCAGCAGTCGCTCGAACTTCGCAAAGCCGAAGTCCAATAAGCGTACGGTTCCGTCACGTAGCACGAAGATGTTGGCCGGCTTGAGGTCACGATGAATGATCGCGTTTCGGTGTGCCACTTCCAAAGTCTGGACGACCGGACTTAGTAAGGTTGCTAGACGCTGCGGTGACAGTTGCTCTTCCGAGGCCTCCCGCTGCCGCAGCATATCCTCCAGGTTGGTTCCGTCCAGCAGCTCCATGACGATGCACAAAGCGCCATCGTCTGTCCACCTCTGGTCGTACACCCGCACCGCAGAAGTTGCGGACAACGTGCAGAGAGCTCTGGCCTCTCGCAACATTCGTTCTCGCCACTGAACGTCGCGAGCAAACTCCTCCCTCAGAACCTTGATGGCGACCCAGTCTCCTTTCACCGTGTCGCGAGCTCGATAGATGTGGCCTTGACCGCCGCTGGCAAACATGGAATCGAGCACATAGCGCCCGGCTATGAGCTCACCGCTACGGTCTTTCCCGGGCGTTGGTTGCGACGTCACCGCCCCATGATACACCGAATCAGCAAGGCTGCACGGGCAGTTCGTGGCGTCCAGCCAACGTCGAAATCGTCACCCGCTGTGCATCGGAGATCCCGTGTAGCGTGAAGGTGCCCGCCTCTCGCAGGTCGAAGAAGCGAGAGGTCATGCCTCCGCCGGCCAAGAACACTTCGACCAAAGCGTCGAGCACTGGGCCGTCGCTGGCTAGCTCGAGCTCGTCCGGCCGTTGCCGAGCTTGCCACTTCAGTGACCGCACCTGTAGCGCCTTCGGCTCACAAAGCGGTCGGACGCTGTCATAGCCTCCAAAGCTCACCCACAACAGCGTTCGCTCGAGCGGCACATCCGTCAACGCTACCTCGACAACGCATCGCCGTTGCGCGGGATTCAGCGTTACCGGTTCGCGCCACTCGCCAACGACCTTTCCCGTCATTGAATCCCGAAGCTCGACAAGCAGCTCGTCGCGGGCGATTGTCTCGCCATTGTCATAGACTGCCCAAACCCGTGCGCACGCGTTACCCTCACACACGCCTGACGTGATACCAGCGACCTCGACTGCAGCCATCAGCGGAGCGTGTAGCCGACGCAACTCGTAGGCAGCCGCCTTGTACACACCTTCACTGTCCACGACCGACCAGCTCTGCACCGGCCAGCAGTCGTTCAGCTGCCAGACAAGCGACCCAGCCGCGAACTCCGATCGACGGTAGTGCTCGATGGCGTGGCGCAAAGCGTCCCTTTGGTTCAACTGCGACGTGTACGTCCACGCCGGCAAGTCAAGAGCCGGCGGGTAGTGCAATTCGACGAACGCAACGAACGTTGCGTGCCCCTTCTTCGTCTTGTCGTGCCAACGCGCGACGGGGTGGTCCGAGCGACTCAGCTCGTATGCCTGAGGGTCCGAGAAAGCTCGCAGCCATGCCGCCCGGCTTGGCGCGGACGCAAACCCATACTCACTGGGGAACCGGGCTCTAGAGTCGGAATAGAAGGTCCAATCTCCGCGACCGTGCCAGACGTCCCAGTTGTGCTGGTCGCCGCACTCATCCGCATTGGCGTTGGCCCCGCCTTGCGGAGAAGTCGGCAGGTACGGCCGCTGCGAATCGAATTCTGCGAGTACTCCGGGCAGCGTCACATCCCATATGATGCCGCCATGATAGCGTGGGGGGTGCTTCGTCGGATCGTCCCACTTGTTCTCGAACATGACCAAGTTTTCGTTGTTGCCGCACCACAACGCCAAACTAGGATGGTTGCGCAAGCGCCGAACGTTGACCGATGCTTCCACTCGCATCACCGCCTGCGCTTCCTCGTCGTCAGGGGCATAGCTGCACGCGAACGGAAAATCTTGCCACACCAGGATGCCGAGTTGATCGCAGACGTCGTAAAAATCGTCGCTCTCGTAGACTCCGCCACCCCAGATACGAAGCATGTTCATGTTCATGTCTGCGGCGCGTCGCAGCTGCGCTTCTAGACTCGACCGGGTAACGCTCGACGGAAACGAATGGTCGGGGATCCAGTTGGCCCCCAAGCACCACAGTCGTCTGCCGTTTACCTCAAACCGAAACTCTTCGCCAAAACGATCGGCAGCCCGCTTCAACTCCACGCGACGAAATCCGACGCGGGTTTCTCGCCGATCGAGCGCACGCTGCGACACTGCTTCCAAGCTTTGCCCGTCCACCGCCTGTTGGCCCGGAAGTAGTAGTGTCACTACGTCGTGCAGCACCTGCTCTCCCATGCCTCGTGGCCACCACAGCTCTGGATTGGCGATGTGGTACGGTTCGCCGTCCAACAGTCGAACCGGACGTTTCCCCTTTAGACAGAGGTAGTGAACAGCGGCACCGGCGCCCTGCAATTCCGCGCAGCACGCAACGCTTACTGCGCCGTCCGGAAGGTGAAGTTGAGTGATTCGGACATCCGTTATCCGAGCGGTGAACTCCAGAAGCCGCACAGGCTTCCAAATACCCGCAGACACGAGACGGGGCCCCCAGTCCCAGCCGAACATGTAGGGGGCTTTGCGCACAAAAGCGCGCTCATCAAAGCGTACCAGGTCACTTTGCAGCCCCTCCTTCTCGAAGTACGCCCGGCGGCGGTCGGCGCCGACACGCAAGGCCGACTCGAACTGAACCTCCACTGAGTTGATGCCAGCGTCGAGTAGCTCGCTGACGTCGAGCTCGAGCGGCGTGAACATGTTGTCGTGGGTCGCCACCGACACGCCGTTGACAGAGATGGCGCAGACCGTGTCCAGGCCCTCGAACCGGAGCACGCGGCGTGGTAAGTCGGGGTTTGGTCGAAAAGGAAACTGTGCGCGGTACACCCACTCCTCGGCGTCCACCCATTGGCTGCCGATCTCTCGGAGGTCCACGAACGGATCGGCGATGACGCCATTTCGAACCAAGTCCGAATGCACGTGTCCCGGCACCTCCGCCGGCAGCCATTCATAGCGACTGAACCCGAGCATGGCCGGAGGCTTCAGCCACGAACGACAAGCAAACTGCCAGGCTGACAACGGTGTACTGAGCACGGTACGCCGCTTCTACTGCCATCCCGAGCCCCTCACAAGGGAACCCAGGACGACAAAAACGCGGTCTAGCGACTTGAACAGGCCGGGATTCGGTATTACGTTCCCCCGCCCCCTCCCTCGGAGTCCTTATGAAGCCTGAAATCCACCCCAACTACGACGTCGTTTCGGTGAACTGCGCGTGCGGCAGCACCTTCGAAACGCGCTCCACCAAAAAAGAACAGTTGCACGTCGACATTTGTTCAGCGTGCCACCCCTTCTACACCGGCAAACAGCGTTTCGTCGACACGGCGGGCCGCATCGATCGCTTCCGAAAGAAGTTCAACATCTCGAAGTGAGATCGCTGCCGGGGAGGGTCGAGGTCCTCGAACGAGGGTCCTTGGACGACGGCAACAATGCGCCGCGCGAAACGAGCAGCGCCCTTGCGCGCCACCTGATATGACGTCGGGCTGGCGCGTTTGTTCATTTGGAACTGTGTATGATCCCGGAAGAGAAACTGGAAGCGGTGTCGCGTCGCGAAGCGGAGTTGAGCCAGCTGCTTTGCGATCCCAGCGTGGCGTCGAACCCGAAGCGGTTGCAAGACTTGAACCGGGAGCGAGGGCACTTGTTGCCGATCGTGGAGTCGTTCAATCGTTGGAAGGCTCTGGCCAAGCAAATCCGCGAGGACCGGGAGGCGCTCAATGATCCCGAGCTCAGCGACCTGGCTGCCGATGAACTACCTCAGCTCGAGGCTCAACAAGCAGAGCTCGAGCGAGAGCTACACGTTCTACTGTTACCTCGTGACCCTAACGATGAGAAGAACGTAGTTCTCGAGATCCGAGCAGGTACCGGTGGTGAGGAAGCTGCGCTTTTCGCCCATGATTTGTTCCGGATGTTTGTGCGCTATGCCGAGCAGCGCCGTTGGAAGGTAGAAGTTCTGAGCAGCAGTGAGGCAGCAGCGGGCGGTTTCAAAGAGGTGATCGCGCTCATCAGTGGCGATCGGGTGTACTCGAGTTTGAAGTTCGAGGCGGGCGTGCACCGAGTACAGCGCGTTCCGGCTACTGAAACCCAAGGCCGTATCCATACGTCGACAGCGACGGTAGCGGTCCTTCCGGAAGCGGAAGACGTGGACGTCGAACTCGACGAAAAGGACCTCCGTTTCGACATCGCCGCTTCGGGAGGTCCCGGAGGACAGGGTGTCAATACGACCAACAGTGCGGTGCAAGTCACTCACTTACCCACGGGCATGATCGTCAAGTGCCAGGATGAAAGAAGCCAAATCAAGAACAAGGCTCGAGCACTCAAGGTGCTCAAAAGTCGCTTGCTGGACCTCGAAATAAAGAAGCAAGCGGAAGACGAACGCGATGAGCGCCGTGGCATGGTGGGAAGTGGGGAACGTTCGGAGAAGATCCGCACCTACAACTTTCCGCAGAACCGCCTGACTGATCACCGAATTGGGCTCACTCTGCACAAGCTAGACCGTGTGATCCAGGGAGATCTGGACGAGATCCTCTCGGCCGTCAGTGCGTGGTACCAGGCGGAGCGTTTGAAAGGCGAACAAGAATCGTTCAATTCCCGGTAGCATCGTGGGCACGTGTCCAGGCGCCAGCCCCCACCCAGCAACCGAGCCAGCGAACCTCACCCGCCGCCGCCCGATGGGCTGCTGTGTGCCATGGTGCTTGCGCCGAGGACGTACGCGCGCAACCGCTTCTTCCGGTTGTTCGAAGTTCCCGTCTATGCACGAGTGCGACAGCGGGCCAAACACGTGCGCGGAATCATCCGCGAGGTGCTGGGCACTGGGAGCCGCAGAGCAGACATCATCGGCACCCAGGTGCTCGACGACCGCGTGCTCGTGAAGCTTTCTGTAGAAGGGTTGAACTACGAGCGCACCACGTCCCTAACGTTGCTCGAATGGTCTTTGGTTAACTATGCCGTGTGCCGTGCCCGTGGCACCCCGCCCGCGCCGGAAGACGAGGCGCTGATCAATGCCAACCTTCAGGCGCTCGGTGGAGACCTGTCCTTCGGTAGTTGAGCCCAGCTGAAGAAGACTTCAGAGCTTCAACCACTGCACCACTACTGTTATGCTGGGAGCATGCAACGCTTACTCATCGCATTGGCAGGCTCGTTGCTCGGCTGCGGCGCATCGCCTGGGGCCGAACCGCGAAACGCCGATAGCGCCCAATCCGGCGAAGTGGAGAGCGCCGACCACGATTTGGACGATCCGCTGGCGAACGTGGACAACGTAGAAACGAGTGGTGCCAATTCAAGCTGTCACGGAGACACCTGTACTTCGTGCGGTGAAAGCGTATGTCTCGAGGGATTCTACTGCGATGAAGTCGCTCAGGCTTGCAGCTGGTTACCCCAATGCGCCAGCGATGACAGTTGCAAGTGCATTGAGGCGGCATTGCCGCACTGCGAATGCGAAACCCGTGACGGAGGCACTTTCGTCACCTGCAATTGATTCTAGTGCCCGAGTCTCGACCCCGTCCCGGCCCAGGTGCAGCAGCGGCCGCCCCCGTGAGAGCGGCCGTAGTTTGCTAACGCTTGGTGACCAACAGAATCAGCCTGGGGCTCGTCGCACCCATGAACACACCTCGAGTTGCGATATCGCCGCTCACCTCGTTTACCCGGAACCCGATCTCGTGCAGCATCCTACCCAGCTCGTGCAGCCCGAACAGGCGGATTGAATAGAGGCACTCCTTGTTGCGGCCATCGTCCAGCATCAGCGTGCGCTTGACGCACAACCGGCTGGTGATGAAGTCGACATGCATGTCGTCCATGCATACGCAGGCATCGCCTTCGAACCAGTTCTGGCCCGGCTGTTGCGCAACGACGAAATCCCGGTTGGGAATATCGAGCAGAAAACTCCCACCCGGCTTGAGTGCCCGGTGAATGTTGCGCAGAACGGCAACGTTCTTTTCCTCCTCGAAGTAGCCAAAACTCGCGTTCCAGAGCAACACCGCGTCGAAGGTTTGGTCGAAGGCCATTTCGCGCATATCGCCCTGAAGAAAGCTGACTTTCACACCCCTTTCTTGGGCCAGTTCTCCGGCGCGAGCCAATTGAGTGACCGAGAGATCGTAGCCAACCGTCGTATAGCCGCGGCGGGCTAATTCGACGGCATGCCTACCGGAGCCGCACGCCAGGTCCAGAATCAGTCCCGATGGCTCGATATTCAACGAGCGTTCGATGAAGTCGACCTCGCGCACCAGCTGAGGTTGGTTTAGCTCGTATGATGCGCGCAGGAAGTCCTCACCAAACATCTCTTCCCACCACGGCTTGCGCTTGTTGTCCTCGTCCAGAGAACCTGTAAAGGCCGTGCGGGGAGGCGGAACGGGGGGCAGGCGCCGCTTACGCTTTTTCCCAGATGTCGTTGCCGGCTGAGCGCCTTCAGCAGCGACATCTCCGGACGTGCCCGCTCCCGGAGATGAAGCGGATGCTCCGGGCTCGACCGAAGTGCGTCGGGCGCGATTCGGCAAAGCCGGAGGCTTGGCCCGATCGCTTCTCGGTCCCGGGGTAATGACACGTTCGGGGCCAGGCAACGGAGGCGAATCGAGAGCCGCGCCAGTGGGTGGTAATGAGGGCGGCGCAGACGGAGCGCTAGGGTGCGGTGCGGCGCCAAAGCCGTGAGCGTGCAGCAATTCTGCGCGCACCGCCGGTGTCTCGGGCGGCGTTGGGGCATCCGCAAGAAACGCGCGCGAGGCGTTCTGCGCAGAGGCATCGACGGTAGGTGACTCAACGCGTTGCTCTTCCGCCCCCCCGATCAGCTCCCCGGCCGCGGCATCCGTGTGAGATGCGTCCTCGACGATGGGAACATCGATCTCGGGCAGGGTGTCTTCACTGCGCACGCTAACGACTCCCGCTTGCCTGCCGTGCGCTGCATCGCGTTCACCGTGGTGAGTGATGTCCGGCAGCGCAGCGCTCGGCGACAGCGCCGCATCGCCCGAATCGCCGCGCTGAAGCGGTGCGTCAGCCAGCGCGGGTTCTGGCGTCAATGTAACGTCTATCGAAACGTCGTCTTGCTCGGACGTGGAAGGTTCACTGACCTGCACTTCCGACGCCTCAGGGGGCAATGGGCGAACATCGGCGCCGTCTGGTGCTGCTTCGCCTTGATCTGCACGCAGCTCGAAAGGCAATGGCGGTGGGCCCGCCGCTGACGGGGAAGAGGCTCGTTCCGCCGGCAGGGGTGGCGGACCGCTTGGCGCCAAGCGTAAGTCGTTCGGCGTTGCGCTATTGCTATCCAGTGCGAGCTGGTCATCCAGTGCG
>CAZNZA010000148.1:0-2612 GCA_964577325.1 uncultured Polyangiaceae bacterium
GAGCTCCGTATGCGGCGGGGATCAGGCGGCGTGCAGTCGCGCGCGCGGCCCGGTCAGGGTTTGAGTGACTTCGTAGCCGGAATGGCAATCGCGGATGGTGAGCTCGACGATGCCGTGGCGGTCGACGCGGTAGCGCTCCTCGATCTCGCAGAAGGGCGTGTCTCGCCGAGTCACCGGTACGGACGCGAGCTCCGAACGCTGGCGTAAAGCGGGGTCGAAAGGAAACCACACGTTGGCGAACGAGGTGATGTCTCCACTCGGGACCCGTCGTTCGTCGAGCCAACCGCACTCGATGAATCGGTAATGCCCGATGTTGTGGGACGGCGCGTAGCGGCGCGTGATCTCGACACAGTCGTTACCCGTCGGAAGCTGGGTCGTGCCATCGAAGATGGCGTCGAACTCGACTTGTTCTCCCGCCATGCCCTCGCGGAAGACGCCAAACTGCCGTGAGAAGCGCTCGGTCGTACGGTAACCTTCCGCCTCATCGAAGGCGATGGCCAAGCCAATTGCAATCGACGAAGAGGGGTAATTGGAACGGTGGATGCGCCGACCGTAAACCTCTCGCAGACGCCGACTCACGACAGGCAAGGCGCTAGCTCCGCCCACGACGTAAATTCCGGCCAGATCGCTGGCAGGGTCGTTGCCGTTCGTGCTTGCCCACTCGCGTTGTAGTTGTTCGAGCACTTCCAAGGTACGTTCGACCAAGGGGCGACACGCCTGCTCGTAGTCGGCCGCAGCAATCATGCACACGTGATCCGGGCTAACGCCCAACGCGGCAAGTTCCTCTGGGGTTAGCTGGGCACCGACCTCGATCAGGATGCGACGCGTATTCGGGTGGATCTTTTCTTTCTGCTCGCGGCAGTGTTGCTTGAGTCGCCGCCGCGCCTGCGGGCTCAACCTGAGTGCGTGCGCTCCGAGTTGCGCCAGCGTCAGGTCGAGCAAGCACTCGTCGAAGTCATCGCCGCCCAATCGACCGAGACCTCGACTCAAAAGCACGTCGTGTTTGCGGTCGCGCATGAGCACGAGCGTACTGTCGAACGTGCCCCCGCCCAGGTCGTAGACCAACACGTTCTCGCGCTGGCCGGTGATGGTCGAACGGTAACGATGAGCATACTCGATGCCGGCTGCGGACGGTTCGTTCAACATGGCCAGGACTTCGAAGTCGGCGCGACGAAACGCTTCCAAGGTGATGAGTCGAGCAGCGCTGTGTGCTTGAGCAGGCACGGCCAAGACGGTCGCCAGTCGCTCTGGATTGATCTCCTTCGGTAAGTTGGAACGTACAACCAAGTCGCGCTTGAGCTGTTCGAGAAACAGCGCGACGATTTCCACGGCAGGGCGTTCGCCGCTCCGCAAGGCGATGGCTTGTTTGAAACCGCCTTCCTTTTCGTAGAGCGCACGCTTGAAGGAGCGCCGCACCTCCCAGTCGGGGTCACCTTCGACTGCCAAGGCGTCGAAGCCAAACCGCAGCTCCTTGCCGTTGTCGGCAAGCACGCTGGGATAGAAGTCGTAGACGGCCGAATCGTCACCGACGAAGCTCACGACCGGGTAGTTGCCGCGGTCGGACAAGGCCACCACACTATGCGTCGTCCCGAAGTCGATTCCTAGGTGCATGCAGAACGCGATCCTTCAACTGCTAGGTAAACGGCAAGCCGCGTCGAGTGGCCGCATCCGTGGCTGAAAGCTTCCGCGGTGTGCGCCATCAACCGTACGACCCTCCATGACTAGCGGCACGTATAGCCTATTTTTTCCGAGCCGGGGACCCATGGTTGTCGCGTTTTCCAGACATTCGTCAAGGCGCGCCCTCGACCGCGCAGGGGTCACCGGAAGCGGCGCCGGCAAATAGCGTTTGCGGTGGGCGACCGTACGCGGATCCGGCACACTGCCTCGATGTTTGATCCGCCTACGCCATGCCGACGCCCCCGTCTGCATTCGTCCTTCCGCTTCATAGCGCTTTGTGCCCTCGGCGGCTTGGTGACGCTGGGCTGCGCGAGCGATGCGCTCGACGCCGCCAACACTCACTCCGAAGCATTGAATCAAGGCGCGCCGGAGCCGGTCTACGAAACACCCCTTCGCCCCGTGGGCGGGTCCTTCCGCCAGGCACGCTTGGCACAACTGACATCCGATGCAGGCCCGAACGACCTGGATGCGAGCACGGCCAACGATGGTGGCGCCGATGCCCAGCCGCCGCTGTTGCCCGCGCCGGAAGGGCCGTTTTTCACCCTCGCCGAAGACGGGCGCGCGGTGCCATTGCTCGTCGATGACGATGACTTCGCGGCCGTCGCCCGCATTGCGCAAGTGCTGGCCGAAGACATCGAGCGCGCGTCCGGTGCAAAGCCAGAAGTAGTCACTGACGCATGGCCGAACGGCGATAGCGTCATCGTCGCGGGCACGCTCGGCGAAAGTGCGTTCATCGATGAGCTCGTTGCCAGCGGAAAGCTCGACGTGACGGACGTGGATGGCCGCTTTGAGACCTTCGTCATCGAAAGCGTGGCGGACCCCGCATCGGGACTCGATCAGGCGCTCGTCATCGCGGGCAGCGACAAGCGGGGCACCTTGTTTGGCATGCTTGAAGTGTCTCGCCGCTTCGGCACATCTCCGTGGGTCTTTTGGGC
>CAZNZA010000148.1:2712-12583 GCA_964577325.1 uncultured Polyangiaceae bacterium
GACCCTGACAACCACGCGACCGCCCATGAGCTCGGCATCGTCATCGGCACCTCCCACCACGAACCCATGTTGTGTAGCCAAGAAGAATGGCACCGCACGGGAGGCACCAGCGAAGAGTGGAACTACGAAGACGAGGAGGACATCGAACGTCTTCACGCCTTCTGGCGCGAGGGCGCCAAGCGCGCCATCGAGTATGAGACCATCGTTACCGTGGGCATGCGCGGCGATGGCGACGAAGCCCTGACGTCCGATCCCAACGTGGGGGTGCTCGAAGGGATCGTAAACGACCAACGCGCAATCCTCGAGGAGGTGACGGGGCGTCCCGCGGCGGAGACGCCACAGCTCTGGGCCCTGTACAAAGAGGTGTTGGACTACTGGGACGAGGGCATGGAAGTGCCCGAGGACATCACGATGATGTTCGCGGACGACAACTGGGGCAATGTTCGTCGCTTGCCGTTACTTGGCAGCCAGCCCCGAGCAGGTGGCTACGGGATGTACTACCACTACGATTACGTGGGCGGTCCGCGCAGCTACAAATGGTTGAACACCAACGCTTTGCCGCGCGTCTGGGAGCAGATGACGCTGGCCTATGCCTACGGCATCGATCGCATCTGGCTGGTGAACGTCGGCGATCTGAAGCCCATGGAGCTACCCACCCAGTTTTTCTTGGACTTGGCGTATGACCCCGAAGCCATCGGCAAAGACGACTTACTCCACTATCAGCAACGCTTCGCGGCTGAACAATTCGGGCTCGAGCATGCAGAAGCGATTGGCGAGATCCTGGCGCTCTACGCCAAGTACAATGCGCGTCGCAAGCCGGAGCTGCTCAGTGCCACGACCTACAACCAGGTCAACTTTCAAGAGGCTGAACGCGTTGCCGCGGAATACAACGCGCTGGCGCTCCGCGCCGAGGAGATCTACGAGGATCTACCAGCGTCTCACCGAGATGCCTACTTTCAGTTGGTGCTCTACCCCGTCAAAGCTTCCGCCAATCTCAACGAAATGTACTACCGCGTAGGACAGAACCGCTTGTACGCCGATCAAGGCCGGGTGCTGACCAGCAGCTTGGCTGAGCGAGCGGAACAGTTGTTCGAACGCGACGCCGACTACGCCTACTATTACAACCACGTCATGGCCGACGGGAAGTGGGTCCACATGATGGACCAGGCCAAGATCGGGTTTAGCAACTGGCAGGCGCCGGACGTGGACACGATGCCGCTCATCGAGACCCTCGAGCCCTTGGCCCAGGCTGCACTCGGGGTGGCGGTCGAGGGTAGCGTCAGGGCGTGGGACGAAGAAACAGGCGAGCCGCTCACGCTGTCCGTGCACCGTTACCAGCGACAGCCCAGCAACTACATCGACGTCTTCAATCGCGGTGCCACGCGCTTCGACTTCACGATCGAAAGTGATGTCGATTGGGTACAGCTCGATACCGAGCAGGGCACCATCGACGATGAGCAACGAGTATGGCTGAGCGTGGATTGGGACGCGGCGCCTCGAGGGATGAATACGGCACGCTTGACGGTCACGGGCGCTGACGCATCGGCCCACGTCGACGTCGTGGTCGATTACCCCGAGGGCGATCCCCCGCAGACTCCCCATGTGGAGGCGCACGGTTACCTGGCGCTGGCAAGCAGCGACTACACGCGCTCCGTAGCCGTTGGCGACGTCAGTTGGACGCTCCTGCCCGATCATGGTCGCACCGGCGACGCGATGACTCCCTCTCCTGTCACGGCACCCGCACAAGATCCAACGACCGACGCGCCGCGCCTGGAATATGACGTACATCTATTCGGCAGCGGCGACGTTCGCGTTCACCTATACGCATCCCCGACCCAAACCATTCAGGCCCAACCTCTACGGGTTGCTACCTCGTTCGACGACCAAGCCCCGGTCGTCGTCGAGGCCGAAGCCAGCCTGAGTAACGCGTCGTGGGAAAACAGCGTGCGCGACAACATCGAGCCAATCACGATATCCCACAGCCTCGATGATGAGGGAGCACATACCCTCAAGCTGTGGATGGTCGACCCCGGCATCGTGATCCAGAAGATCGTGATCCAGCGCGGGAGCTTGCCGGTGAGTTACCTGGGCCCACCCACGGAAACGTATACTCCGCCGCAGATCCGAGACGTGGGACCGCTGGCCATCGGGGCGAGCGGCGAAGGCGACGCTACGGATGTGACTGGCAGCGACAACGGTGACGACAGCGACGACAGCAGCGCAACGACCGCGGAAGGCGACACGAGCGGTGACGCCCCTGCCGGCGGCGATGCGTCCGACCTGCCCGCAGACGACACGTCGAGCGCGCGACGCAATCAACTCAAAGGCTGCAACTGCAGCATCGGTGAGCGGTCGTCGTCTCCACCGTGGTGGGTGCTGAGCGCAGCCGTGGGTTTGCTTTACGTCCAGCGCCGGCGGGCACGCCCCTGGACGTGAGCCGCGCTGGAGGTCAAGGGGCTCGAGGCCCTGACAAACAGGCGCGACGAACGGCGCGGCGCATCGTCGAACCTCGCTGTTCGTCGACGAAGCGCTGTCCGTTCGCCCGCGCCTGAGGCGACGCGTGCTCTTGGCAATCGGCGATCAGTTGGTATGCTTCACGCTTGTCGGACCACGCCTCATCGTCGACAAAACGAGCGTCGTACTGCGTCAGGAGCGACCGCGCCCGCGTGTAATCGTTCGCCTCGAGCGCTGCGTCCACGTCCATGAAAAGTCGCCGTTGTTCTGCTTGAACGAGCCGTGCGTCGTCGATGGGATGGGGAATGACCTTGCCGGGGTGAGACGATTCATCCGGACGATCTTGCGGGCGCTCCTGCGATTCCTTCGTACCTGTAAACTCGACGCGCGCTGCTGCACCGCGCGCCGCAGGGGCGTCAATGTCACGCGCCGCGGGGGCGGGTACGTCGTGCACCGCGAGCGTGTCATCGAGCCCGGACGAAGAAGCGTGCGTCTCGACTGCCGTCCCCTCGGCTGGCCTCTCGCGCTCGCCCACACCTCCGTCCGCAGACTCCGCGCCTCTCAGCCAGAGCCACACCAATAGCGGTGCGACGGCCACGAGCACGGCCAACACCAGCAGTTGACGCCGCGTATTCACGCGTTCACCGCTACGGAACGACGATAGTCCATTCCACGCTCTGCTCCAAGTCTTCGCGCGACCCTCTGACCCACGGCGTATCGTCGTACACGCGCACCGTTACCGTGTGCTCGCCGCTCGGCAAGTCAGCCGTGCTGAAGCACTCATCTCCGTCGGCGGCGACGACTTCACCATCCACGCTCCATTCCACGGTGAGCACCTCCGGGTCGACCACCCGCACCTGAAGGTCGGCCGCTCCCGTCACCGGTTGCGCATTCGGCGTGTGATTGTCTATGGGCCGCACAATCTCGTAGATGTCTCGAACTGCTTTCTCTATCGAAGGCATGTTGAACGCATAAGGCAGCAGATTCATCTCCGAGTCTTCAGTCGGACGCGTGACACCACTCGACGCCCCGCAATAGCGTCCGCCGGGCACGGCCCCGTGCTCGCCCAAGTTCCACAAGCGGCTGCCGCCTTCCATCATGAACCCAAACCAGTCCCCCCACTTTTCCTCGGCGGACATACCCGGCTCCGTCTCACAGGCCACGTTCGGTTCCCGGGCGGCAGAGCAGTTACAGTTCAGCGCCTCGTCGGCGTACTCATCGGCCAGTTGGTGAAACGAGTGACCCCCTTCGTGCAACGCCACACTCGCAGCTTGATTGGGGCTTGTTTCCATGAACTTGCCCGACCACACCATCATCGAGCCTCCGCTGTTCCACCACTCGTTGGCGTTCATGGTCGCCGCCGTCCAGTCCGCGTCCACGTGCTCGGGCAAGTGCTCTGCGAGGTAGTCCCGCACCAGGCGCTGGCTGACGCATCCCAAGCGATCCCCACAGTTGCCTCCATCGAACACCGTGTCGCGGGATGGATTACCATCCGGTCCGTCGACGCCGGACTCGTTGCTCGCCGAACGCATGGCACACACGTTGATGAAGCGTCGATAACGACGATAGGGCTCTCCGACCTCGGAGTACATGCCGGTTTCCTCGTTGTACAGCATGTTCTCGACGTGTTCGACCAAGGCCGTATCCAGTTCACTTGCCGTATAGCCGTCGGCTACGATGACGTAGTTGACGCGGTTGGCGGGCGGACCGTTATCCTCGAACACGTGGGCGTCGCCACAGTCGAAGACTTGCTCGGCCGCCTCCAGGGGAGCTCCGGAGCAACCGCCCTCACTTGGTGTGGGCGCGGGCTCGTCGGGATCGGGGTTGGTAGCCCCACCGTCGCTCTCCGCGTCTTCCGGCTCAGGAGTGCTCGGTGCAACCGAGGGCTGCGTACTGTCTGGCTGCGTGTTACTGGGCTGGGGCGTAGTAGGCTGCGGGTTACCCGCCGAAGGCGCGACGGGCGCCGGCAAGCCCGTCGCCGAAGGCTGAACCGCGCTGGGGACGGAACCAACCGGGGAAACGGGTGCGTTGCTGCCCGGCGCACCGGGTGACGTCGAATCGTTGCTCGGCGCGGCGGGCGGAGTAACGTTGGGTTGCACGGTGCTGCCGGCAGGTGGTTGAAGGGGTTGACCCGACATGTCGGCACCCGGGGTGCCTTTTTCGCCAGGATCCTCGCCACAAGCGATCAGGCCAAAAGCCACGATCCACACCGTACGCTCGGCAATCATGAAGGTACGACGTCCGACCCCGGCGCCGCCTGGCAGTTATCGTTCGACGTTCTCACTGCTGGAAAACTTCACTCGGCCCGCACTGGGTGGCGAAGTGTGTATCATCCGAGAGCATGCCGCCGAAACTTACGGAGCAAGAAGCGTGTCCGCGTACAGCCTCCGCAGTTGGCTCTGGGTCAACGCGCGATCGTAGATCCGCACCTCATCGTAACTGCCTCGGAAAGTTGCGTCTTGACTCCACTGCGAGCGGCCCAGCCAGTTGTTCACGTCGTTGATGTCTTCCACATGCAGCGGAGCTGGTAGCTCAGCGGCGAGAACCCCGTTCACCGTTAGCTTCAGGCCCGTCATGTCGACGGCAAGAGCGACGAACGCCGGTTCGTCGACGGGCAGTGCGTTGTCCGTGTACTGAATGACGTACGCGTTGTCGCGCACGTGGAACATGGCGGACGCCTCGTAGCCGCGTATCGGTCCGATGTGAGAGCCATTGCATGAGGCGGGGGTAAGTAAAAGTGAAGTCTCGGCAATCGTGGCGCCGTCTTCGACATCGATGGTGCTTCCAAAGTCGAACACCCGTTGCCAACAGGGACCGCCAGGCCATTGCAGCCACACCACGATGGTCACTTCCGATAGGGCGGAGATGATGCCGTCGGGCAGCTCGATGTAATCGTCGACTCCGTCCAGCGTGACGCGACCCGTCCCCTCCAAACGTGCACCCCCCACAATCACCCCGTCGGCGCCTCCAACGCTATCCACGACGACCGTGCCCTCCCCCGCAAAGTCGTAGTGGTGCACCAAGCCACCAGCGGGGATGGTCGCTGCGTCCGCGACAGCCGCATCCGCGTCGGCAGCTGCGTCAGCAAACGCACTTTCATCCGCAGAGCCGCTCGCCGCATCGGACTCGGCGGGGGTGGGTTCGGTCGGGGCCGTAGATTGTGTCTCACCCTGCGCTAGTGGCTGCAAAAGGTGCACGGCTATCTGCTCGTCGCACGCCGTCAACATGACCAATGATACAACAGCTGCCGGCAGCGCGACGTTTCCTCGGCGCCCCCACCGGTCGTAAGTGGAGGCTGTGGAAAGGTTTCCACGCGGCGAGCAACGGCGGACCGCAAACATGAGATGCATGAGGGGTAATCGATAGAAGAGCAACGCGCCATTCCAAACTTGCGGCGTGGCTGGGCGACGGCACTACGATGACTACCCCCTATGCCTGTGCGACGAGCTGAGTATGCTAGGCCCATGTCTCCCGCCGCGCTTGCCGACGTGGTCGCGATTGAGCGGCCCGCAGAACACGCCCAAGCGGCACAGGCAGCCATCGATAGCTGTAACTTGGTGCTCGGCTCCGGCCGCTGCCATGCGGCAGTAGACGCTCCTGAGCAAAAGACGTGGTACGCCGTCGTGCGGTGGGACGTCACCTATCCGGAACGCGCCGAGATACAAATCCACCGCCAGCACCGCGAGGGACCGCTGTTGGTCGTTCGCCACGTCGAGTTCGCCCCCAACGATGGCCTCGAGCAACGCTACCGCGCCCTGGGTTTGCTCATCGTTTCTCACGTAGTCGCGCATGCGTCGCAGGTCGAGCCTCCAGCTCCACCAATCTCGCCACCCCGTCCCGTCGTGCCTGAACCGCCAGTTTTACGCCTTGGAGTCGATGCGGCGGGGCTCACCGGACCCGGCGTCGAAGCGGGCAACCCCAGAGTGGGGGGATTCTTGCGCCCTTGGTTGGCCTCAAATGAACAACCTTGGCGTGTGTGGTTACGGGTAGGTTACTCGGGGGACGTCGGGCCGCTCGACGCCGAATGGTTCGATGCGGCCTTAGGAGCCGGCTTACGCTTGAACGACCCGGGTGACGCGCACGGGATCGAACTGGGCTTGGCCGCCGTGGCTCAGCGCGTGAGTCTGCATGCGTCCGATATCGATGGCCGCAGCGAAAGCCACCGTTTCATGCGCTGGGGAGCACGCGTAGGCGTCGAGGGCGAGCTAACCATCAGTGACGCCCTGGGACTGCTGCTAGGCGTCGACGGAGAGCTCTTGTATCCTGGTTACACGCTGGATGTGGCCGGCGAGCGCGTCGGTGAGCAGCTCGCTCCGAACTGGAGCGCCATCTTGGGCCTGCGCATCAGCTTATGACGGTGTGTGCCCACAGTCGGAGATAGCGCGGCGGGCGCGAGCGGCATTTTCCAGGCCCAAGCTAATGCCAATAGCGCTCATTCAGATGCCTGCTAGGCCAAAGGCAGTTCGTCTATTTCTTCGGTGTTGGCTGTGGTCCCAAAACTTACTCTTAGCGCTCGTGAGCCTTCGCCTGAAGAGAGGGAGGCTGAGGCTCATCCGAGCGATCAGGCGATAGCCAACGGCATAGCCCAGGGGAGAGAGTGGGCCGCAGATGCCCTCTACAGTCGTGTGCAGCCGGTCGTGGACCAATGCCTGCGCCGCATTCTGCGCTCTACGGGCCCCGATTACGATGACCTGATGCAGGCAGCGTTCGAGCGCATCATCACAGCGCTATCGCGCAAACCATTGGGAGGCAAGGGCGACTTGCGAGCATGGTCGGCTGCGGTTGCCACCCACGTGGCCTTGGACAACCTGCGCCGCAAGGGACGCGAGCGGCGCCTGTTTCAGTGGCACACAGACGCCGACGTGTCATCCAGCGCGACGTCCCATTCCCCCACGCCTTATCCTTCGGGGCAGCCGTGTGCAGAGGGCCGTTTGGAGGCGCGCTCCGAGGTGAACCGCGTACAAGCGATCCTTGTAAATATGAAACCCGCCGCGGCGGAAACCCTCTTGCTGCATGATGTTTTGGGCTACGAGCTTGCAGAAGTCGCCCAGCTCACTGGCGTGACGCTTGCGGCGGCGCAATCGCGCTTGGTGCGTTCGCGCCGAGAGTTCTTGAGACGTGCGCGTACCGGATCCCCCACGGTGTTACGATGACCGATCCCCACCTCATAGAAAAAACCGAACGGGAGCTCGTGCATCAACTGTTGGCGGAGTTGCGTCATGGTCCGGTGCCGCTCGCGGGCACGACGGAACGCGACGTACAGAAGCAACGCTTACTCCCTGCATTGCGCGAACGCGTGCGTGCCATTCCCCAACTACGCAAACAGCGACAACGCGCGCGCTGGGGCGCCCTTTCTCTGGCTGCCGGCGTGTTTGGTGGCGGGTTACTATGGTCTCATGCGCCGTGGAGCCCATTCAACGAGGAACCAAAAGTCGGCCTCACCCTGACGCCGCACGGCCAAGTCTCTTTAACTCGATCGGGGGACAGCCAGAACGTCGGTTCCGACACCGTCATCTCGGCGAGCGGCACCCTCGACTCCGCTGACTCGGAAGCTGCACTAACTACCCCAAGCGGCGTTCGCATAGAGTTGGCGCGCCGCACGGGTGTGGGTCTGGACGGCTTGAACGTCACCCGGGGCGACAGCCAGCTTCGATTGCTGCGGGGGCGCGTCGATTGCACGGTTCCCCCGCTCGGTCCGAAGCGCAGCTTCTCGGTCGTTACCCCGAGTGCCACCGTCGTCGTGCACGGAACTCGCTTCAGCGTCAGGACCGTCAACGACGACGCAGGGCACAGCCGCGATGGCACCTGTGTGCAGGTGAGCGAAGGCCGCGTCGAAGTACTGAGTGCGAGTGGTCGACGCTTCCTGACAGCTGGCCAGCAGTGGGGTTGTGACGCAGACCGCGGACAAGATTCCGCTTTGACCGACGATGCGCTGGGCTCGACGGGGGACGCGCACGAGCTCGTCCGCGAGGACGACGCTACGGCGAACGAAACCCCTTCCGACTACCCATCCCGAAGCCGGCCGAAGGTTACCGCTGCCCGTCCTCCCGAGCAAGCTCCCGGCGGCACAGGTAAAGCCAAGGCTACGGCTGCTAGTGACGAGGAAGCAATGGCTGGCGTGGGCACCCTCGAACAAGAAACACGATTGCTCTCCCGCGCTCTGGCCGCCGAGCGGCGCGGTAACCGCCAACAAGCACGTGCGTTGTATTCCCAATTGCTCGAAAGCTACCCGAGCTCTCCCTTGGCCCCCGAGGCAAGGAAGGGTCACGCGCGCGTGAGGTGACGACGGCGGCGCGCCGTCGTGCCCGTGCGCTCCTTGCTCAATGTTTAATCGTGCGCGCGCGGTACGCGTCGACCATGGCTTGGGTGACGTCGCGCTCGTAACAGAGCGGAGCCGCTGCACCCGGTCGAGAGTACGCACTGCGTTTGCCACAGGGGCGTCCGTCGGACAACGCCGCCGACTCCGCGCTTGCGCCGACGGCCGTGAGGACGGCCAAGCTGACCATGCCGACCATGCGGGCGATCTTCGCAACAGCTTGCACCAGGTCAGCCTATACCTCTGGCATATCGATGCCAGCGTCGAGGCCGCGACTCCACGAAATGAGTAGGTGCAGCCTCACCTCCCCTCACGAAAGGTCACGTGGGCACCGGGTACACTCTTTGCTTCACTTCAATTTCTCACCCATCGCCCAACAGCGGATGGTTCATCACCTCGGAGCAACCCATGAAGTTTCATTCAACCCTGATGTTCACCCCACGACGGAGTCAGGTCCGACACAGCCGTGCTGGGGCCGTCGCGATCGTTGCGCTCCTGACAACCGCGTGCTCGGGCACGTCGATAGGCGGCCCGACCGACGCCGGCGTCGGCACGCCAGCACCCTGCGACGGCGAGATCGTCGACAGCACGGACCAGTGCCTGATGGACGACGCGTACTGCGAGCCACTGGGAGACGGACGTTATTGCACGGGGCCGGTCGCCCCACAGTGTCCGGTTGGCTCGACGGAGATCGACAAAGACGCCATCTGCGCGGACAACGCGACGTGCTTCGACTATTCCGAAAGTCTACGCTGCCAACGTCTCATGTACACGCTGCAAGCCTGCGAAGAGGCAGGCGGAGTTGCCGTATCTGATCCCGGTGACGGTAGCGTCGTCGGTGTGGGGTGTCCCGATGGTGGGATAACGCTCGGCAACATAGACGCCGGGTGGGACGAAGGCGGCCTATGCTGCGCGCCTGCAGAAGATTAATACGCTTACACTTAGCCGAACACTACCGGAAAAACGACGACCACGCAGGCGGCCCACACCCCATATACGGGCAGGTAGTGGGTCTGCCAGCGTTCGATTCGCGTGAACGTGCTGCGGCCTAAGAGAAAACAGATATCCAGCACCGCAGACCAAGCCAGGTTGACGAGCAAG
>CAZNZA010000149.1:0-12362 GCA_964577325.1 uncultured Polyangiaceae bacterium
CTAATCCAAGCCTCCGAACGTCCGCCGGCCAGGGCCAGAGTGACGAACGCCGCCCTCTGGTCGTGAGCTCTAATAGGCGTCCGTTGCTCTGATCGTTCGACTAGTTGGGGACGGGCCTCGATAACACCTGCGAGACTCAGGTGCTCCCGGAACAGTCCTTGAAGATTCGGGCTCTGTAGAACATCACTTGCTCGCCATCAGGCCGTCAACTTTCGCTTGTCCGCCTTAGTCGTCTTCCGGGGCTTGTGCTCCGCTTTGGCCTCGAGTGTGAGGCTGGGCTGGGGCTCGGATGGGGGCTGGTCACCCCAAGCGATCCGTTGGAGGATCAGTCGGTTCACCGACGTCCGCCCTTCAGCTGCGTCCATGGCAAGCCGTCGGTGAAGCTCTGGCGGCATACGGAGCCGCAAGTCGCCGGAGTACTTGCGCATGGTCAGCGGCTCAGGAGGCGTCTCGCCCGTCGTGTCCATGTCCTTCAGGACCTCGGCAACCAGGTTCACTATCCCATCGTAAGCGGCGTGCGGCTGTTCTTCGAGCCAGCTCATCAGGGGGAACTCGGCGCACAAGCCGACGTACTCCTCGTCTTCTTCTGACCAAACCACCCTGTAGGTGTAGTGTTTCGGTTCGTAGTTCATCTTGCCCTCTTTCTCGTTTGGCGCTTAGCGCAGCATCTCAATGGCAAGCAGCAGTTGCTTGATCTGGTAGGCCTTGGCCTTGCCGTCCTTCCCGCGCTGCAGGTTCACCCGGGGGTCACCTGGCCACGGGGTGTGGAAGATGTGATGGCTCGTGCCCTTGCTGCGAGGTGCACCCAAGAACTCGGTAGCGACCTCGACGGCGTCTTCGAACCGCACCCCTTTGGGGTTGTTCCGCATCGCCTGAAGAAGCTTCTCCACGCTCGCCATCTGTTGTCTATATTGACAACATTCGAGGGAGGGTCAACTGCTCTTTTCCCGATTAGGGCCAAAGTGATCGTCAGTCACTTTGGTGTCCCCGACGCGGACACCAATCGATGCCGCGACATATTGCCGTCGATTCCGGCAGTATCGACCAGCCACTGCGCTTCCAGGCCTCCAGTCAGAGCTCTAAACGATGCCGCGCCGTGCGCCAAACCATGGTCGTGACCCATAGTTTCCGGGCTAGGCCTGTGCCTCCGCCTCCTCTGCTCGGCTCCGAAGAGCACCCACACCACTGGTATCCTGCATCACGCAATTCTCCCTGTCGTCGCTACCGCAGTAGCAATTCGCTATCGCCGTCGCGGCATGCGACGGGTTCGAAGTTGGGCCACAGCGGGCCCGCGCTGGTGTCGCGCCGGCTATCGGCCGCGCCGAACGCGTCTTAGATGGGTCTTGCGAGGCGCCCCGTTGAGCGAGTCCTAGCGGGAAGTACGGTGGAACATGGCGCGGACGCGCTCAAGCCGGTGGGGAGACACCGGCTATGGCCGTCGCTTAGGGGGAAGTCGGGGCTGCGGGAGCGGCGCCGCCATCTGTGCTGGCCGCTTCTTCGTCTTCCTCTTCTTCGTCTTCCTCGACCTCTGTCTCTGACCACTTCTGCAGGAGGGCCTTGTCTTCGTCACTGAGACGAGCTTCGGGGTGCAATGGCAAGTAAAACCACAGCGGCATCTCTCCTGACTCGATGCTGTCCCAGACCTGCTCGCGGCTAAACGCCTGGTCGTCAGGGTCCTCTGGCCACTCCGAAAAGTTCAGCGACTCACGTCCCTCGACGACATCTTGAGCCACGAGCCAAGACGCCGGAGCTATGCGGCTGTACCATGGCCATCGCACCTCGTTCGAGTGACAGTCGTAACACGAGCGTTTGAGGATGGCGACCACCTCCGGTGGCTCGTTGAGAGGCGTCTGGGACTCAGGGTTCTCCATGGCCTCGACGGGGATCAACTGTATCACCAGGAAAGCTACCACTAGCAGACCTATGACGCGGGGCCACCATCGACGGAAGCGACTGGGCGCGGGCGGAAGGTTCTCTTGCGGCGGGTGCATCAAAACATACTCCTGTCAATCGCGAGTCCCGGACGAACGGGAGCGGCTCTCATAGCCAACCTGTCGCCGACCTTCAACGTTCCCGAGTGGGGGAAGTGGGTGTAACACTGCGCTCGACCGCTTCGCCCTTGGCCATACATCTTTTGTCGTCGTGCCCAGATGGGTCACTCGATGAGTCACTGACGAATCACTGATGGGCATGATCTAGCGACCTTCACCGGCAGTCCACAAACACCCGAACAGTTCGATGCGATGAAAGTCTGGCGCCAACGCTGAATCGCCGAACGCCGCGTGGTAACAGCGCTCGGGCGAAGCACCGTGGATGAGGTAGGCATTACCCGTTTCTAAGCGCGAGACAAGGGGCGATAGCTCAATGGAAGCGTTTCCGTACCAACGCTGTCCATCCCTCTGCCAATTGTAGACGCTCACTTGCAGCTCCCGGCAACGCCGCCGGTAACCTGAGAATTCGAGGGCCAGCCAATGGCCATGCGGTCCGAACTCCAGCTCCACGTACTGTCCCGATTCGGGCGCCGCAAGAAAGCACTCCACCACTTCGTGCTCCCAAAGCCCCTCTAGCTGCCCGCTGGGTGCTGCGGGTCGTGGATCGTCGTACAGCGGCGCCTCCCACTCGAGCAACAGGCGGTCTGGCTCACGCATCCGCTGCTCCCGGACCACGGACACCCACGCTTGCTCCGCAAGCGGCAGAGCACGGCCGCACCAGGTATGTCCGATCGAAAGTTGGCATTTTTCACGCAGCGGCACGTCAGAACCTAACACGAGTAGCTCGGGGAATCGGCGCCTCCTGGCCGTACCGTGTCAAGCGCTGCTCAACCGACCCATGGCTTGGCGACGGACGGGGACGCCGGAATCGACGTCTAAAGGTTTCCAAGGATGCAGCACTTGAGTATCACCGCTGCCCATGTTGCAAGCCAGTCCTTCTCGTATGCACGCTCATCTGCCGGCGTCTTGGTTGCCCACGCTGTCCCTCCTCACGGCGTTGTTGGGGAGCTGCACCCCCGCGCCCGAGGCTCAAAGTGCGCACGATGGGACGTCCGGAGAAGCACCCGGCAACGTCTCCGATTCGCCTCCCGCAGTCGGCACCTCGACCGGGGAGCAAGGCACGGCTGTTCCATCGAACGCCGTGCGCCTGTTCGTGGGCAGTGGGGATTGGGGTACGGCTACCGGTGCCGTGAGCGTGTTCAATTTCGATATCAATGACGGAACATTAACTCGCGTCAGCCACGTCGAGGCCGGTGGCCTTCTGAGCTTTCTTGCTACCGACAGCGGTTCCAGCGTGCTCTATGCGGCAGATGAAGGGCAGAACAAGCTGCGCAGTTTCGCCATCGACGCGGACACGGGCAGCCTCAGCCCCTTAGCCACAGCCGACACCATCCAAGGCATGGTCTACGTCAACGTCACAAGCAACGATAAATACATCCTCGGCGCCGAGTTCAACTCGGGGAAGACAGAAGTTTTCGGACTGGATGGTAAGGGCGGGTTCAGTGCCCAAGTATCCGTCGTCGACTCAGGAGGCGAATCCCACGGCGTTTTTCTCGCGCCAGACGAGCGGTTCGCACTCGTGCCGGGTCGAGCGTCAGATCAGGTTCAGGTGTTCACGTTTGACGCAAACGCCGGCGCGTTAGCTCGACACGGAGCGGTCCAATTGCCGAAGGGGGCAGGCTGTCGACACCTGGACTTCCACCCCAACGGCAACTTCGTTTACCTGATCAATGAATTCGCCAACACGATAGTGGCGTTTACTTACGACTCTCAAGCCGGCACACTGACCGAGCTACAAACGATATCCACCCAGCCCGACACTGCGAAGAGCAGTGCCGCGGACATCCACGTGCACCCGTCGGGGAAGTTCCTGTATGGCACAAACCGCCCTGCAGGAGCAAACGGCTCCATCGTCGCATACAGCATCGGCGACGACGGCAAGCTCACCTTCTTGCAAAAAGAAAGCACGGAGGGTCAAGTGCCTCGAAACTTCGAGCTCATCGATGACGGCAAGCGCATCGTCGTTGGCAATCAGGAGTCAAAGTCCCTCGTCAGCTTCGCTGTCGATCCGGACTCTGGACGGCTGACTAGGCAAGGGGTAACGCCGGTGGAGGTCAAGCCCTTTTTCGTCGGGGCGCTGTGACGCTTTCGCCACGGCGATCCAGCGCTCGTGACCAAACTCTGACGAATCCTTGGCGTTGTGACGGAAGGATGGCGCTCCTCCCATTCAGCAATTCGCTAATGAAGACGCTTTACTAGCTGGAGAAATCAGTGGCGATTCTGTTCTTGTTTGTGGGGCATTGGATGTTGTCGGTCTTTTGCCAGACCTTCTTCCTCCATCGCTATGGCGCCCATCGCATGTTCACCATGTCCAAAGGTTGGGAGCGCTTTTTCCACCTGCTCACTTATGTGGCGCAGGGGCCAAGTTACCTCAATCCTCGTGGCTATGCGATCCTGCACCGGATGCATCATGCCTACAGCGATACCCCCAATGATCCGCACTCACCGCGCAATCATCCCAACGCCTTTCGCATGATGTGGGCCACTAAGCACATCTACGACGACTACGCCTACGACCGAGTCAAGCCAGAAGCTCGCTTCGATGGTGGAGTGCCCACGTGGCCGGCCTTGGATAAACTGGGCCAGACCTGGGCCGCCCGCAACCTATGGTTGGCCGCGTACACGGCGTTCTACTTTCAGTTCGCTACCGCTACGTGGATGTTCGCACTCTTGCCGATACACTTTTTGATGGGCCCGATCCACGGAGCCATCGTCAACTGGTGCGGTCACCGCTACGGTTATCGCAACTACGAGAACGGCGACGACTCGCGCAACACTCTGTTCTTCGACTTCGTGACACTGGGAGAGCTATTCCAGAACAATCACCACAAGTTCGGCATGGCCCCCAACTTCGCTGCTCGCAGGTTCGAGATCGATCCCACCTACTTGGCGATACGATGCTTCGCAGCACTCGGGATCATCGAGCTCGCCAGTCACCAGAAGATGCGTTACCCGGCTGAGCGCAGCGCTGAAGCTGAACCCATCGCACCGATAGCTGCTGAATAGCGTTGCTGAGCGGGCCTCGCAGAATCCGCGCCGACCTAGTGAGCGTCACCCGCAGAGCTTGTCGGGCCAGCTGTGCGCGGGTTCGGTATGGCACCTTCCGCTGGTAAACCGCCCGCCCTCAGTTGTTCGGCGTCGCTCCTCAACCGCCAATAGTCTTGAAGTAGATCCAAGTAAGTCTCAGCTGCAGCCACCTGATCACGCTTCGCTTGAAGAAGCTCGAACACGCCGAGGCTCATCGCATTGAACTGCAGCTGCGCTTGCTCCAGGACCCGTTCGCGCAATGGCAGGATGGTCGAGCGATAGTGCTCGACCATGCGGGTCGTGGCTTGAAGTTGCAGGGCCGTCTGCCGCGCACGGGCGCGCACCTGCATAGCTAGTTGCTCCGCGTTCGCCTGCCATTGGTACATCTCCGAAAGCGCGGCGGCGCTTTCACCTTGTCCTTGATAAAAAAGCGGCACGGAAACTTCGGCAGCTGGCCCCCACGCCCACGTGTCCTCGGCGCGCTCTGCGGCAACCCCTGCATTCAGCTCTGGTAACCAGCCACCCGCGCGGGCCAAATTCGCCCGAGTAGCCGCTGCCTCTGCACGCCGTTGCGCCGCCTGCAGGGGCAAACTCTGTTGAATCGATGCCGATTCCAGAGATGCCAGCAGCCCCTCGACAGCGAGAGGGTCCGGCAATCGCGAGAAGGCGGACCACTGCGTCCCAGCTTCGCCCCATAGCCCAAGGCGCGCGTTGAGTGGCTCTCGCGCCGCCAATGCCGCAGCCTCAGCACGAGTATGGCGGATGCGCGCTTCTTCGTACAAGGCCCGTTCGCTTTCCAGACGTAGCTCGGTAATATTACCGGCCTCGTACATACGCTCGGCCATGTCCGCCGCCGCGCGGTAGGCCTGGAGCACCGTCTCTGTGAGGTCGAGGCGAGCCAGCGCGGCTTGGTAGTCGTAGAATTGGCGGCGGGCGTCGTACGCTACATCTATGGCTGCCGCTGCAACCTCCATGGCTGCCGCATCCAATGCTGTCACGGCCGCTCCCCGCCGGGATGGCAAGAAGAGCAGCGACGTGAGATTCAACATCGCGTCGACTTCGACTTCTGGCTGTTCACCATGGCCATACAAAAGAGCCGCCCCGACGTGTGGGTTGGGCAACCTCGTGGCGCTCAACAAGTCCGCGCGGGCAACGCCCACTCTTTGTAGCTCGGCGGAAAGCGCGGGGCTATTCAGCAATGCGACCCGCGCCGCGCGTTCCGCCGTGAGCGGGTTCTGCAACAGTTTCCGCACCTCCGAACTCAGGGAAGAGTCTGAAGCCGTTCGATTGTCGACGTCGCGACTCAATTCCGCCCCCAAGCGAGCCGAGGTCAACTGCCGCACGTCTTGGTAGCCCGCATGAGCTGACACACACCCCGCGGCGACGGCCCCCACAACTAAAGTACATGCCGTCTGTGTAGCTGCCCGCCTCAATGCGGCACTTCTCGATGCTATTGCTCGTGTCATGGCTTCACTTCTGCCCCGAGGACTTTGATGGCTCGAGCTTCATGCCGCACTTTGGGCACCTGCTAGGCTTGGTGTCGGTCACTTCTGGGTGCATGGGGCACACGTAGATGACCGTCTCGTCATCGGCGGTAGGTGTGGCAGTAGGTGCGGCAGTAGGCGCGACGTCCTTGTCTGGCTTGGGACTACTCGTGGGTGCTCCGTGCTGCGAGTGATCGGCAGCGCCGTGGTCGTGGTGCGTGTGCCCCGAGTGGTCCATCTGCTTCGCCGGCTCATGCTCGTGGCCGTGCGGTGCGTGGGCAGGAGCGGCGGCGTGCGGCCCATCAACGGACGGGGTCGTGTGGGTATGCGCAGGGGCGCCCGCGTTCGAACGTGGTTCGCTGTGCTGTTGTTCGCTGTGTGAGCGTTCGTCATCGTCAGCAAGAGGATCATACCCGGGCGCGAGCGCCGAACCCACGTCAGCTGGCGCGGGCACCATCGCCTGGGCAGACGACGCATCTCGAGGCCCAGGTGATTGAGCCGAAACGCACCCCATCGATCCTAAAGCAACGCTCAAAACCAAGCTTGTTCGCAATGCGGTAATTGTTTTCATACAAGAATCCCATCTCTTTCCAAGTCTTCTCGACGAGCAACGTCTGCCTGAGTGCCGGGCGGGTTCTCGTACCAGCCCGGATCCGTTTCGGTGTTGGTGAGTCCATCCCGGACTTTCACGATCGTAAACATGCCCCCCATCGTAATGACGTCATGGGGTCCTTCGCCGCCGATCATGGGGATGCTGTTCTTAGGCACACGCATACCCATGTCCGCCATCTCCCCCATACCCTCTTGCCCCATCGTCATGTACTCGGGCAGAAGCTTACGCAATCGTTGGTCATACTTTCCCGGCTTGACACCAATCATGTTCGGGATCCCATGCCCCATCTGGTTCATCACGTGATGAGTCATATGGCAATGCAAAGCCCAGTCACCTGGTTCGTCGGCGACGAACTCGATATCGCGCGTACTTCCCGTGGGAACCAGAACCGTCGTTTCGGGCCGCTGCCCCTGAACCGGAATGGCACCGCCGTCTGTTGCCACGACCTTGAAGTAGTAGCCGTGCAAATGGATCGGATGATGATCCATCGCGCTTAGGTTACCGAAGCGTATACGGACACGGTCACCGGTCTTGCAGATTAAGGGCGGAGTGCCGGGAAAGGCTTTGGCGTTCATGGTCAGCAGATTGAAGTCACTCATGACGTTGGGATCTGGACGCCGCGTTCCGACTTCGACGTTCCATTCACTCAGCATGATGGCAAAGTCCCGGTCCACCTTGTATCCCGGCTCCGGGTTGCGAGGATGTACAACGATCATGCCCAGCAGCCCGAGCGCCATTTGCGTCATCTCGTCGTGGTGGGAATGGTACATGAACGTTCCGTGCTGTTTGAACGTCCACTCGTACTTAAACGTCTCACCAGGAAGAATAGCGCGCTGACTCAGTCCTCCCACGCCGTCCATGCCATTGGGCACGAAGACACCATGCCAATGTACGGTCGTCGGCGCGGGGAGTTTATTCGTGACATACACGCGAACCCGATCGCCTTCGACTGCCTCTAGCGTCGGGCCGTGCACACGTCCGTTGTAACCCCAGCATAGGGCTTTCAACCCAGGGGCGAACTCATGCTCGACCTCTTCCGCAACCAGGTGAAATACTTTGACGTCGCCCACCACTTTGAATGGCAGACTAGCGCCACCTGGTGTCTCGACGGGTTCGTAGTCCCGCCCGGGTTGAGCCGGCGGCTGGGCGCCCAGCGCCGAGTCCCTTCCACTGTAGCTCCGCTCCCACTTGTTGCGAGGTGGGGCGGCTTGCGCGCGGCGAGACGTCAGCACTGCCGCGCCTCCGGCAAGCGCCGCACTCGTCAACATCACTTCACGGCGCGTGATGCCCTTCGTCTTGGTACTCATCGTCGCGGCTCGCTTTGCTCGTCGGTTTGCGCCTGGTCCAACCGGGTACCCAACTCGAAACCCGCTGCCTCTACCGCTGCTCGAAGTGAGCCGACGTCAACCGCTTCGTAGACACTGACACTGCCTTCCTTCAGCGACACCCCTCCCGCTGTCAACGCGATGTTGGCCCGGTTCAACGCGTTTTCCAACGCTCCGCGGCACCCTCCACAGGTCATGCCTCGGACGGCGTACTTCGTAATAGCCATGGTCAATGAGTCATCCTTTCTTTGTTCACTTTATTCGTACGGCGCCGCGCCCGGGATGGTTGCGTGTCTTCGTCGGAGGCCGAGCCTGTCATAGGGCGCGCGAGCTCCGCAAGGATGGGGCACTCTGGGCGCTCGTCGCCGTGACAACACGCTACGAGGTCGGACAGGGTTGCAACCATGGCTTGCAGAGAAGCAATCTTGGCGTTTAGCTCCGCCACGTGACCTTGGGCCAGACGGCGCACCTCCGAACTCTTCCTTCCGCGATCTTGCCACAAGGCAAGGAGCGCGGAGATATCGCTCATTCCGAAGCCAAGTTCTCGAGCCTTGCGGACGAAACGCAAGGTGTGGACGTCCGCTTCGGAGTAGTTGCGGTAACCAGCCGTCGTGCGGCCGGCCTTGGCGATGAGGCCGATTGACTCGTAGTAGCGAATCATCTTCGCCGACACTCCTGACATAGCCGCAGCTTCTCCGATGTTCATGTCTCACCTCCAGAAAAGGTCTTCAACCGAAGCGCGTTCGTCAACACGAACACGCTCGACAACGCCATCGCGAGCGCCGCCAGCATCGGCGACAGCAGCGTGCCCGTGAACGGATAGAGGGCTCCAGCCGCAAAGGGGATCAGGGCTGCGTTGTAGGCGAAGGCCCAGAACAGGTTCTGGTGAATGTTGCGCATGGTGGCGCGCGACAGCGCCACGGCGGCCGGGACCGTGCGCAAGTCTTCGCGCATCAGCACGACGTCGGCAGCTTCGATGGCGATGTCCGTACCGGCACCGATAGCGAGCCCTACGTCTGCATGCGCCAAGGCTGGGGCGTCGTTGATGCCGTCGCCGACGAATGCGACATTCCCGTACCTAGCACGCAGCTCGTCGACGGCCGCGACCTTGCCGTCGGGTAGCACGTCCGCCACCACCTCATCGATGCCCACCTGCTCGGCCACCGCGCGCGCAGTGCGTTCATTGTCGCCGCTAACCATGACCACCTTTAGGTCGAGCGCGTGCAAAGCACGAACGGCTTCGGCGGCGTCAGCCTTGATGGGATCGGAGACGCCCAGCACGGCGACCTTGCGACCGTCGACGGCTACGACAAAGGCTGTGGCACCGAGCGCGGCAAGAGCGTCGAGGTCGCTGTTGCCTCGTTCATTCGCCACACCTATGGTCTCGAAGTAGCGACGCGTACCGACGTCGATGACCCGTCCTTGGACTTGCCCGCGCACTCCCATGCCGGTGCTGGAGGCGAACTGGAGCACCGGCATGAGCGGCAGGTGGCGTCGTTGCGCCTCATCGACGACCGCTCGCGCGACAGGGTGTTCGGAACTGGCCTCGACCGATGCTGCCCACTGGACGATTTGCTCCTCGGTCAACGGCTCGTACTGACCGCTGTCGGCCTCGTCGGGAGCCAGCAAGCGCACGTGAGTCAGCGTCGGTTGTCCCACCGTTACCGTACCTGTTTTGTCCATGGCTATCACGCGCACGTCGCGAAGCGCTTGCAGCGCGGCCCCTTGCCGGAACAGCAACCCGAGCTCGGCGCCTTTACCCGTGGCCACCAAGATCGACATCGGTGTTGCCAAACCCATGGCGCACGGACAAGCAATGATGAGCACGCTCACTGCATTGACTAGGGCAAGGGTCAGCGCGGGTTCGGGCCCCCACGCCCACCACGACACGAACGTGAGTAGCGCCAGCATCAAAACGGCGGGCACGAACCAATGGGTGATGCGGTCGACGGCGGCTTGGACAGGCAGCTTCGATGCCTGAGCCTGCTCGACCATGCGCACTATCTGCGCCAGAACCGTCTGAGGCCCGACCGCGCTTGCGCTGAACGTGAGCGCTCCTCGCTGATTGACGGTACCCCCGACCACCCGGTCACCTACTCCCTTCGCGACCGGCAGTGGTTCACCGGTGAGCATCGACTCGTCCACATGGCTTTGTCCTTCCAGAATGACGCCATCCAACGCAACGCGCTCGCCCGGCTTGACGCGGATCACGTCACCCACGCGCACGTCGGCGGTTGGAGTGAGTACGAACTCTCCGTTGCGGCTCACCCAGGCCGTAGCCGGCTGCAACCGCACGAGCCGTTGGATGGCATCGGAAGTGCGCCCTTTGGCACGCGCTTCGAGATATCGCCCCATCAAGACCAGTGTCACGATGACCGCGGCCGCTTCGAAGTAAACGTGCACACTTCCGAAGGGCAGCAGGTGAGGAGCCACCGTCGCAACGACCGAGTAGCCGAACGCACTGAGCGTGCCGACCGACACCAGGCTGTTCATATCGGGCCTGCGGTCGAGCAACGCCGGAATGCCTTTGATGTAAAAGCGCCTTCCTGGTCCGGCCAAAACTACGCTTGTGAGCATCAACTGAATCCACCAGCTGGTTACGGTGCCTACATTCGCGCTCACCCAGTGATGCCATGCCGGGATCAGATGCGAGCCCATCTCCACGACAAATATGGGCAGGGTCAGCGCCGCGGCGAGAAATAGCTGGCGTCCGAGCGCTTGCCGCTCGTGCTCAGCACGTTCGGAGGCATCCGCTGCCTCAGGGCTGGTCGTCCCGTCCCCGAGTAGTTTCGCTTGATAGCCCGCGCGGGTGACGGCGGCAATCAATGCGTTGCCATCCAGCTCCGAACCCGCCTCGACGTGAGCGCGCTCCACCGCCAGATTCACTTGCGCTTGGCTTACTCCGGGAACGTGGCGCAGGGCTCTCTCCACCCGTGAGACGCACGACGCGCACGTCATGCCTTCGATAGCCAGCTCGAAGTTCGCCTGAGGCTGTTCTTGACGCACCGCCGAGGAGACCTGAAGGGGTGCTGAGCTCAAAGTCGCAGCCTGAGTGGCAAGAGGGGAAGTCGAGGATGCGTTCATGGTGGCCGCCAAGGTTCAGATGAGGTTCAGTTCACCTGCTGTCTAAGGCTTCCCATCATGGGAAGGTCAATGCCCCAACTCATAAAACTGTGAAATACAGATTTGACCGTCGCGTGCGGGCTCGAAACGCAACCACTCGCCCTCGATCGCGCAGCGTTTTCAGCGAGAGGTTTCAGCGGAAAACTGAACCTGACCAGGCACAGGTACGGTCTGCTGGAGACGGTGGCTTGACTTTCCCATCGCTTGCGCACACCACCAATAGCGTGATTAGCGCCCAAACTCGCGCTCGCGCCTGTGCGCTTGCATTAATCCCCGCCACCCTTCTCTTCGGCTGCTCAGAGACCGCTGGGCCGGAAGGTACGCCCCCGGACGGCACCATGCCGGGGCCTACGACGACGGAACCCACGACAGTCGCTCCGTCACCGCCGGCGAGTAGCGTCAATCCTGTCGGTCCGGGCACGGAACCCGTCACGACCGTAACTCCCACTCAACCAAGCAACACGGCTCCCTCCACGACCACGACGCCCACTGCTCCAGGAGTGGCTCCGACCACGCCCGGCAGCGGTCCCGTCAGCCCAGGAGATCCAACATCGATGGACGACGCCGGCAGCCCTGAGGCCGACGCAGACACCATGGAACCGGAAGTCGTGTCGCGAGAGTGGCTCAGTGAGACCGGACTTTACGCCGACATCGAGAGCGAGATCTTGGCCGAAGGGGTGCAACCCTACGCCCCACAATTCGAGCTGTGGACCGACGGCGCAGACAAGCGTCGCTGGGT
>CAZNZA010000150.1:0-9707 GCA_964577325.1 uncultured Polyangiaceae bacterium
GTAACCCTCCCCACGCCAAAACTCGCCGCGACTTGCACTTTGCCCAAGTCCAACGCTCCGTAGACGTCGGCTTGCATCGGGAAGTGATTCAGGGGGTCCAGCGGGTCACCGGCCTCCTCCGCCGCGGCCACGGCTTCCGGCGGGTGCATGGTGTAGATGCCCATGTAGCGGAAGCTTCCACCCAAGCGCAGCATGTCCGGTTCGTCGGCGAAGAACGCGAGCTTGGCTTGGTCGCTGACGCGCGGCTCGCCCTCGTGCCAGTACGTGCTCATGGTGGTTTCGCTCTGCACGCGGCCCATGTGGGTCAAGAGCTCCCCGCCGCTCGGGTCGACATGGCAGCTGCCGCATTCGGCGAAACCCTTTTGGATCATCCACGCATACGCGTGGGCGTCCCGGCTCCACACCAGAGACACGACCGCGACGAGTGCCACGATGACCAAGCGCGCCCAGTGCGTGAAGGCAACGGCGCCACTCCCGCAAGCGGCGAACCTGACCCCGCGGCGTTGCGTCGGGACGGAGGCAGAACAGGAAGTCGGCTGGGCAGACGCACCTTTCATGGTTCGTCCTTTTCCCTCACCCCGCCAGGCGAGTCAAACTCCCATTATTGCGACGCTTTCCGAAGCGGAGCAGCGCGTTGCGCCGAACGCACCGCCGGAATCTGGCGCGCTGCATCAATCCACTCTCACTGCTGCTATGGTCGCCCGTGTACGCGCTTTGGACGCTTTTCACCACTGACGGCATACCGGGCGATGGCGACGCCGGTAACGGTCTGCGGACACAGCGCCGTTACCGAGTTGATGTCACCGCCTTCTGAAGCGACGGCCCTCGCTCCCTTTTCTGGTGCTCCCCTGGGTGAAGCGCTCGCAGGTCGCTTCCAAGTGCTGCGCTTCTTGGGCGCGGGTCCCGTCGGTACGGCCATGAGCGCGCGCCGTCTGGAAGACGGCGCCGACGTCGACCTGCGCTTCGCGCGTCAGGGGGCGCAGAGCGACCAACTGCTCGAGCGCTGGGCCCGGTACCAGCTGCTGGATCATCCCCACGTCATCGCGCTGCAACACGTCGAACCGGCGGGTGAAGACTGGTGCGCGGTGCTGGACAGCGCACCTGAGGAAACGCTGCACAGCGCCCTGCCTGTCGACTGGTCGCTCGAGTCGCGTCTGTTGCTCCTCGAACAGATCGCAGGGGCGCTTGCTTCGGCCCACGACCTCGGACTGTGGCACGGCGAACTGACCCCAACTTGCGTTTATCTAGACTCGCGCAAACATGCACGGCTGGAGTTTACAGGCGTTTCCCTGTGGACACCGGCGCTACCTTCACACTCCGTCCCCCTTGGATGGCAGACCACCGACGCTCAGCATGACGTGAAACAGTTGGGAGTCATCGCTGAACTGTTGCTCGGAGGAAAACAGGCGGCCACGTCTCACCTTCCCTGGCTCGATGAGCTGCAGCACGAGGACCCGCTGCGGCGCCCCCCAGCGAATGACGTGGTGCGCCGGCTCCGCCTCGTGCAACGAGAGCAACCAGACATTGGTGATACCCTATGCGCCGCTGTCTCTTCATCCAACGCGCACACCCCACCTGCAAGCGACCAGGCGCGCCAACGCGTGGGTCGCTTCGAGCTCGAACATTTGCTGGGCGAGGGCGGGATGGGCAGCGTTTACAGCGCCGTCGACGTGGCCTCGGGTCAACGGGTGGCGCTGAAGCTGTTGCGCTCGGATTTGGTCGCGAACGAAGCGGTGCGCTATCGCTTTCGCAAGGAAGCGCGCGTGCTCAAGGCTGTGCGGAGCCCGTACATCGCCAACCTGATCGAAGCCGATATCACCGATAGCTGCGCCTACATGGCGCTCGAGTTCATCGACGGCGAAGACTTGGCCACCGCCTTCGACAACCTCTCCGAGCCCTTGACGGAATCGGTCGCGCTGCAGCTCGTGGCAGACATGTGCCGGGCTCTGGTCGAACCGCATCGGCGCGGCATCGTCCACCGCGACATCAAGCCGCAAAATGTTCTTCTCGTCGGGAAATTGACTCAGCCGCAACAACTGGTCGTCAAGGTGTGTGACTTCGGCATCGCGAGCGCTCGTCTCACGCCCGAAACCATCGGCATGACGCAGAATACGTTGCTGGGTACGCCGCAGTACATGTCGCCGGAGCAGTGCACGAGCGCTCCCATTACGCCGGCCACCGACGTCTACGCCCTGGGGCTCACGCTGTACGAGTTGCTCGCCGGTCGCCCGGCGTTCACCGCCAGCGATGTATTGCAGTTGCTACGACTTCAGATGACGGAGCAGCCCACCAAGCTGAGTGAAGTAGCTCCGGTCAGTGACGCCGTCGTTGCCTTGGTGGAAAGAGCCTTGGAAAAGGATCCGTCCGCCCGTTTCGCGGATGCCGCTGAAATGCTCACGGCCATCGAAACCTTGCGCGCCCCCCCGAGCTCGGCCCTGTCCGTGGTGGACTCGTCACCGAGCCATGCGCGACCGTTTCAGCGCGTCGCCTTTCACGTCGATCTGCTATCGAACGCAGAGGCCTTGTGGCCCTACGTCAGCGATACCGACCGCATGAACGAGGCCGTAGGTTTGCCGCCGGTCGACATCGAGCGCGCTAGAAGCGCGACATCGGCGGCAACCTACCTTTCCAATCGCGTGCTCGGCATGAATCTACGCTGGCTCGAGCAACCCTTCGAGTGGGTCGAAGGTCGCCGCTGGTCTGTGATGCGCGTCTTCGAATCGGGCCTCATGCGCTGGTACCGGGTGAGCGTAGAGCTGCAACCGTTACCAACGGCTGGCACTCGCTTGTGTTACACGATGGAATTCGAGCCGCGATTCGCGTTCCTGGCTTGGCTCATCCAGCTCGAAGTGGGAGTCAAACAACGGAGCCGCCTCACGCGCAGTTTCCAGCGGGTGGATGCGCTCCTGGCAAGCGGTCATATCCGCACCTCGCCCTCGCCGCACGCGGCCCCCGCCTCACCCAACCCAAAAACGCTGCAACTCGTCGCGGCCAAGATCGAGTCGCTGCGTCATGCAGGCGTGGGCGCGGCGATGCTCGCGGCACTTCAAAAGCATGTGCTGTTCGGATCGAATGCCGACATCGTCCGCTTGCGGCCGTTGCGGTTCGCCCGCGCCCATCAGTTCGAGGAGAAGGCCTTCACCGAGGCTTGTTTACTGGCAGCCCACCAAGGGCTTTTCACCATCTTTTGGGACATCGTGTGTCCCTTGTGTCAGATCCCGGCCTCCTTCGCTGAATCCCTGCAACAGTTGGACAGTCACGCGGCGTGTCCGGCTTGCGACGTGACGTATCCGCTGAAGTTCGGCGACTCGGTGCAACTCGTGTTTCGGGTAGCCCCGGATATCCGATCGAACGAGCTTCAAACGTACTGCATTGGCGGTCCTGCTCAGTCCCCACACGTCGCGGCTCAACTCAGACTGGCCCCAGGGGAGCGGCGGGTGATGAATCTGCAGCTGGCCGAGGGCCGCCATCGCGTTCGCAGCCCGCAACTGCCGGGCTTGATCGAGCTTGACGTTCAAAGCGAACACGCGTTCTCGCGCGCGGACTTGCTCGTCGGTGAGCGGCTAACGGCGGTGGCGAACGACGCCGAACCTGGTAGCGATCAGCGCTTGTTGCTGCGAGCGACCGAGCCCTGCGTTCAGCTCGCTAGCGGACGACAAGTGATTGCCGTTCGCAACGAATTGGAGCACGAAGTAACCCTGCGCGTGGAGCGAACCGCCGACCGCAGCGACGCGCTCACCGCAGCGCGCGCCTGGGCGATGCCGAAGTTCCGGGAGCTGTTCCCGGGCGAGACGCTCGAGAGCGGACGCTTGGCCGCGGTCGGCGAGCTGAGCTTCCTAGTCTTGCGCGTCGTCGACCACCTCGACCTCATCGCTGCCCAAGGCGATGCCAGTGCGCTCAAAGCCACCTTGCGTGTGCTCGATCATTTCCAGGAGGCGGTCGAACGCCATCACGGCAATGTAACCAGCGTCTCGATGGACGTTGCGGTCGCCACTTTCGAACGCGGCGATGATGCGGTAGCCGCCGCACTGCGCCTGTGGCCCCGTTTAGTCTCGGCGTCGCCCAAGGGGGCGTTGGCCTTGCACCGCGGTTCAGCGGTCGCCACCACCATCAATCAGCGTTTGGCTTACTATGGGCAGACGGTCGCACGAGCGCTCCAGTTGGGCGACCACGCGAGGGGGGGCGAATTGTGGCTGAGCTCTGCTTCGCTACACGACGATGTCACGCGCTTGGCAGAGCTGACGTCCGCCCCCCCTGTGGTCATGCCAGCTCCGATGCTGGGCGCAGCGGCTTGGTGTGCACGGTTACGGGCACCGGACACGGAGACGCCAGCGCCGCTCCTCAATAGCGCGTGAGCTTGATGTTATCCAGAGCCACGTCACCCAGAAATCCGCCGTCGGCCACGTACCGGAAGCGCAAGCGCACGGTCCCCACGCCTGCAAATCCGCCCAGGTCGACCGTGCGGTGCTGCCACGAAGCATTCAGGTTCGATGACTGCTGGCCATCGACGGAGACACCCATCGGATACCACGTGCCGAACGCTTGGATCTCCACGTACAGTTGTCCGATGTCACTCCCCAGCATGTGGAAGTCGAAATCCAATCGTCGACGGGTGGGGTCCAAGTCTTCGGTCACGAGTATTGCTTCGCTTCCTTGCTGGTACGCTCCGCCCTGAGAGGTCTCGACGTAGTAGTAGTTGGTCGACCCCCCGGCGCCACCGGTCGGTCCGGTGCCACTCGTCGGCGTCGAGCCGGAGTGACGCTGCCAGTTGTACGCCCCTTCATTGCGCCAGATGCGCGCTTGCTCGGCACCATCCGTTATCGAGTTGAAGCCGTATAGTTCGTGGTTGTCGTCGAAGATCAAAGTACCAACGAGGATGTTCTGCGGCGTATTGTGGCCGCGGAAACCGGCTACGACGCGGTGCCCGCTCATGTTGAGGTTGTTTGCGTTCCAAGTGACCTGGCCGTCGAAGTCGCCGAAGGTACCCAGTTGAAGAAACGACTGCGCACCGACCTCGTATTTGTAGAGCTTGCCCTCGTTCTGCATCGGTGCTCCGTATGCAGCGGCGTAGGGAAAGGCAACGGCGACTTCGCTCGGGGTTAGGTTCGAGTCACGATTCAGTAACTGCAGCGAGCTACCATTGATGCGCATGAAGTCGACGCCGGCCGCACCCGCCACGACCAGGTACTGGTAGTTGATGTCGACCGCGCGCCCAAATTCATTGCTCGTGGTACTGTGGTAATGGATGAGCTGGCTCCAGGTGTTGCCCGACTTCTGAAACACGTAGACGTCGTCATCGTCAGGGTCTCCAATCACTAATCGATTGCCTTCGATGGCGACCGTGTCTTTGTTATTCGCGAACAGGTTTTCGTTAGGCAGCAGCGTGGTGTTGAACACCCACTTGTTGGTCGAGGCGTTGTAGGAGTAGACGTGCGCTCCCATCCCGTCACCGATAAGCACGAGATCTGTATCGCTGACGTCCATGGCGCTCACCCGTTCGCGGAATGGCACGGCAAGGGAGTGGTTGAGCGCCGAAAACGGCTGGGACGCATTCAACGCATTGCGCTTGGCCAAAAAGACGGTCGGCACGACACCGGTTTGGCCAGCACAATTGGCCATCTGATGCGGAGGCGTGCTGTCGTTGCCCAAAAGGTTGCCAGCGAGCGCCGCCCATTGGGCAGACAGCGCAACCTTTGAGCCTAGGTATGTCCCCCTCACCTGATCGCTGGTGAAACTGCAGTTACTGGTGCTGCCAGGGATGACGGTGCCTTGGCCGTTGCGCGTGAAGGATTGGACGGGAACCGTCACGCCGCCGTTGAGTCGCAGCAGCTGGCGAGCGTTCGGATTACCGTTCTCGAACAGGTATGCGCCGCCGGAGTCTTCGTGGCGGCCGGCGATCATGTGGGCGCCTTGTAGACTGAAGTCGCCGTGAATGTCCGCGGAAGCGCCTGCCTCCTGCCCGAGGCCGTTGTGCGGCAAAGGTTTGACGATGAGGATGGGATCGGCGGCAGCCACGGCGGACGCCAGTGAGACAACGGCGAAACTCGAGGCAAAAAGACTAACCGGGACTCTAGATTGATTCTTCACGTGTTGGATTCCTATGTGTAAATGCTTGGGTATCTCACCGGCACCGCGTTGCACCCCAGGACCTTGTCGTTGCTCGAGAGCAGAGGCGAAAGTGTCTTGGTAGGTGCCCGCGTCGACCCAGAATGGGAGGCTTGACGCCGCGCGGCAATGGCAGGGAATGGCAGCCCTGACGTTGAAGAGCATGGCCCGCCCTGCTCGACTCCAAGCCGAGCCGAGCCAAGCCGAGCCGAGCCAAGCCAAGCCAGCCGAGCCGGAAAGGCGTCGGGAGACGGCTATTCGAACCGGTGCGCAAGAGCGAGACGCCAAACTAGCGTCTCCCCAAGACATTCGATATGGGTGGCGTCATGAAGGCTCCACCCATCGACTTGGCTCCGTTGCAAGCATTGGCTCAGCAAGCGCTCGGCGACCAAGCTTTAGCGAGTAGCCCCGTAGACATCGCCGAGCTACCGGGCGGGGCCTCGACGCGGCGTTTCTTTCGCGTCCGTTCGGCGACCGGCACGGCAGTCGGCATGTTCACACCCGACGCCCATCGCAGTGAAGAAGCCAGCCACGACTCGACCGCGCCGGTGCAGCGGTGGCCATTTCTCGAAGTCCGAGACTTGCTCGCTCAACGCGGGGTTCACGTGCCGGCGCTGCTTGGGCAAGACGAGGCGGCGGGCTGGCTCTTGCTCGAAGATTGCGGGGACGTCACACTCGCCGAAGCCCTACGCTTGCGGCCTGAGCTGAAGACGGAATTGTACCGAATCGCGGTGCGCGATTTGGCACGGGCCCACACGGTCCTCGAAGCACTACCGCCGGCAAGCATCGTCAGCACGCGTCGCTTCGACAAAGATCTCTTGCTCTGGGAGCTCGAGCACTTCTACGAGTTCGGCGTGCTTGCTCGTGACATACGCCCCAGTGACGCACAGCGGGCGCGCTTCACGCAGCTTGCGGCGGACCTTGCGGAGCTCGTGGCCAACCTGCCCCAGGGCTTCGTGCACCGCGACTACCAAAGCCGCAACCTGATGTGGGTGCCAAGTGACCTCAGTGTTTTCAGCGGGCAAACCCCGAGCCTGGGGTCGGAGGCCGTCGAGCTCGACGGTAAACTGGTGTGGATTGACTTTCAGGACGCCCTCATCGGGCCGCGCGTTTACGATCTGGTGGCATTACTCAACGACAGCTATCAAAGCTTTTCCCGGACATTTACCGAGCAGCGCTTGAACGAGTACGTGCACGCGCGGGGGTTGCCCGCTTCGGAGCTTGCGGCGGTCGTCCGGGAATTCGACATCGTGACCGTGCAGCGCAAACTCAAGGACGCGGGACGCTTCGTCTACTTCGACGTGCACAAGGGTGACGCCTCTTATATGGGTTTCGTCGCCCCCACCCTGGCCAAGGTTCGAGCAAGCCTGGAGCGGCTACAAGACGAGCCCCTATTTCGCGATTGGCAGGCGCTGCTCGGTGAGATGCTCGCTTAGTTTAACGCCGCTTACCGGACCTTCTCGTCGCTGTACCCCAACGGCGGTGGCGTGTCGTCGTAGGCGCCAACCCACTCGTCTCGCCACTTGTCGTCACAGAAGCGGATCCAGGACTCTCGGGCTGCGCCCAATTGCCGAAGCCGCCGTACGATGACCGAGATGGTGGGGTCCAGCGCCTGGACGGCGAGCACGATGTACATGAAGCGGTCGCCCAAGCCGGCACCAACGACGCAGCCCAGACCACCAGGCACGAGAATACGATCCAGATCCTCCTCGTAGTCCGTTCGCGCGCGGAGACGTTCCTCCTCCGAGCCGTCGATGCGCAGTTGGAGGTAGCAGAAGTGTTCGTCATGAGCGCTGAAGCGCTCTGAGGCAAACGGCGCTGCCGACAAGAAGCACTTCAGCATCTCGGGGCGCATGGTCGTTGCCATGCGTAGATCGGGCAGAGGGGGTCGCTCGGCTGCGTTCACTTGCGGTAGTTCTGACACCTCGAACAACACCCACTCCCCGTGCTCGCAGAAGCGGTGGTAGGGCTGCTCGGGTAAGCTGCTAGTGATGCGATGCACGGCGTTGAAGACAGCATCCTGAAGCTCGGGGAGAGCCAGGGGCAAAGATTTCTCCTCTTGGCCCACGACGCGGAGCGGACTCGGGCGTCTGGCAGTAGCCACTTCCACGCCCGTTATCCAGTGCTCGAAGACCTGGTCGCCCACAAGCGTGGATACGAGCAACTCAGCCGCACCGAGCGCCTCTTCATCATCGGCGCCGCGAAACCAATGACTGCCCAAAACCACCTCGACGCCGTGGCCCCGTCCAACCCCAACGCGCGCTCGCGCCACCGACAGTTCGAAACCGGTGTCCTGGCGTACGCGCCGAAGCGCCGTTTCGAGAGCGGTCGGCGGACGTCGGGTCGCTATCGTCCAAGGCCAAACCTGAGGCGCCTGCTCGACGATGGCTTCCGCCAGCGCCGTGCTCGATGCGCCATCGGTTCCAAGCACGTACAGGAAGCGTTCCGCCTCGGACCGCACGTCGACTTCCAGCCCGAGCGCTTCATCGAGCGCACGCAAGTGAGCGCGCAGCTGCCCTGCCCAACGCTGAGCAGGCGTAGCCTGGACCTGCGTAAACTGACTCCAAAACTCGCGAACGCGGCGCTGCATCGCCAGATAGGCAGCCGTCTCACCCTCGTCGTTGGCCTGGAAGAAGCGTACGCGCATCAGTCGAGCACCTCGACCCTCACCGGAACGACGCCGGCTCGAATCATTCCCAAACGCTCGGCTGCCACGTAAGACAGGTCGATGATACGTTCCTTGCCGGCAAAAGGACCGCGGTCGGTGATGCGCACGTAAACGTAACGGTTGGTGTCGGTACGCACCACGCGTACGACCGTTCCGAAGGGCAGCTTCCGATGGGCGGCTGTGAACACCTTTGGGTTGTAACGTTCACCGCTGGCAGTCTTTCGGCCAGCAAGCGAATTGGCGTAGTAGGTAGCCTTTCCGGTGAACACCTGCTTGGCGGGCTTGCCTTCGTAGCGCTTGACCAACTCGCCTTCACTCAAGGGTCCTTCGTTGGTGGGTTGCGCCGGACGCGACGCGTATACCTCAGTCGTCGTAGCCACGGTGTTGGACGCAGGGCCATCCACCGGCGCCGGATTGCTCACCGGTACGGAAACCCCGCAGGTGGGACAGACACAGTGGCACGGAGGTGCTGCTGCGCCGCAGCCGGCGCTAAAGACGCTGAAGCCCACCGCCAGCAGGCTCGAAGCCACGGTCTGGACCCGCCTTGCATGACCACCGGACCAGCTCCTTCGGCGCCAGGGCCAAGAGCTGGGTCCGGAGATTCGAGCACCTTGCATCGGATGTGGCATACCCCGTCTCGCCGCCCATTGAAACCCGTGCCCCGCTGGCCCCGGCAATCGTACCGCCTCATGACATCTTTGCATCCCGCCCTCCCGGCTCTGCCCGCGCACCAGCGTTGGTTCGGCTCGGCCTCGGGCCACGCCTGGACGATTTGGAGTCATCTCGATCGCAGTCTGCGCCGCACCGCGGGCAGCCTCCGAGCGGCCGAAAGGCTGACGACGTGGGTCGCCGACCCCTACTTCGGGCGCGTCGCTTTAGAGGCCGAGCTGTATCGGCCCACGTCGACCCAGGGCAAGGGTGAGCGCGAGAGTGA
>CAZNZA010000150.1:9807-12353 GCA_964577325.1 uncultured Polyangiaceae bacterium
GTGAGCGCGAGAGTGAACTGCTCATCCTCGTGCACGGCCTGGGCGGCAGCAGTCTCAGCGGCTACATGCGCGCGGGCGTGCAAGCGGGGCTGGATGCCGGCATGGCTACACTGTGTCTCAACTTGCGAGGCGCCGATGAAGGTGGCCACGACTTCTATCACGCGGGCCTGACGGCGGACTTGCGCGCCGTCATCGATAACCCAGAACTGCAGTCATTCAGCCACGTGTACGTGCTCGGCTTTTCGCTGGGCGGCCATGTGACGCTGCGCGCCGCGCTCGAACCAATGCCCGCCCGGGTACGCTCCGTGGCGGCTATCTGTCCGCCGCTCGATCTCGCCGCCTCCGCACGCGCTTTCGATCGAGTAGGGCTATGGATTTACAGACGCCATGTCCTGAATGGTTTAAAGGTGATGTATCGGCGCTTTCGAGAACTGAAGCCATCGCCTGAGCAACCTCGCCTGGATGAGTTGGCGAAGCGCTTGCCGACGCTTGAAGAGGCGTGGCGTATCACGTCGCTGCAAGTGTGGGATGAGCGCATCGTGGCTCCGCGCCATGGTTTCCCCAGTCGCCAACACTACTACACGAGTCAGAGCGTGGGGCCGCACCTGTGTTCGAGTACGTTGCCGAGCTTGGTGGTAACGACCCGCTGGGATCCCATGGTTCCATGGAACACGACGGCTGCGTATCTACAGTGCCAGAGAGCCTCGGAAACACAGCTCGTGTACGGCGCTGCTAGGCTTCCGCTGTACGCCTTGGCCCCCAACGTCCAGCATGGCCAATTGCTCACGGGCGGGCACGTCGCCTTCCCCACTTCCCGGGTTGACGCCGCGCAGTCCACGACGCTGCTTCACGCGGTGGTTCAGTGGCTTGTGCGTCACCGCGCGACGAGCAGCGGACGACCCGCTTCCGATGCGGAAGCCTTCATTCCCAAGAGCTGAACCAGCCGCGGCTTGGGTTTGAGCACGTCCGCCAGCGTGTGCTGATCCAGCGTGGATAGGAAGGCGTCGGTAGCAGCGCTGAGCATCGTTCGCAGGCGGCACGCTGGTTCGATGACGCAAGCGGCTTCTCTGGCCCGCAGACAGGGCACGACGGCCAAGTCCGATTCGACGAGGCGTACGACTTGACCGATGTTTATTTGCTCTGGGGGAACGGCCAAGCGCACGCCACCGGACTTACCGCGCAGCGTGTCCACGTATCCCAGCGCCGACAACTTTTGGATCACCTTCAGTAGGTGGTGCACGGAGATGTTGTACGCGTCGGCAATCTCGCCCGCCGTCATCTTGTCGGGAGCACAAGCACCGAGCGCAATCAAGGTGCGCAACGCGTAGTCGGTATGGTTGGTCAGTTGCACGGTGCTCCGGGGGCCAGCAGGTTCGAAGCCAGCATGCCAGACGTCGTTCATGGGGGTTAACGTCGGAACGAAATCCCCCAGAAACAGCGCAGCAAAAGACATACTATAGTCAGCCGCGATGGTTTCGCCACGGCTTTCTGGCGACAGCTTCTGCTAGGTCAGGCGGCGGCAACGGGCGCCGGGGCCAAGAACGGATCACTGTGAATCCTGCTCAGCGAAGCTCCAGCCAGGAACAGCCGCTTTTTCAATGCCGCCACCAATGGCGGATCCCCGCACAAGTAGGCGCGCACGTCGGCCACCTTGCCTGGATGGCGGGCAACCACAGCGCCCAGATCTCCCAACTCGACCTGACAGTGGCGCAGCTCCCCGCTCGGCGGCAGCTCTCCCTCCAGCGCTATAGCCTTGACCTCGAGCCCTGGAACCTCTGCCGCCAAAGCATCCAACTGGCGCAGATAGTACAAACCGAGCCGATCCCGAGCTCCGTGATAAAGAGCAATCGGCCCGCGGTGTTTGGCTGCCAGCGCCGCCTTGAGCACCCCGAGTAGCGGTGCGAGTCCCGTGCCCGTTCCCGCCAGAAGCAGCGGCCGCTCCGGCTCGTCGGGCATGTATACACACTCGCCATAAGGGCCGCGCACGACGATGTCTTCTCCTACGGCGCCGTCGAACCAAGGGCTCACCATGCCCCCCTCGTATACGGCGACGTGAAACTCGAGGGTCTGGTCACTCGGCAGGGACGCGAGCGAGTATGGTCTTGCTACGCAAATGTCGGGACGCTCCAATTGAACGAACTGGCCCGCCTCGAACTCAAACCCCGCTGGCTTTTGCACGATGACGCGACGAACCCGTTGCGAAAGCGGAGATACGGCCACTACTCGTGAGACAAAGCTCTTCACAGCATCAGCCGGGACCAAGGACAGTGGCTGCGAGGCGTCACAGACACACGACATCACCAAGCCCTGACGCTTCCACGCCTCTTTCAAGCCCGCCTGGGCCTTGGCAGGCGGTTGCCCTTCGATCACTTTCAGTACACACGTCTGGCAGACCCCGCTACGACAGAACGACGGCACTTCAACCCCATGCCTCGACAAGCAATCGAGCACGGTTTCCTGCGGCTTGGGCTCATAGCCCTGATTCTGATACTTGATCACTCGGCCTCCTGACGGCAACGAACGACAATGATTCAAAGGATTGGCGC
>CAZNZA010000151.1:0-9249 GCA_964577325.1 uncultured Polyangiaceae bacterium
GCGCACCCTCGAGCTCTTGGCCGTGAAGGAGACGCGCGATAACGTGTTCGTCAACGCGCCCTGGCAGCGATGGTTGTCCAAATTGGAGCTGTTCGCCCGCGGCTTCACCTTCTCCGAAGGGGAGGTGATGGCGCGTTTGCTCGACGCGGCCTTCGAAGGGGCACGCGCACACTTCGTCCCGTTGGTGCAGCTCTTCGGCGATCTGGAGTTTTATCTCGGCGCGTTGGGCTTCAAGCGCAAAGCGGAAGCGGCGGGGCTACAGGTATGTCTGCCGGAGCTCGTGCCGGCTGACAGCCCACGCAAGTTGGAGCAACTCTTCAACCCCCTGTTGCTCAGTCAGGGGCGCCCCGTACCGTGCGATCTGCATAGCGACCGCCACGACACCACCGTGCTCATCACCGGACCCAATTCCGGAGGAAAGACTCGGCTGTTGCAGGCGTTGGGATTGTCGCAATTGCTCGCCCAGGGAGGCTTGTTCGTCCCCGCACGCGCAGCCCAAATGGCGTTGGCTCCGGCGCTCGTCGTCTCACTGATCCAGGAGACGCGCGTCGATCAGAGCGAAGGACGCTTGGGCATGGAGCTGATGCGTATACGCCACCTGTTCGAGCGTCTGCCCCACGGCGCCATGGTGATCTTGGACGAGTTGTGTTCGGGAACGAACCCATCCGAGGGGGAAGAGATCTTCGAGCTCGTCTTGCAGATGCTCGCTCTGCTGGCGCCGCAGGCCTTCATCACCACCCACTTTCTCGACTTCGCCGGTCGCTTGGAACAGAAGCGCAAGATCGAGGGCTTGAGGTTCCTTCAAGTCGCGCTTGGTCCGCGGCACGAGCCGACCTATCAATTCGCGGCCGGAGTCGCCAAGACATCACTGGCATCCCACGCGGCCGCGCGCTTGGGCGTTACGGGTGACCAGCTGCTTGCGCTGATCGAACGCAACGTGGCGGCGAGCCGCCCTCAGGAAAGGTAGTCGTTTGCCGACTTTCCTGACCAATTCCAAGATGCCGCCCCCGCTTGCGGCGCGGATACGACGCAGTTTGCAGGGGCGCAACAGGGGACTGTCTCCCACCTGGGTTGCCGCTCTGCGGGTCCTTACTGTGGCGAGTATCGTAGCGGTTGCAGCGGGCATATGGAGTCATCGCGCCCACCAGACCAACGAACTGGAAAGGGTGCGTGGCTCGTTGCTCGAGCAAATCGCCGCTGCGCGCGCTGTATTACCAGCAACGAGTCATGACCTTCCGGAGCGAGTACGCCGTTGGATGCAGAAGGAAAGCGCAGCGTACGCGGGAGATTACCTAGCTGCCGAACTGGGCACTTCGATTCTGCTTCGCGAGCGAATGGATGGCGCTGGGTTATTCGTGCGCGCACCGCTCGTTGCCGCTGGAGACCCAGCGTCGACACTTCTGCCGGGGGCTTCAGAGTCGACCGCGAACGCCTTGGTGCCGTGCTTGCGTCAGCCACCGGAAGGATCGAAGGAAGCGGAGCTTCTGCCGCGCGTCCGCGACGGGTACCGCAGCGATGCGGTCGGGCAGAGCGGCGCTCCACAATCGGCGGAGAACCGCATCGAGCGGGTGCATCCGGCCGTGGCTGGGTTTACGGTGCTCGAGCCGCTGTGGACCGAAGGCGCCGAACGCGCCGAAAGCATCGAGGAGCTCAGGCAGCTCGAAGCGGCGTTGAATAAGCTGCCGGTGCAGTCGGCACGTCGCGCCGCCGAAGCGACGACGTTGGTGGTAGTTCTCGACGAGCCCAAAGTCGACGCGGCTCCCGTCGAGTTCGACGGCGCCGTGCGCCACTACATGCGCCTAGTGATCGTCGATCTCGCCAACGACGAGGTTCTGCTACGGGTGCGTCGCCTGGTCGACCCAGCGTGGGTTTCCGAGCGAAGACGTAATCGCTATGCGCGCGCCCTCATCGACTGCCGGTTTGCGCTCGAGGTACACGAGTGGCTCGACGAGTCTCAGAAGTAGGGCGAAAGGGTCCAGCGTCCGTTTACGTGGACCAAAGTGCACGCGTGCCAACGGAGCTCAACGCTGCTTGCGATACTCCCCCGGCGTGTACCCCGTATGCCGCTTGAAGGTGACGCTGAAGTGCGCCTGGCTTGCAAAGCCACACGCCAGAGCGATCTCCACGATGCTCGAACTCGGATCTCGCAGCAGCGCTTGAGCCTGCTCGACGCGCTTCCGCAAGAGGTAACGATGCGGCGTAGTTCCGTACTCCTGGCGGAAGAGTCGGATGAAGTGATCGGGGCTGTAGCCGACCTGTGCGGCCATGTCGACGACGCCGACGTCTGAGCCGAGGTTCCGCGCAATGAAGCTTTCCAGGTGGTTTCGCTTCGCGACCCCGAACTTAGACGGGGCCGACCGCGACGGGTTAGCGCCGTATCTCTGACTGACGTATGCGGCCAACGCACAAGACACGCTTTGGACGTAAGCGGCTCCCAGTGCAACGCCTGATTCGGCCTGCTCTTTGAGGCGAAGGGTCAAGTCCACGACGTGCGGATCGACCAAGCCGTAGCGCGGTGCCATATCGCCGTCCAAGCCGCTTCGGGCGTCTCCGAACCAACGAATCAAGTGGGATTCGGGTAAGTTTACAGCGAGGCAGCGCGAAGCTTCGCCGTGCCAGTGGATTCGGGCAATGGACGTGCCGCGAGGCAACAAGTCGATGTACCCGCTACGTCGCACCAGCGTTACGCTGCTTTCTCGCCCACCGCCCACGTCCCGTTTGGAGCCCGCTATGGACACGTGAGATACGCCACCGGTCCACACCAAAATGGAGTCGCACTCGCCGTACAGTTCATTCACGCTCCCATCCGCAGCCATGTGCCCCTCGCGAATCGGCAGACCGGGCCAGCTCGCGTCGGTTACTAGAGTCCCGTACTTGCTGCGCATGCGGCGAGCAGCCTAGCACGGGGTCGAGATTTGTAGCACGGGCGCACTGCGGCCCTGGGTGCTTTGGAACCCGCACTCACGCCTGGAAAAAGGTGAGCTGGCTATCACTGAGGCAGAAGCGACGGCCCGTTGAACAAACGCTTTGGCTGTTCAGCGGATTGCGGATGCCACGACCTTTGCCAGTTGGCCCAAGTGATGGGTTGGTGATCGAACAGCAACTCGCGCGCGTGAAGTGAAGGTGTCGCCAGCGTGGTGTGTGGGTCGTGAATGCGGGGCGCCAGTTGGCGCGGCCACCGGACGTCGATGGGGTAGGTGACAGCGAGTTGGCCGGCATCGGAAAATACAGCGATGGTTCCTTCTCGGATGTCGTAGTCACCACCTGGCAGCAGGCGGGTGAGCTGTTCTCGTACTAGTGAAACACCGGCGCGGTGGTAGAAAACACCCAGCGCATTGTCGAAGAGGGTCAGCTGTGCGCCCTCCAGCAGGCTTACGAAGCCCGGGTTGGAGAAGCCGGCTACGATGTGGCCCCCCAGCTGTTCGAACGTCAGCTCACTTGGCTGATGAATCAACGCCGGACACGTCAATTGCACGCGCACTCGGTTGGAGCTGAGCTCGATTCGATCGACGAGTAGCGACCCATGAGACCAACTCGGATGATCGGTGATGGTCGGTAACAGTTCGCGCTCGACGACGCGGGCGATCGCTCGTCGGGCGGCTTCGAGGCTCTGGCGAAAACGCTGAAGTTCGGGGTCGTGGGTGAAGGGTGGTGGTCTCTTATGCGCCGCGCGTGCCCGTTGACGCCGCTCGTCACTGCGCTGGGCAGCGCGTCGCAGCCGTTCGAAGCTCTTGGGTAGTGTGCCTGAATGTAAGCCTACCACCAAGAGCTCGCGCAATGTTTCACCGTTTGGACCGAACCGCGCGGGTTGTATGTCTCTCGGGCGGGTCGCTTCATACAAGCGATAGTTCTCCTTCAGTTCCCAGGCGAGAAAGCCGAATACACTCGGTAGCAGAAACACAGTGAGACCCGCTAACGCACCTCCCAGAAATGGTCCCAGAAGGGCGAACGGTTTTTCCACCCACACCAATAGGGTAGGCAAGAACGGCAGCATGAGTTTGTGCGCAACGGTCACGACAGGAAAGTGTTTGAGTGGATTCAGCTCCGGCTCGACGAGCAGTGTCACGTACAGCCGCACGACGTACGCCATCATCCCCCACGCCAGAATCAGCGTCGTCAACAGCAGCAGGGGAAAGCCTGTCCGTCGGCGTCGAGATCTGAGCAAGTCATCGACCCCAGCCATGAGCCGCTCCATGCTCTCCACCCACGCCGCAAACGTGCGGCTCACCATGATGAGCAGCTCTGGCAACCAGCGCCGGCCCAAGACCCTCCAGGTGGGAGCCAGCCGCTCGGTAACGAACCCTTCGAGCCAAAACCCCAATTGCGATTTCATCAGCCAACTCGTGCCGATGAAGGTAAGCACAGCACTGACCAGCCGTAGCAGTAAGTCTTCGGCAGGTAACGGCGTGCCGATGAACGCAACTCCGGCCACCAGTGCGGGCGTGAGCAGGTGACGCAAGAGCCAGCGTGTGAAGGGGCGCGATAGCCACCGCTGTACTGCGGGTAGGCTCAACAGTAGTCGCGGCAAACGGAACAGGAGCAAGGCCACAAGCATGCCCAGGAGCTCCAGCAGCTGACGCGCGAGGGTGCGCAGCGAGTGACTGTGTATGAGGCCTAGCAAGATGGCGGTCGTGAACGCGACGCTCGAGATATCGGGTGCAGGCAAGAGCGGCAGGCCTGCCCATCGCAAGCCAGGGTTAACCAGGTGCTGCGCTCCCTCCAAGAGGGTGAAGGCACCGGCGAGCGGTAGCACGCAGAACAGCAAGAGCGCGCGTCCAACAGCGGTTCCAAACGAAAGGCTGCTCACCTTCTGCAGCGCGCGCAGATAGACATCACCACGTCGGTAGACCCCGCCTAGGCTGCGCGCAAGCAAGGCGTCCGCTGCCAGCAGCGGGTCACCCCGGCCCGACTTCAGAACCTGGACATCAGGCAGCTTGAGGTCGCTACTCGATATCGTATCGCGCAGCTGAGGTAGCGACAGGAAGCCTCGCGCCAGAATGCGATCGGTCAGTGCTTCGACCAACTGCATGCGCGCCAGTCGTTCCAGGCGCGTCCGAGCCAACAGCCCGGCTCGCTCGAGCACTCGGGAAAGCCTGCGGCTTAGAGAGCGGCGGGCTCTGTCCGTCGAGCTCTGAGCGACAGCGCCCAGCACCGGCAACACGACGGCCGCCTCGGCAGCGGGCAAGTGCAACGCGCCGCTACGTTCATTGGCTGCGGCAAGCAGGCGTGCCACCTGTACCGACTGCAGGAGCGGCGCCTGATGCACAGAGATCCGGCGGCGCGCCCCGCGCTTGAACCAAGAAACCTGAACGACGTGTAGAGGCCAGCGCTGAATGCGTGCTGCTCGCTCGAGCATGCCCAGTACATGCTTCGCGGTGGCTGCGCGCGGTCCGTTCTTTTTCGCCGCTGTCAGCGCCAAGACGCGCAGCGCGACAGGCCAATTCGGGCTCAACGCGAGGTCCGGCGCTGAAGTGGCATCGAGCGCAGCGCTCATCCGCTCGACGGCGCTATCCAAGAGTTGGACGGCTTCAGCCGAGAATTCGGCATCGGACGAATCCACGACCCGGGCTGCAAGTACCGCACATTGCGTATGCCGTTTCGAATGACGCGCGCGGCGCGCAGCTCCGAGCAGCCAACGCTGTCGCCAGCTGTTAATCTGCGTCGGACGTCCTGCGGCTCCACCCACCAAAGCCTCTTTCGATTGAGATAGTGGTGGGGGGTCGACACTGAGGGTTTTGAGGGCGGGCTCGTTCAGTCCGCAAGCTGCGGAGAGACTGGCGACGTCGATGTCCGTCGCGACGACCCCTCGGATGCGTTCGAGATGCGTTAGCCCAGGGAAAGCAGCAGGTACCAGTTCTGGAGCGAACAGGCACAGCTCCAAGTAGCTAGCGGCAAACTCGATATACACTTCTCGATCGTCGCTCGGTTGACGCAAGCGATCGTCGCGCTCCAGCAGGTAGCGGATTTCTTCGAACTCGGCGCGGCCCAGCTGTCGGACTCGTTGGCGCACCTGACCCTGGTCTAAGTCGAGCTTGGCGAACGCAATGTGGACGGCACCATGAAAGGCGAGACGCAGTTGACGCTCCTCGATCAGTTCCGGCCCGAGGCGCTGGCTTTCCGCGGGGGTAGGGGTAGCCATCGCGATGACCCAGTTGGTATCGGTGCGAGGCTGCCAGTCGATGTCAAGTTCCCGCAACGCCAGCTGGCATTGATCGTATCGCACGACGAGACTTTCGTTGCGCCCCGCCGGTTGCTGAAAGCGCCTGCCCAGTTGATGCAATGAGCGTTGAGGCAGCATCAAAACGTCGGCTACGCTGCTCAAGCGCTCCTGAACACTCGCTTTCGCGCCACCGTGCATCTGCAATATGTCCTATCAACCAAGGACATACCCTACCACCGTTCCCTGAGACCGTGTTACCCGCTATTGCTCGAGGAGGGCGTCGGGCTCGTTGCTGCTATCCGAGCGAGCCAGTACGATGGTGATACGCTGGCCGGGATCGCCGTGCAGCAACAAGGTGCCAGACAATGTCTTCCCATTGTCGGAAATGGCCGCATCGACGCGGGCGATACGCGACTTCGCGTAGCAGATGTCGGCGTCGCAATCACATTGAATGCGCTGCGCCGCGAGGTGACACGCAAACTCGATCCAGTTTTGGTCCGTATCGAAGTACCCACACGTCGAGCCTTCTTCTGACGTCTGGGCCGAGTACCCGAAGCTCTCGGTCCATTCGGGGCGTTCCGAATTCGACTGCAACGCGCACCATGCCTCCATGAAGTGCAGCGTGTTGAATTCGAAGCGTAAGCGCGAATCTTCGACGTTGACATTGGATAGAGGGTACTCGAAACCGGAGCGCGCCCGACGCAGGGTGGGTTCCACAGCATCCGCGCCCTCCTCGGGAAAAGTCGACGGGTGTAAATCGTCGGCATCCGTGGGAGCAGCAAACAGTTCCTCCTCGCCCAGACGAATCGTCCCCTCACCATTGACGTCGATCGTCAGCCTAACACGGTCTGTCTCGTCACCGTCGAAGACGAACGCTTCGGCGTAGCCGTCCCATTGCGCGGCGTAGTCACTCAGTGCCTGGCCCAGGTTTTCGCTTTGCAAGTCACCCACATCGAGGTCCTGTGGCTCACCGCATCCGAAGAGGGACAGAAGCAACGGCCCGATAGTAACGATTCTTTTCATAACACTACTCCATGCAGCGAAGTTGTCGGTCGTGGCTCATTGCAGTCGTCGTGGCCACACTTGCTCTTGTCCGTGTAGATTCGATTCCGTCACGGTTTGCCGCTCGAGGTGGGATCTGTCGAGCGCCCGCAAACTCCAGCTACACGGCGTTCGTGCACGCTGCTCGGATACCGTTGCGCCCAAGCGTCGTACTCGAGCGCGCCCCGGCTCGGATCCACCATACAACGTGCGATGGCACGCGCAGCAGCGCGCTCTTCGCCGAGGCGCCCCTCGGGTACGGCACGATCGAGGTCATCGAGCAGTCCGAGCGCCGTGCGCGGCAGGTCTTGGGCCAGCGCCTGCTGCACCTGTCGCACGTGCTCGAGCTCGTCCACGGCGGGTTGGGTAGCGGTTTCTTGGTGATCAGGCGTCGGTGCAGACTCCACCCGGGCTCGAGCTTGCTCCGAGGGCTGAACGTACCGACCCTTTTGGGGACGCTCGGCGGTAGCGTCCTTTGGCTGCATCACCGACCGCTCGTCTCGGCTGGCGACGGGCGTCACCGCAGCCGGGGGTGTGAACGTCGTCGGAATTGGCGGTGCGCTCGCGGCAAGGTCATCGTGCGCTGCCTGCGGCTGCGGAAGACCTACCTCTGGAACCTGAACCTCCCATTGCCGGACGTTGGTTGATTGCCCCCACTGGTAACCCGCCCCCAGTCCAATGCCAAGACCCACCAGTGTCCCGAGCAACCCCGGACGCCACTGCGACGTGTTCAACCACTACGACGCGTTCAACCACGACGACGACGCATCCCGAGCCCCCATCGACGGCGAATGAAGCGCCCCTTGCACGCGCAGTTCGATGCGGCGCGCATCATCGTCACTCGGCGTGAGTCCCCGCCTGGCCTGCTGCAACAAGCGCTGCACTCTCGGGTCGAGCTCGTTCACAGGGCACCCTCCCTCAGCAGCGCTGCTTGGAAGTCCGCGCGCGCCAAGCGCAACCGGCTGTAAGCCGTGTTGATGGGAATGTCGAGCGCGACGGCTACTTCCGGAATTGGCAACTGCTCCACCTCGACGAGCAAGAACACCTCGCGGCGGTTCGGCTCGAGCTTCTGCAGTGTTCGCGTGACGAGGTCGGCCGCCTCCTGAGCTTCCAGCGCTTCAATGGGTGTCTTTGGAGGTGGGGGCGGAGGTTCGTGATGAAGTCTATCCTCGCGTTGCCGAGCACGGCGCCGCCCGCGGCGGTGATTCGACGCCACATGGCGCAGAATGCCGTACAGCCACGGACGAAGCGCACGCTCCGATTCGAACTCCGCAAGGCGCCGGTGCGCCACGATGAACACTTCCTGGGTCACGTCGTCGATATCCGCCGCACACACTCCCAACGTTCGTAGGCAACGCCAAACGAACGCAAAATGCTGCTGAAACAAGGCTTCGAAGGGCACTAGTCCACCTGGCATTGTCCGCCCCCGCCCCCACCCGTCACGGAATCGTCCCTGGGGGAGCTGTGCCTTATGGCGTCCAAACCAGACCTAAGGCTCCTCGACCCGAGATTGCAGGCAGCTCATGAACGATTCGGTTTTCATCGAACAGGAAGCGGGCGCGGACGAAGCCAAGCACGGCACCTGCGGACACTCGGAGGTCCACGGTCTCCATCAGCGGCAATGAAATGCTCAATGAAGGGTGCACCGCATGCCACACCGCCACCTGAGAACGACGCACCTCGAGTTCACTCCCCACTCCCTCACCACGCACGACTCCCAGCTGATAGCCGAGGCAAGCCTGCGGTTGAACACCCGTGTGCGCTAGCGTGAAGCAAGCATCGAGCTCGGCAAAGTAGCCCTGCAACTGAACCCCCAAGGTGTCGCTCGTGCGCACTTCCGTCGGCATCAACAGTGACGCACTCAGTCCAGTTTCGAAACTTTCGACGCCCAAAAAGGTGCCCACCTGTAGCCCTAGCGCGGTCTGACCGAGCAGCGCACCGTCGAGTAAGAGCGCACCGCGCGCCCCCAAGCGGGGGGCAGGGCCAGCGTGCCGAGGGGGGGCCGGCGCGAGCGGCGTCGCAGGGCTAGCAACGAGAGGGGGAGGGTC
>CAZNZA010000151.1:9349-12226 GCA_964577325.1 uncultured Polyangiaceae bacterium
CGCCACTGTGCTCGCTTCCGAGTCTTGCCCCGTACTTCGGTGCAGCGCCAGAGCTACGGCCACTGCAACGGCCTTGGAGACGTCTGAGCAGGAGTCGCCCTCGATGCGCCGCTTTGGGCTCGTGTCCCCCAGGCTGCTGCGCAGTGCAAACGTGGCGACCCACGTCGTTGGGGCGTAGCGTTGAACCTCGACCTCGAGAAACGATGCCGGCAGATCCGAAACGGCCTGGCCCGTGTTGCCTTCCAGCTCTTTGATGAACTGGACGTGCGCACAGCCTTCCGGCGCGCTCCACAATAGCTCCGCCGCGAATGCCGGGCTCATTCCCAGCACGGATGCCGTCATGCCGATGATTGCACTCGCGAATAGGGATGGCCTCACCGACAGCAACGTCGTACAAAAACTTCACGGGGTCAATTCGTTGCTCAAGCCGGTGTTCGCAACCTGGCGTAAGACATAGCCCCGTCGTCTCCGGTTCTGTTGCTGGACACGGTTGAAGACGAACACTCTAGGCATGCGCCGTTCGTTGCTGAGCCGGCGTCTGTCGTCGTGTGTCGCTTTGCGAACGGCGTGACGTTACAGCCCCGGGCGATGTGTCTCGCCGCTCGCCAGCCCGAGGCCCCTTCACCCACCGCTACGCGCGGTATCGAACTTGCAGCCGTGCTTTCGTAACCCGCCACCTTGGCGAAAGGACGAGTATGCCGACTTCGAAAGACTATCCCAAAGCGCCGAACCCACCCCAGCAACAGGAACGAACTCCGGGTAGGGAAGGCCCCATGCGGCCGCAGGCGGACCATGGAGAAGAGAGCTACCGCGGCTCGGGACGGTTAGCGGGCAAGAAGGCAATCATCACTGGGGGCGATTCCGGTATCGGGCGTGCCGTGGCGATTGCATACGCGCGTGAAGGCGCTGACGTGCTGATCGCGTACCTGAATGAAGACGAGGATGCCCAGGAAACGGCCAAGTGGGTTGAGCAAGCGGGGCAACGCCCGGTGTTGTTTCGCGGAGACATCGGCAAGCCCGACCAGTGCCGTGCATTGGTAGCTAAAGCGGTCGAGGCGTTTGGTCGCGTCGACATTCTCGTCAACAACGCCGCCTATCAGATGAGCCATGAGTCCCTCGACGAGATCAGTGACGAAGAGTGGGACATGACGTTTGCCGTAAACATTGGCGCCATGTTCCGCATCACCAAGGCAGCACTGCCCCACATGAAGTCCGGCGGCAGCATCATCAACACGGCTTCCGTCAACGTGGATAAGCCGCGCCCAACCCTCGTGCCCTACGCTGCCACGAAGGCGGCAATTCAGAACTTCACGGCAAGTCTGGCGCAACTGCTCGCGGAAAAGGGGATCCGCGCCAACTGTGTAGCGCCCGGGCCGATCTGGACACCGCTCATTCCCTCCACCATGCCCGCCGAACAAGTGAAAAGCTTTGGCCAAGACACGCCCATGAAGCGGGCGGGACAACCCGCCGAACTCGCTGCCGTGTACGTGATGCTCGCTTCCGATGAAGCCAGCTACGTCTCCGGCGCCACGGTCGCGGTCACAGGCGGCAAACCCATCATCTAAGTAATGGCCCGCTCGCACGTCGCACCACCCTGCGCAGCGGTGGACGCGCAAGACTGGCATCAGAAGTTGACCCCCTGACGCAGAAAGTGCGCTAGGGGGTGGATGCTGTGGTGCTCTCGACAACCTGGACAACGGTTGCGCAAGCCCTCCAGGAATCGAAAGAAGCATAAATCACCTTCAAGCGCCGACACGAGCCCCAAGTCTAACGAAACGTCCGGTAGGGGGAGCGGTAGTGGCATGCCTTTCGCTAAGCCGAGGCCATGAATGAAACGCTACTGAGTAAACGCAGATGGTTAGCGCCTGTGGTTGCGCTGACATGTCTGACGTCGTGTTATCGGGCTACGTTCCATCGCGATCCGGATGTCGTCAAAGGCGAAACCCACGAACAGTGGACAGACTTTTTCCTTTTCGGCCTGGTGGGGACCGAGGAGTTTACGGTGCAGCAGTTCTGCCCGAACGGCGACGTCGCCGAGGTAAAAACGGGAGGTAACTTCGCCACCGGTCTCGTCGGCTTGGTGACGATCGGTATATATACGCCGCGTAAAGTCTACGTCAGCTGCGCGAACGACGCAGCTGGCCGTTCGGCGCGTCGTCTAGAGTTGGACTTCAATCGCGCCGGGGAGCCGGTATTCGCGGCGGTTGCGGGCGAGGACGGACAGCGTCAGTTGGAGATAACTGCTTCCGGTGAACGGCACTGGCGCTTGGCACTCGGGGAGGGAGCGGATCATGAATGAACCTACACGTGACGCGCGAAGTCGAAAGCTCGGGCTTTCGTTGGTGGCGAGCTGTCTAGCCGCCACTGCCTGCTTTACGACGACCGTCCGCTCCGGCAAGCCGCCGGCGCCAGCCACCGTCGAGCACGACGGCAAGTGGCATCACGGGCTCGTGTATGGTTTGGCCGAACTCAGCGGTCCTTACGATCTGCAGGAGATGTGCCCCAACGGTTGGGCCGAAATCACGACGGAAACGTCCTTCGTCAACGGCATCGCCCAGTCGTTCACATCCAACATTTACTCACCGCAATCGGTGACCGTGCGCTGCGCCGTCGATGATGAACCGACGCCGGCCCCAGCCGCAGTTGCACCCAATGGCGCAACGGATCCCGAGCAGGGTGGGGACGTCGAGCCCGTAGAGCAAGACGAAGCACAGCCCTAAAGGCAAACGTTTCGGTGCGGCGCGCGGTCAGCGTTTTCGGAGTGACTACGGCTTTGAATCGTCGTATGCCGCCAGGCGGCGGACCAGCAGGACCAGAGTTGAGGCGCCTGCGGTGTCCGTCGCTGCCCGACGGGAGATCGCATAGCCGTGAGCCATA